>DASQBE010000062.1:0-3576 GCA_035635355.1 Binatia bacterium | reverse complement strand
CGCGGACGACCAGGGGCGCCCCGTGGGCTCCTCCAGCGCCGCCGCGACGCTGAGCTTTTTCCCGACCAAGAACCTCGGCGGGCTGGGCGACGGCGGAGCCATCCTGACCGAGGACGACGCACTGGCCGCGCGGGCCAGGCTCCTTCGCGTTCACGGCGACGCGGGGAACTACACCCACGTGGCGCTCGGAACGAACGCGCGGCTGGATGCGCTCCAGGCCGCGTTCTTGCGCACCAAGCTTCGCCACCTGCCCGCCTGGACCGAGGCGCGGCGGGCGCTGGCGGCCCGGTACCGGCGCGGGCTCGAGGGAACGCCGGTGGGCCTGCCGCCGAATCCGGACCGGGCCCGGCATACGTACCACCAGTTCACGATCGTGGCACCCCGGCGCGACGCGCTGGCGAGCCGGCTCAAGGAGCGGGGGATCGCCACGCGGGTCTACTACCCGTTGACGGTGCCGGCGCAACCCTGCTTCCGATCGCTGGGCTTGAGCCCCGGATCGTTCCCGGTCTCGGAGCGTTTGACGCGCGAGGTTCTCTCGCTTCCCATCTACCCCGGGCTCGCGGCCGATCAGGTGGATCGCGTGGCTCGGGAGATTCGCGCTTTCTATGAAGAGACGCCGGCGGGCGCCGGCGCGGAAGGAGGATCGTGAGCCGTCCGCTTCGCATCGCTCTCGTGGTCGCCGGGGGCGCGGTCGTCGCGGCGACCGTCGTGTTTGCTGCGGCGTGGTTCCTGATGCCGCGCGACTGGATCGACAGCGAAGCGCGCCGCCAGGCGGCTCAGATGAAGGGCATGACCGTGCGGTGGACCCGCCTGACGCCCGCGATCCAATGGCTCTCGATCGGGGTGAAGATCGAGGGACTCACCGCGCGCATTCCCGACGTCGGCCCCTCGAGGACCGACCTCAAGGCGAACGAGGTCTTCGTGAGCATGAAGATCCTCCCGCTCCTCTCCCGGCGCGTGGAGGTTTCCTCCGCGAAGCTGGATGGCGCCTGGGTCACGCTCACCGATCGGGGGCCCGAGCCGGAGAAGCCTCCGGGCGCGCCCCAGGGACCCCAGTTCCAGATCGCGGTCCCGCGCGTGGACTTCCACAATCTGAACGTTCGAATGCGCGATACCCTCGGAAGCGGCATGGAGCTCCGGGGGCTGAGCGGGAACGTGGCGTTCGAGGGGACGCTCGAGGAGCCTTCTTCGATCCGCGCCTCGGCCAAGGCGGACAGCCTCTTCTGGAAAGCCTCCGCGGCGGCGGCCGACATGGCGCTTCCGTCCCCTCTCGCCCTCGACGCCGATCTGGAAGCGAAGGGCGGGCCCGGGGTCCTGCAAGTGATGCACGGCACCGTCGACCTGGGACCGCTCGAGAGCGCCCTGTCGGGCACCGTGCGGTTCCCGAAGCAGGGCGAGAGCACGGGCACCGGGCCGGCGCTGGACCTCGAGATCAACGGCAAGCCCCAGAAGATCGATTCCGGCGCCCCGGCGTTCCGTGGGCTCGCGGCCGCCTCGCCCGCGAAGTGGGAGGGGACGGCGGCGTGGAACATCCACGCGAGCGGCGTCACCCCCAAGGTGGTGACGAACGGCACGCTGAACATGACCGGGTTTTCCGTGCGAGCCCAGGACAACTCGTTCCTCATCGATCGGGTACAGGCCGTGTGGAATACGCGCGCGGACCAGACTTTCACCGCGAGCGGCTCCGGCGCAGGGTCGGGAATCTCGCTCAGGTTCCAGGCCACGGGCCTCCTCGCGCCGGGAGGTACTACGGCCGGCGAGCTCGATCTTCATGCCCCCGCCACGCGCCTGAACGGCATCGTGCCCAACGCGCCCAAGTGGAGCTCGGGAGCGATCGAGGCGCATGCCGCCTTCGAGCTCAAGCCGCCGGCGAAGCCCGCCATCAAATGGACCCTTCGCGGAAACGGAATGGACGGCACCATGCAGGGGCTCACGCGCCCGATGCGGGGCCTGACGTTCGATATCGCGGGGGACGAGGCGTCCGCCGACATCCACTCGATCCGGGCCCAGGTCGGCTCCTCGACCATGAACATGAGCGGGACGGTGGCGATGGGGAAGCCGCTGGGCAGCGCCACCTTCAAGGTCGGGATCGATCGGTTGGTCGCCGAGGAGTGGGCGCCCCCCACGGGCGGCAAGGCGCCCGCCAAGGTCGAGGCGCCCCCGCCGACGGCGCTCCCGATTCCGATCGGGGCGCTGAACGGCACCGTGGAGATCGGCGAAGTGCGCTCGGGCACCATGCGCGCGACGAACATCTCCACGCCGATCCGCTACGACGGCAAGGACCTTGTGGCCTCGCCCATCAAGGGCTCCATCGGCACCGGAACCTTCCAGGGCGCGTTCAACGTTCTGACGCCCTTCACCAAGCCGAGCTACACGCTCCACATGGACGTGACGCGCGCGCCCGTGGAGCAGGTGGCGGCGGGCACGATGCCGTTCGCTTCCGCGCTGACCGGGTTCCTGAGCGGCGCGGTGGATCTGAGCGGCCAGGGCTTCCCCAGCGCGAGCCCCAACGAGACGCTCCAGGGGCTCCTCAAGGGGACCGTGGACGACGGGAAGATCAAGCTGACGCCGGCCGTGATCGCCATCGCGCGCACCCTCGGCCTGGCGGAGCCGTCCGAGATCCCCTTCACCCAGCTCACGCATACGGTCCGAATCCAGGGAAGCAAGATGCTGATCGACCAGGCGGGCGGCGATGTCGGACCGGACAAAGCCGAGATGAACGGCTCGGTGAGCCTGGACCATGCGCTCGATCTGAACGTGCTCCTCCGCCTGGCGCCCAGCCGCATCAAGGGGAACTCCGCGCTGGCCAAGTTCGCGCAGTACGCCCGGGACGCGGACGGACGGCTTCCGGTCGGCCTCAAGATCACGGGGCTCGACCGGGCGCCCAGGATCACGATCAACACCGAGCAGCTCATGAGGGTCGCGACCAAGCAGATGACGAGCGAGGTGGGGAAGCGGGTCATGAGCGACCTGGTGCGCGGCATCTCGCGCCGGCCGGATTCGCTGCGACGGGTGGATTCCACGCTCGCGGTCGATTCGGCGCGAAACCAGGAGAAGTCGCATCCGGCGACCGCCGACTCGACGCTGCGAAAGGCCGGCGATGCCCTGAAAAAACTCTTCCACAAGTGATCTCCGCGAGGACCGCCCTTCTCCCGCTCGCGGCGGTCGTGGTCCTTCTGGCGGCAAAGGCCGCGCGCGCGGAGCACACCCCGGGCGTCCCGGGCTGGCAGCAGGACGTTCACTACAGCTTCGCGGTGACTTACACGCCCCCCAAGTACGAGATCGCCGGCCGGGAGACCCTGGCCTACTGGAATCTCTCGCCCGACACGCTCTCCGAGCTCTACTTCCACCTCTACCTCAACGCATACCGGCCTGGATCCCACATGGCGCGCTACGGCGCGTCCCAGGAGAACTGGCGCGTCCAGGATCTCCCGCGGAAGCGGTGGGGAAGCGAGCGGATCGAGGGCGCGCGGATCCTGGGCGGCGATTCCCTGAACATCGAGACCGACGACACCATCGCGCGGCTGGGGCTCCCAGAGGCGCTCGCGCCGGGGGAGAGCGTGATCGTGTGTCTGA
>DASQBE010000061.1:0-3798 GCA_035635355.1 Binatia bacterium | reverse complement strand
GGCGCCGAGGCGACCGACTCGGAGTGGATCTTGTTCGTCGACGCCGACGTGACGCTCGCGCCGGATGCCGCGCGCCGCGCCGTCTCGCTCGCGGTACGGCAGGGTTGGGACCACATCGCGGTGGGACCCGATATGCGCCTCGAGAGCCTGGGCGAGGCTCTATTCGTCGCCGCGTTCATGGTGATCTTCAACTCCAGCCAGCGGCCATGGCTCGCCTCCGACCCCCGGCGGAGGAACTCGATCGGAATCGGCGCGTTCAATCTGGTCCGCCGCGAGGCCTACCGCCGCGCGGGTGGGCACGGCGCGATCCGCTACGAGCTCCTCGACGACATGGCGCTGGGAAAGATCTTGAAGAAGGGCGGCGCACGCCAGGTCTTCGCGAAACACGACGGGCTGGCCGCGGTGCGGTGGCACCCGGGCGTGGGAGGGCTGATCCGGGGGGTCGAGAAGAATGCATTTCCGGCGGCCCGGTACAACGTCTTGCTCGGCGCGACGGCGCCCTGGCTCATGCTCTGGATCGGCTGGGCGCCCGTGTTCGGCCTCACCATGCCGGGCATCCTCCCCAAGCTCTTGGCGCTCGCCGCCTGGGCGGGGGTGCTCCTCTGCTACCGGGAAGTGGAGCGGAGCGTGAGCATACGCCTCTGGCAGGCCGTCCTGATGCCTCTGGGCATCACCCTGTTCGTCTACGCGTTCCTGCGCTCGATGGCGGTCACGCTGGGCCAGGGAGGAGTGCGGTGGCGGGGCACCTTCTACCCGCTCGGGGCCCTTCGGAAGGGGCGAGTTTGGTGAAAAAAAGAAGCCCCTGAAGCAGTGCTTCAGGGGCTCTCGCCGCGCACCATGGGGGGTCAGGGCTGAAACGATGCGCGGTGTCGCTTGTGTGTCTTTGCACCCGACATGCCAAGAGTGGTCGCGAGCGCGCCAGAAAACCTCAACCCTTCAGGGAACGCAACATAGCCGCTTGGGGCGCGTGTGTCAGGGGTGCGCCGACACCACGGGATGAGCGCGGGAAGGTACATGCCTCGTACCTAGGGGTACGTGGAGAGCCCGGGAAACACGCGAGATAAGGCTCGTGTCGGCCACCCTCACCCGGCCCGTTCCACCGCCTCCGCGAGCGCCCCTCGAATCAGCCCCTCCACCTCCCGGGCCAGCGCCTCGAAGTCCTCCGGCTTGGGAAATCGGACCGCGACCCCCGGGTGGACGGGGACCCCCCATTCGGCCAGCGGGAGCCCGAGCGCCCGCGTGAACACCCCGCTCGGCGTCAACCACGGCGCCGCGGGCCAGATCTCGGGCCCCTCGGAGACGCTCTTGGTGAGCTTGATCTCGGCCTGGATGGAGGGGTGGTGGATGCTGATGCGATCCCAGGGGAATCCCTCCGCCATTTCGATCCGGGAGCCCTCGGCGTATCGCCGCGCGCGCTCCAGGAGCTCGTCCGGATCGGCGTTCTCGGATATGTCTAGAATCAGCCACGCCTGGGGCCGGTCGGGGTGGCTCACCTGGGGCTTCACGACCTGCCCCCGCGGCTCGAAGAGGGCCCCTCTGAGGCGGGCCTCTCCTTCGCCCGTCCCGGCGCCAGGGGCCTCGAGCGTCTCCTCGAGAAAATCGAGCGCGTCCCTGTTCTCTCCCAGCTTGCGCAGGAGCTCGAAGTCGAGCGGGCGTGGCCCGTAGGCTTCCCCCTTCAGCTCCTCCACGATCCGGTCCCGGATCCGGTACGGGTTCACGCCCGCTTCCCACACCCCGAGCACCACCCGGCCGCGCGCGCCGAGGAAGACGCGGCGCCGGCGCGGGGCGCGCGGCGCGATGCGGGGCCAGAACGCGACACGGGCGCGAAGCCTGGCCCTGTGCTCCCGGAGGGCCTGCGCGAGCATGAGCGAGCCCTGGGTGGCCCCGGGTGCGACGAGGATGGCCGCGGTCGCCTCGGGCGCGCGCCCGAGACCCGCCAGGGTCGTCGAGAGCGCGAGCCGCTCGGCCCCCTCCACGGCCGCCGGATCGACCGGAAGCGCCTCGGCATGCCACGTCCCGAAGAGGAGCACGTCGGGGTCGCGCCCCGCCGGCGGAAGGAGCAGGAACGTGGGCGCAATGTTTTTGATTTCAACTAGTTCCAGGCCAAGCGATTCGGCGGCCCAGCGCAGCGAGCTCCGCGTCTCCTCCACGGTGAGCTGGGGAACCGTCTCGCGGGGCATGGAGAGAAGAGGCTGCAATCTCTGGAGATAGCCTGCTGTTTCGGGGCTCATCGAGGCGCCTCGGAGGCCGATTTTCGGAGGAAGGAAGCTCTCTTCGTGTGGATTTCGGGGCATCATAACGCACCCAGTCTGTTGATAAATCGTAATTTGACTTGACACCAGATTTCACGGGGTCTGAGTATCGGGAGGACGGACACCTGGGAGCACTACGCGGATCTCCGGGGTGCGAAGCGGCCTTGTGTGGAGGGGAGGAGCCGGGTCATGGAAGTGAAGCTGCCCGACTGCCGAAAATGCAATAACGGAGTCCTGATCCCGCTCTCGGACTATGGCAGGGACGGCGCCCCCATAACGTTCAAGGCGTGGGTCTGCACGAATCCGGGCTGCGGGTTCAATGTTCGCATCGACAACGGCGAGATCAGCCTGGGCAAGATGGTAGCTCAATCCCAGAAGTAACCACGCCTCCGAGTAGGCCCCCTTGATCCGAGCCGTTATTTTCGACCTCGACAACACGCTCACGGATTTCATGAAGATGAAGCACGCCGCGATCGACGCCGCCGTGGACGGGATGATCGACGCCGGGCTCAAGCTCACCCGCCAGGAAGCATCGGAGCGGATCTACCGCGTGTACGACCGCGAGGGGATCGAGTACCAACAGGTATTCGATCTCTTCCTGCACGAGCAATTCGGCGCGATCGACTACAAGCTCCTGACCAGCGGCATCGTGGCCTACCGCCGCGCGCGCGATTCCTACCTCGTGCTGTACCCGCACGTGAACCTCACCCTCATGGAGCTCTTGAAGCGGGGCCTCAAGCTCGCCGTCGTCTCCGACGCTCCGCGGCTCCAAGCCTGGATGCGCCTCGCCCAGCTCCAGCTCCAGCACCTTTTCGATCCGGTGGTGGCCTTCGAGGACACGGGGGAGCGCAAACCCAGCCCCAAGCCCTTCGAGCGGGCGCTCGAGCTCCTGGGGGTCACGCCCGCCGAGGCGGTCATGGTGGGGGACTGGCCCGAACGCGACGTGGTGGGAGCCGCCAAGCTGGGGATCCGGACCGCGTTCGCGCGCTACGGGGACACCTTCGGCACCGGGACCTCCGGCGCCGACTACGACCTGAACGACGTCTACGAGCTCGTCGAGATCATCGACCGGCTGAACGCGGGCACGCCGCTCAGCGCGATCTAAGGCATGGTCTCCGTGGGCGTGGACATCGTGGAGGTGGGCCGGATCGCGGGCGCGATCGAGCGCTGGGGCGCGCGATTCCTCGAGCGCATCTTCACGCCCACCGAGATCGCCTATTGCCGCGCCCGGGCGCGCGCCGCCGAATCCTTCGCCGTTCGCTTCGCCGCCAAGGAAGCTTTCGCCAAGGCGCTCAAGGTCGGGCGCGTCTCGATCTGGCGCGAGGTGGAGGTCGTGCGGGGAGAAGGCCCGCGGCCGGGCGTGCAGCTCCACGGCACGGCCCGGAAGCTGGTGGGCTCGCGCCGCGTGGACATCTCCCTCTCGCACGCGGCCTCGCACGCCGTCGCGGTCGTGCTGGTCGAGGACTGACATGCTCCTGCCCAGCGGCCAGCGCCTGGTCACCGCGAGCGAGATGGCGGCGATCGACCACGCCGCGATCTCGCGGGG
>DASQBE010000060.1:0-3967 GCA_035635355.1 Binatia bacterium | reverse complement strand
TGAGGCGCGCCGGCAGGACGCCTGCCTCATGGTGACGATCACCAGCCCCGCCCTGCGCCATGCCGACTTTCGCCTGGCGAAGCTGGATCTGCCCTTGCGGCGGAGACTCGGTCTCTTCGATCGTTGGCCGTGGCTGAGTTTCGCCCCGTCCCGCGTGCCGTCCCTCCAGCTTCCATCCGAGCCGAGCGTCGCCAGCTCCGGTGAGCCCGTCGTCACCCTGGTGGAATCCTGATGGGTTGGCGGCTTCGCGTCGCCGCCCTGCTCTTGCTCTGCGGTGTCGCCTTCTGGTGGCACCTGGGTACCCTCGGCCTCATCGACCCGGACGAGCCCTTCTACGCGCAATCGTCCCGCGAAATGCTCCAAGCCCATGACTGGTCCACTCCACGAATCTTCGACCGGCCTCAGTTCGAAAAGCCGATCTTCCTCTATTGGCTCTCCATGGGCTCGTTCCGCGTCATCGGGGACAATGAGTTCGCCGCCCGTGCGCCGGCGGCGCTCTTCGCCACCCTGCTGGTGCTCCTGACCTGGGCGTTCGGGGCGAGGGCCTTCAGCGGGCGGGCCGCGCTCCTTGCGTCCGTCGTGCTCGCGACGAGCGTGGAATTCTTCGTCTCGGCGCGGATGATGCTGACCGACATGGTATTCGCCGCGTTCGTCTGCGGCGCCGTCTTCTCGCTCTGGCTCGCGAGTCGCAGCGTGCGCCGCCCCGGACTGTGGTTCGTTGTCGCGTGCGGGATGAGCGCTCTCGCGACGCTGACCAAGGGTCCGCTCGGCTTGCTCCTGCCCGTGCTCGCGATTCCCGCGATGCTTCTCGCGCGGGGCCCCCGCTTCTCGGTCCGGCCCCTTTCGCTGGTGAGTGGGCTGGCCCTCTTCGGCGCCATCGCGGTGCCGTGGTACGCGATCATGCTGCAGAAGTTCGGGAGATCCTATTTCGACGCGTTCTTCATCCACGAGAACGTGGAGCGGTTCTTCCACGCGGAGCATCGGAACAACAACCACTTCTACTACTATCCGGCCGTGCTCGCCGCGGGCTCCATTCCGTGGCTGCCCGCATGGGCCGCGCTGGCGAGCCCCGCGCGAAGACGCGCGATGTGGGATGTCCCATCGCGCTTCCTGGCTCTCTGGGGATTACTCTGCCTCGCTTTCTTCACCCTCGCGGCGTCGAAGCTGCCGAGCTACGTGCTCTTCCTCTTCGTGCCTCTCGCGTTGCTGATCGGGCGAGCTCTGGACTTGCTGTTGCACGATGATGGGCGCGGCCGCCTGGAACGCTGGATCATGGGGGCGTTGAGCCTCGCTCAGGTGATTCCGTTCCTGGTCGCCCCGCGCATCGCGCCGTACGGCGCCTTCGCGTGGCCGCTTGGACTCGTGGCGGTGTGCCTCGGGATCGCACTAATCCTGGGTACGCGCCGCATCTCGCTCGCGTGGGTCGCCGCGAGCGCCTCGAGCTCGATCGTCCTGCTCCTGGTGTGTCTGGCCTGGGCGGCCCCGTCCGTCGATGCGCTCGTGTCCACGCGCTCTCTCTCTCGGAAGATCCTGGTTGAGGTGGGTCCGGCCGAAACCATCATGGCCTCCCCCCTCCTCGCCCGGGGCGTCTCCTATTACACACGACGGCCGGTGAGTGTTCTCTCCGACCGCCCGAAGCCGTTCTACACGCCCCACCCGTTGCCGATCGTCAGCGGATCCCGCGGCCTGGACCGGTACCTCGAGGGAGGAGGCTCCGCCGTGTGCGTGACGTCGGGGCGCGACTGGTCGCGGCTCGGGCCCGCCCTTCGACGCGACGCGGGGGTCGTGGTGGACACGGTCGGCGACAAGGTCATCGCCCGCGTATTCCCCAAGAACTGATGCAGAAAGGAGAACCCATGTCACAGGTGAGGGTCACACTCATACTCGCGCTATTCGCGGTCCTCGGGGTTGCGGCTGCGGCCCCCGTTTCCCCCCACGGGGGCGCGAAAGCGAAGCAGGCGACGCATGCCAAGGTAAGCATGAAGACGGCTCGAGCGACCGCGCTCGCCAAGGTACCCGGCGGTAAGGTCCAAGCGGCCGAGCTGGAGCGCGAGCACGGAAAGCTCATCTATTCGTTCGATATCCGCGTGCCGGGCAAGTCCGGAATCGAGGAAGTTCAAGTCGATGCGATCCACGGCGAGGTCGTCTCGATGGCCCACGAGGGCCCCAAAGCCGAGCGGAAGGAAGCGCGGCAGGAGAGGCAGGAAGCCCAGAAGGGTCGCACGGATACAAAGGCAGGAACCTCCGGCCGCTGAGAATCCCCCTAACCTCAGTCCCTTCAATGCCCTGAGCCGGAATTAAACGGCCCATGGCCGAGCCCCCAGGATGAAGTTCCCCGCGGCCTTGCCGATATTTCCGGGGATATGCGTCAAGCCGGGCGTCCACCCTCCTCGAGAACCGATGTAGCGCGCGATCCCATCGCCGCGTCCGATACGGCGCGCGTCGCGGGCTGGGTCGACGCCCTGGTGCGCACGATCGAGGCGAGCCGAACGCACGCGCGAGACGATTCCGCGCTCCTCAAGATGCGCGCCGATTTCGAAGAGGCGACTCAGGCCTGCTTCAATCAGTTCGGTGATTTCACCATTCGGGTCGAGGAGTTCGGTCTCTTCTTCGAGGGCGAGTGCGTCTACCACAGCTCCAAGCAGGGCGGCTCCCTCTCCGTCTCGCTCTTCAGGGACGGGCTGGGCGAAGTCACGATTCGAAGTGGTCTGGAGCCCGATGAGCTGCGGGCCCTGGTGGACATCCTGGTGCGCGCCACCGGCGGCCGCGACCAGGACTCGGAGGACGTGGTCACGCTCCTCTGGGAGGAAGACTTCCGACACATCGGTTACGAGTGCGTGTCATTCGAAGAGTGGAACCCGGAATCCCGGCCCGGCGGGGAAGATCTCGCGGGCCCGACCGACGATGGGCTTCCGTGGCCTACGGCTACGATCGGGGAGGGGGAGCCGGATCCGAGCGAGGCCACGGAGGGCCGATCCGATGACTGGGACTTGCCCACGGACGGTGGGCCGGTCTCGGACCAGCCCCTGCCCGTGTTGTCCAACCTCACCGAGGTCGAGGCTCATAACATCTGCATGCTCGCGACGATCGAGGACGCGCTCTCGCCGCGAGAACGGATTCTGGAAATCCTCTGCGTCTTGCTCGGCGCGGAGGAGATCCCGGCCCAATTCCTCGAGATCGCGTGGAGCGTCGGTCGCCTCGTCGAGGAGGCCTTCGTGGCGGGGAACATGGAGGAGGCATGCAAGCTGGTGGATCGCCTCCGTGGCATCTCCGACTCCAAGAAGGCGACCCCGAGTGAATTCAAGGCCGCCACCCACCAGGTCCTCCAGCACATGGGGCGAAATGAGTTCCTGGGCCAGCTCGGGAAAATTCTCGGGCGGCACCCGAACGTCGACCTCGACGCGCTCACCAAGTTCCTGGCGCAGCTCGGTCCGTCGGTAGCGCCAATCCTCTGCACCGTTCTGGGCGAAATCGAGGAGATGAAGGTCCGCCGGGCGATCTGCGAGGCGCTCGTGATCTCGTGCAAGAGCCACGTCTCCATCCTGCTCGACCGGCTCTCGGACCCTCGCTGGTACGTGGTGCGGAACATTCTCTATGTCCTGGGCCGGATCGCGCACCAGGGCGTGGAGCGGGCCCTCGGGGACGCGCTCACGCACAGCGATGTGAGAGTGCGCAAGGAAGCGGTACGGGCCCTGGCCGGGATCGACAGCCCCGCGAGCCGCGCCTATCTCAATTCGGCGTTGCGCGACTCCGACAAGGGCATTCGCATCCTGGTCGCGGAATTGCTTGCGGGCCGCAAGGACGAGCGTGCCGCGCGAATTCTATGGAGCGTGATCGAGGCGCCGGAGTTCGTGACCCGCGATCTCGACGAGCGGTCCGCGTTCTGTGGAGCCCTGGGCCGCGCCGGCTCGGACGCCCTCATTCCCAAAATGGAGCGAATGCTGACCCGGGGAGGGATGTTCCAGGC
>DASQBE010000059.1:0-10251 GCA_035635355.1 Binatia bacterium | reverse complement strand
GATCTACCTCAAGCTCGAGAACCTCCAGCCGATCGGCTCCTTCAAGCTGAGGGGCGCCGTGAACGCCATGAGCCTCGCCGATCCCGAACGGCTTCGCGCCGGCGTCTACACGGCGAGCGCCGGAAACATGGCGCAGGGGGTCGCCTGGGTGGCGCGCTCGATGGGAATCCGGTGCACCGCGATCGTCCCCGATCATGCCCCGCAGATGAAGCTCGACGCGATCGAGCGCCTGGGCGCCACCACCGTGAAGGTGCCCTTCGAGGCCTGGTGGCGCGTCATCGAGGAGCACGGCGACCCGGGGAGGGACGGGCTCTTCATCCATCCGGTGGCGGACCCCGCCGTGATCGCCGGCAACGGCACGATCGGGCTCGAGATCCTCGAGGACCTGCCCGACGTGGACTCCATCCTGGTTCCCTACGGAGGCGGGGGTCTCCTCTCCGGCATCGCCATCGCCGTGCTCGCGAAGCGGCCGGGCGCGCGGGTGTACGCGTGCGAGGTCGAGACGGCGGCTCCCCTGGCGGCTTCGCTCGCCGCGGGCGAGCCTCGAGCGATCGAGCATCGACCCAGTTTCGTCGACGGGATCGGGGGGAGGAGCGTGCTCCCCGAGATGTGGCCGATGGTGCGGGGCCTGGTGGAGGGATCGATCCTCGTGACCTTGGAGGAGGTAGCCTCGGCGATCCGCCTCCTGGTGGAGCGGACCCGCGTGGTCGCCGAGGGGGCGGGCGCGGCCCCGGTCGCGGCGGCCCTCAAGGGCGAGGCGGAGGGAACGAAGGTGGTCTGCGTCGTCTCCGGCGGAAACATCGATCCGAAGAAGCTGGCGAGAATTCTGAGCGGCGAGACGCCCTAGGGCTGGCCGTCCCGGACCGGGACAAAGACCACCGCGTAATCGGCCACCGGCTTCTCGCGCGCCTTCGCCGGCTGGAACTGCCAGTGGGCCAGCGCCGCGCCGGCGGCCGCGACCAGGTTGGGATCGATGGTCCCCTCCTCCTGGATGTCGAGGAACCTCGTGTCGCGGACCCGGCCATCGCTTCCCACCATGACGACGAAGGGCACGGCGGCGGGAAGAGGGCCCGGGCAGCCGTGGCACGACGCCGTATCCTGCGCCATCGGTTTCGGCTTCGCGGTGATCTCCTCCTCGAGGAGCGCCTCCGTGCTGTCGATCGGGACGAGGTAGCGCCCGGCGTAGCGGTACCTCTGCCCGTGGCGCACGTTCTCGTACCTCGTGGCGCGCGGGGCCTGCGCGACGGGCAGCGTCTCGGGCTCCAGCGTGAGGGGCAGGATGAAATCGGTCTCGTCCCGCCCATGCTCCTCGCCCTCGTCGATCTCGAGCCGGCCGCGGATCACGTAGTTTCCGCTCCGCACGGCACGGATCACCAGCGAGACCACGCGGTCCGCGCGCCTCCGCGAGTGGCGATCCACCCGGGCCACGCTCACGGTGTCTCCGGAGACGATCTCGATTCCTTCGGGGATGGAGATGCGGGCCACGCTGGTGACAGGATGATCGGAGGCGTCCCCGCCCCAGATTCGAACCAGGAGCGTGGCCTCCTCGCTGAGGCGGGGCGGAGCCTTGAACCAGCCGGAGATCCCGAACGTGGGCTCCCCTTCGGCGCCCAGATTCGCGCGCGCAGGAGACGCCGCGGCCGCGACGAGGAGCAGGATCGCGGCGATCCAGATCGGCGTTCGGGCGTTGATGATGGATGCGAGGGGTCTCATGGGCACTCTCCGAGCTACAAGTCTCGGCACCTTCCGGCCAAAACTATAGGCGATCCTGCCCGGCCTTTGGGCCTGGAACCCGGCCCACCGCACCGGTAAGATCACCCCGTGCGATCGCTCCTCCTGCGTGGCGCTACGGTATGCGCTCTCGCCCTGGCCGCGCTCTCCTGCGCCTCCTCCTCCGTGTTTCAGCTCTCCGTGGAGGAGCAGGCCGGGCTCCGTCTGGCCATGGATACCCCGCTCACGTTCCTCGTTCCCCGGGATCACTCGCTCAAGACCTGGGATCGCGCCCAGGAGTTCATCGACCGGTACAGCACGATGAAGCTTCGATCCGTGCAGGACTCCGTGCTGGTCTCGTACGAAACGCCCACCTATCAGAATGATCCGTCGCCCGTGGCGCTGGGGTCCGGCATCCGGTACGGCTACTCGGTGTCCCGTCACTCGGATCCGGATGGAATCCAGATCGCCGTGAAATGCACCCCCAGCAGCTCGCTCGGGGAGAAGGACGCGGATCAGAACGCGCACATCGCGGCCTATTTCATCAAGCTGGGATACATCGCCTGCGACCGTTGCATCGTCCGCTAAGAGCGGGTCTGATGTGGCTCGCCGCCGGGAGCGTCCTCTACACGCTCCTGGTTCTATCGGCCTCGATGCGCGCAGGGCCCCGCGGATGGGGGCTCCACGCGGCCGGGTTCCTGGCGCCTCCGCTCCGGATCGCCCTTCTCGCGGCCCTCGCCGGGTTCGCCGCGCTCCTGGCCGTTCGCGCGCTCCGGCCCGCGCATGCCGCGGGGCCCCCGGCGGCCCCGGGACGGCCCCGGGGAACGGGCCGTTCCCTCGTGTGGGCGCTGGCCCTCCTGCCGCCTTACGCGGCGCTTCTCTGGCTCCTGCGCGCGCGGACGCAGCTTCTCGGCGACGGCGCCGTATGGCTCTCCACGGCGAAGTCCGGAGAGCATCGAGCCTACAGCGAGCCCCTCTTCGCCGCGCTCTGGCACGCCTTCGCGGGCCTCGTGCGGGCCACGGGGGCGGCGCCCGACGCGAGCACGATGGGGCTCTTCCCCATCCTCTGCGGGGTGGCGGCCGTCCCGATCCTCGCGGGAATCGCGAGGGAGATCGCGCCCTCGACCCGGGGCTTCGTCCTGGCCCTGGGGCTTCTCCTCACGCTGGGCGGATCGCAGCTCTACTTCGGGTACATCGAGAGCTACCCGGCGGGGGCCGTCTTCATCCTGCTCTACCTATGGCTCGCTCTTCGCCGTGCCCGCGGAGCCGATTCGCCGTGGATCCTGCCGGTGGCGCTCGGCGTGGCGGCCGCGACGCACCTGGGCGCGCTCTACCTCGTTCCCTCGTACCTCGTCCTCGTGTGGCTGGACAAGAGGCCCGTCGCGCAGCGCCTTCTTCTCCTCGCGCTTCCCTTCCTGATCCTCGTGGCGCTCCTCTTCGCGCTCCAGTACCGTCCCGCGCAGTGGACCGCCCCGCTGCGCGCGGCCACGAGCGGCGTTCGCGAGGGATTCGAGGGCGCGACCTTCCACCGGCCGTACGCGTTCCTTTCCTACGGGCACCTGGCGGACATCCTGAACGCGGTCCTTCTCGCGATGCCCGTGCCGGCGCTCCTGCTCCTCGCGTGGGCCGGGGCCACGCGCGGAGGCTTCCGCCCGTTCTCGCCGGACCTCCGGACCCTGGCCGCGGCCGCCGTCCCCGGCTTCCTCCTTCTCGCCTCCCTGATGACGCCCGTGGCCCCGGCGCAGGACTGGGACCTGGCCGTGATCTTTCTCCTTCCGGCCGCGGTGCTCGGCGTGGCCGCCGGCGTGCGGCTCTGGGGGGATCGCCCGGACGCTGCGACGACGGCCGGGCTGATCGGGATCTCCGTGGTCTCGCTCCTCTCCTTCGTCCTCGTGAACGCGAGCGAGGAGGCCTCGGTCCAGCGCTTCCGCGCGCTGGTGAACGATCCCGTCCGCGTGTCACGGTACGGCCGGGCGTACGGCAAGAGCGTGCTCGAGCTCTACTATCGAGACCTCGGCCGATACGGGGCCGCCCTGCCCTACGCGCGCGCCGCGGTCCTGGCCGAGCCCACCAATCCGCGCAACTGGACCAACGTGGGCTACGAGCTCATGCGGCTCGACCGCCACGACGAGGCCGTTCCCTATCTGCGCGAAGGGATCCGGCGCGGACCGGAACGATGGGAGGGGAACTACAACCTCGGCCTGAGCTACATCAAGCTGGGCCGGTACGCCGAGGCGGTCCCGCCTCTGGTAGAGGCGGTGCGGATCCGGGGCGACTTGCCGGTCCTCCGCCACAACCTCGGCCTCGCGCTCTACCGCAGCGGGCGCGCCGATTCCGCGCTGGTGGTCTGGCGCGAGATCCTGGCTCGCTGGCCCGGCTACGCCGCCTCGCTCCGGCTCACGCAGGAAACGCCGACCGAATAGGGGGTCGTGCTAGGATGCGCCGTCCCGATCAGGAGGGTTGATGAAACACCTGCTCGACCTGGGCCTCCGGCTCGCGTCCTTTCTGTACCTCATCTTCCAGTTCCTGGTCGTGGGCTTGGCCCTCCTGCCGGCGGTCCTCTTCGTGAAAATCTTCTGGGCCTCGGGCTCGCCGCTCCTCCTCGCGTTCGCCTTCGGCATCGGATACCTCATCTTCGGTCTGGCGTATCTGGTGCTGGTCATCCTGATCCGCCATCTCATCCGGTTTCGAAGCCGCGAGGGCGACTACCCCTTTGTCTCCTCCTACGCGATCCGGTGGGCGTTCCTGGGATCCCTGGTGGGGCTGGCGAAGATCCTGATCCTGGACCACATCCGGGGCATGCCGGTCCTGAACGCGTTCTACCGCATGATGGGAGCGCGCATCGGCCGGAACGTGCTCATCAACACCAGCAACATCTTCGACTTCGATCTGATCGAGATCGGCGACAGCGCTTTCATCGGAGGCGGCGCGGTGATCATCGGCCACGTCGGGGAGCGCGGCATGCTGCGCATCCGCCCGGTCCGGATCGGGCCTCGATGCACCGTGGGACAATCCTCCGTCGTGTTCCCCGGCGCGGTCATGGAGGAGGGCTCGGTCCTGGGCGCGCTCTCGCTCCTCCCCAAGGGGAAGACCCTCCCCGCGGGCACCGTCTGGGGCGGGAATCCCCTCCACGAGATCCACCGGGAAGGCGTCTAGGTGGCGTTCGAGCGGCCCCGGACCCGTCGGAACGACCGCGACCACATCCTCCTCTCCTGCTTCTGGCTCGCGTACAACTTCGAGTGGGGCGCCCTCCTGCCGGTCGTGCTCCCGAGCCAGATCGCGGCGCTCGTGGGGGACAGCCGGAAGGAGCTCTTCAACGGCCTGATTCCCGCGGCCGGCGCCGCGCTCTCCCTCGTGGCCACACCGGTCGCGGGCGCTCTGTCCGACCGCTCTCGAAATCGGATCGGGCGCCGCCGTCCGTTTCTCGCGGTGGGGACCGCGATCAACATCGCCTTCCTGCTCCTTCTCGCGCGGTTCGGGGCCGGAGGAAGCATCGGCTTCTTCCTGCTCGCCTACCTCGGCGTCCAGCTCGGCGCCAACTGGGCCGGCGGTCCCTACGCGGGGCTCATCCCCGACCTCGTGCCGGCGAAGCAGCGCGGCCAGGCCAGCGGCTGGCTCGCCCTGATGACGGCGGCGGGCACCCTGCTCGGGGTGGGCGCGGCCGGAGCGCTGATCGTGGGCCGGGGCTACGAGGCGATCTACCTGGCGATCGCGGCGACCCTGGCGATCCTGAGCGCGGTGACGGTGCTCGGCGTGAAGGAGAGACCGCTCGAAGAAGCGCCGCAGCCCCTCCGGGCCCGCGAGTTCGCCGCCTCCTTCCTTCTTCGAGGCGCTCGATACCGGGACTTCTACTTCGTGCTCTTCACGCGCGCGCTCGTCATGATGGGGATCTACTCGGTGTTCACCTTCTTTCAGTTCTTCCTGAAAGACGTCGTCCGCTCGGAGAACGCCGTCCGCGACGCCTCCTACCTGATCGGGATCATCATCGCGACGGGGATTCCCACGAGCCTCCTCGCCGGGGCCCTCTCGGACCATTTCGGACGAAAGCCTCTCGTGTACGCGAGCGGCGGCTTGATGGCGGCGGCCTCCCTCCTGTTCATCGGCGTGGGCGTTCACCCCTCCCTCGCGGCGATGTACTGGATCGGCGCGATCTTCGGCATCGGGTACGGCGCGTACCAGGCGGTGGACTGGGCGCTGGCGATCGACGTTCTTCCCCAGGGGGAGTCGGCCGCCAAGGACATGGGGATCTGGCACGTCTCGCTCGTGCTTCCGCAAGTGATCGCTCCCGCGGTCACCGGGCTGATCCTGTCCGCCTTCAAGTCCCGGTCCTTGCTCCTGGGCTACACCGTGGTCTTCGCATGCACCGCGCTCTGGTTCATTCTCGGGACGGTGTTCGTGCGCCAGATCCGGGGCGCGCGATGATTCCCCGGCTCCTGACCTTCGATATCTTCGGCACCGTCCTGGACTGGAGGCGGGGACTCTTCGAATCGCTTCGCCGGCACGGCGCCGAGCTCCGCGCAGGGGACTTCGACCGCGTGATCGACATCCAGGCCGAGCTGGAGTCGGGGTCGTTCCGGCCCTATGCCTCGATCGTCACCGCGAGCCTCGTGCGCGCGCTCGGGGTGCCGCTCCACGCGGCACGCGCGATCGCCGAGGAGGCCGGCGGCTGGCCCCTCTACCCCGATTCGCGGGACGCCCTGCGGCGGCTGCGCCGCATCGCGCCCTGCGTCGCAAGCACGAACAGCGATGGGAAGCACGGCAAGCAGGCGCAGCGGACGCTGGGGTTTCATCTCGACGGGTGGATCTGCGCGGAGGAGATCCGCTGCTACAAGCCGGACCCCGCGTTCTGGCGGCACGTCGCGGCGCGGCGCGGCGTTCCCTTCGGCCGGAGCTGGTGGCACGTGTCCGCCTACGCCGATTATGACTTGGACACGGCGCGCCGGCTGGGACTGACCTGCGTCTACGTCACGAGGGCGCACGCCCGGTTCGGCCCTGCGGATCTCTCCGTGCGCGATCTGGCGGATCTGGCGGGCCGCCTCGAGGCGGCGGCCCCCTGATGTTCCCGCGGAGAGAAATCCGTTAGAGTGGTCGCCCATGTCCCAAGCCGAGACCCACGAGCCCAAGCTTCCGGACCTTCGCGTCGTCCCGACGGACCTCCTGGTGCCCCACGAACAGGAGGACGAGAGCCGCGTCGGCCGACTCTCCGAACGGCTCCGCAGCGCGGGGGTCCTCAAAAATCCGCCGATCGTGACGGAAGTCGTCTCCGCGGAGCGCGGCCCACGCCTCGTGGTGCTGGACGGCGCGAACCGGGTCTCCGCGGCCCGTGCCGCGGGCTTGCCTCATTTCCTGGTGCAGGTGGTCCGCTATGACGACGCGTCGGTCGAGCTGACGACCTGGCATCATGCCCTCTCGGGGTTCCCGTACGAGCGCCTCGAGCGCGAGCTGGGGCGGGTGCCCGGGCTGACGCTCGGACACGAGGGACAAAGCCAGGCGCGTGCCCTCCTGGCGCGGCGCGAGGCCCTCGCGTTCGTCCTCTCGGGGCCCGACGAGGCGCTCACGCTGCTCGGCGACCACGGCCTCTACGAGCGGAACGCGCTCCTGAACGCGGTCGTGGACCTCTACCGGGACCGCGTGCCCTTCCACCGGGCCACGCGCGACTCCTGGAGCGAGGCGCATGCCCGGTTTCCCGACGTGACGGCGCTCGTGGTCTTTCCCAAGTTCCATCCCGACGAGATCATCGAGATCGCCACGAGCGGCGCGCGCCTCCCGGCGGGGATCACCCGGCACGTGATCCCCTGGCGCGCGCTTCGCGTCAACATTCCCCTCGGCATCCTCGCCGATCCCGTCAAGACGATCGAGGAGAAGAACCGCTGGCTCGTGGCCTGGATCGAGGAGCGGATCGCCCAGAAGCACGTCCGCTTCTACTCGGAGAGCACCATCCTCTTCGACGAGTGATCCTCTTCCTCGTATTCTCCATCGACCGCCTCCACGTTCAACGATTCGCATCGCTTCGAACTTACAAAAATGCGGCTCAGGCCCGGGCGGAGAACTCCTCAGCCTGACGGACGAAGGTCTGGGGATCGATCGGCTTCGTGACATATCCCTGGAAGCCCGCGCTCATCACGCGCTCCCGGTCGCCGGGCATGGCGTAGGCGGTCACGGCCACCACGGGAATGGACTGGAGATACGGGTCGGACTTGAGCCGCGACAAAAGCTCGAAGCCGTCCATGCCCGGCAGGCGAAGGTCGCAGAGGATGAGATCCGGCCGAGCGGACATGGCCAGGACCAGTGCCTCGTCGCCCGTGTGGGCGCCGATCGCCTCGTGGCCGAAGGCGTGGAAGAGATACGTCATCAGCTCGAGGCTGTCCGGATCGTCTTCCACGACGAGGACGCGAATGGCCATTTCTATCGCTCCGGGAGGAACAGGGTGAACGTGCTCCCCTTGTCGAGCTCACTCGCGAACTCGATCCTCCCGCCGAGCAGCCCCGCCATCCGCTGGCTCAGGTGGAGACCCAGCCCCGATCCCCCATCCTCCTGCTCGATCCCGGGATGGAGCTGCTCGAACGCGCCGAAGAGCCGCTTCTGATCCGCCGGGGCGATTCCCAGCCCGGTGTCCGCGACGTGAAGCGCGACCTCCGGCCCCCGGGACCCGTGCTCGACGCGCTCCACATCGATGCGAACGTGGCCCGACTTCGTGAACTTGATGGCGTTCGTGGTGAGGTTCATGAGGATCTGGATCAGGGACCGCCGGTCCGTGTTGATCTGAAGGCGATCGGGTGGAAGGGAAGCTGCGAGCCGAAGCCCCTTCGCCTCGGCGCTGGGCCGCAGGGTGGCGGCCACTTCCTCCACGACCTCCCGGATCTCCACCGGCTCCCGCTGCACCTCCGCATGGCCGGACCGCACCTTGGCCAGGTTGAGCAGATCGTTGATGAGCGAGAGCAGGTGCCGCGCGTTGACCTGGATGAGCTGCAGCTGCCGATCCTGGGCTTCCGTGAGATCCCCGGGAAACTTCATCAACAGGGTTCCCGTAAATCCGATGATCGAGTTGAGCGGCGTTCGAAGCTCGTGGCTCATCGAGGCCAGGAAGTGGTCGTTCGCGCGGCTCGCGATCTCCAGCTCGATGTTCTTCCGCCGCAGCTCCGCCTCGAACCGCCTGCGCTCGGTGATGTCGCGCGCGCTCTTGGACAGCCCGATGATGGTTCCCGCGTCGTCGCGGATGGGTGAGACCGTGATCGAGACGTCGATCCTCGAGCCATCCTTCCGGACGCGGACGGTCTCGATGTGGTCCACGCGCTCGCCATGCCGGACCCGGCTCAGGTAGTCCCGGATCTCATCCCTCCGCTCCGGGGGCACCGTGAGCGTGATGGGATTTCCAATGGCTTCCGCGGCCGTGTACCCGTAAAGACGCTCCGCGGCGCGATTCCAGGTCGTCACGACCCCTTCCAGGGTTTGTCCGATGATGGCGTCATCCGAGGATTCGACGATGGCCGCGAGACGCGCCCTGTCCTCCTGGGACTGCGCCCGCTCGGCCACGTCGTCGGGAAAAGCGCCGGGAGTTGCCCCTCGGTTCCGGGTGCGTAGAATCGCGGTCTTGTCGCGCATGACTCCAACCTTGCTCCCACAGCCTCTCCGCGGACCGGGCCCGGAAATGAGCACCGATCCGAGATGATCCCCTATCAACGCTATCACATCGAGGCCCGCGCCGAGCCGGACATCGTCGCGCATCCGTCGCGTGTTTCGGGGCCGTGGGGAGAATTTCAAGCTGCGGGAGACCCTGTGCGCGGGCTGCCTACGCTGCACCACGCAGTGTCTGGATATCGTGCAGATCCAGCCGAATCCTGGGGCTAGGCCGCTTCCCTGACCTGCTCCCAGGCGAGGAGCAGCTCGCGCTCGCGTTCGGGCGAGAGCCCGACGTCGCGCCTGCCGTGGAGGGAATCCCACGCCAGCGTGTCCCGGATCGTCTCGCCCACCGGGCGGAACGTGAGTCCCTCCGCGATGGCCTTGGCGCTGCTGGTGCGCGCCAGGCCGTCGGCTCCGCGAAAGCGCATCGGGAGCTCGCCCGGCCGCATGCCGCAGGCATCGAGGAACTTCTCCGGCACCCACGCCACACGCGGGTCCGCGCCCGTCACCCGCCCGCATTCCTCGAGCAATCCGCCCCACGTCCATGGCTCGCGCGGGCCCACACAGTGATAGGTGCCGTGCTTCTTCGATTCGACGGCCAGGAGCGCGAAGGCGGCGAGATCCCGGGCGTCGATGAACTGGACCGGCGCCTCCGGGGGGCCGGGAACGAGCATCGTTTCCCCCTCGCTCGCGCGGCGAAGCCAGTAGTTGAACCGTCCGGTGTGATCCCACGGACCCACGATGAAACCCGGGCGGAGGATCGCCCATCCGGGCGCCTCCTTCTCCACCACCGACTCGCACGCCGCCTTGAGCGGCCCATAGGTCTCGCCGGTGATCTCCTCGGTGGTGACGTTCTCGAACGAGGCGCGCGGCGAGCCCTCGTTCTGGCCGCTGACCGAATAGTCGGCCATCACGGAGAGC
>DASQBE010000058.1:0-13324 GCA_035635355.1 Binatia bacterium | reverse complement strand
CCTCCTGGCCGCGGTCCGCGACGAGTTCAACGGGATCTACCTCCGCGGCGAGGCCACGGGCTCCATGCTCTTCTACGGGAAGGGCGCGGGGGCGCTTCCGACGGCGCAGGCGGTGCTCGGCGACGTCCTGGTCACCGCACGGGAGTGCGTGTCCGGCGTGAAGGTCCTGGGATCGCCCCCGCGGCACGACCCCGAGCGGAGGCTCCCCCTGGACATGGTCCGGACGAAGTACTACCTCCGGCTCATGGTGGAGGATCGCCCCGGGGTGTTGGCTCAGGTCGCCGCCTGCCTCGGGAGCGCGGGCGTGAGCGTGGCGCAGATGTTCCAGGCGGAGGGCGTGCGCGGGGAGGCCTCGATCACCATCCTCACCCACCAGGCCAGGGACCGCGACGTGCGCGAGGCCGTGAAGGGGATCAGCGGGCTCCAGACCATCCGGAAATCGCCGCGCGCCGTGAGGATCTTCGACCTATGAGCGCCTGGCGCGGGGTGGTCCGGGAGTTTCGCGACATCCTCCCCGAGATTCCCGAGGAGGCGGTGGTGACGCTTCTCGAGGGCGGCACGCCGCTCGTCCTGGCACCGGGGCTCTCGCGCCGCCTGGGGAGCGACATCACGCTCTACGTGAAAGTCGAGGGACAGAACCCGACCGGCTCCTTCAAGGACCGGGGCATGACCGTCGCGGTCTCGCGCGCGAAGGCCCGCGGGTCGAAGGTGCTCTTGTGCGCCTCCACCGGGAACACCTCGGCCTCGGCGGCGGCCTACGCGGCGCGCGCCGGCATGCGGTGCGTGGTGGTGATCCCGGAAGGGCAGATCGCGTCGGGGAAGCTGGCGCAGGCCATGATCTACGGCGCGCGGGTGCTCGCGATCCAGGGCAACTTCGATCGCGCGCTCGAGCTGGTCCGCGCGATGTCGGAGGAGGGCACGGTCACCGTGGTGAATTCCATCAACCCGGATCGGATCGAGGGGCAGAAGACCGTGGCCTACGAAATCGCGACCGCGCTCGGCGGGATTCCGGACGCGCACGCGCTCCCGGTCGGGAACGCCGGGAACATCACGGCCACGTGGAAGGGCTACGAGCAGCGCGCGGCGGCGGCGGGCGCCGCGTTCGCGCGCGGGGGAGCTTCCGCGGCGGCCGCGGGCCCCGCACGCTCCCTGCCCAAGATGCTCGGCTTCCAGGCCGAGGGCGCGGCGCCCATCGTTCGGGGCGAGCGGGTCGCCGAGCCCAAGACCATCGCGACCGCGATCAAGATCGGGAATCCCGCTTCCTGGAAGCCCGCGCTGGAAGCCCGGGATCGCTCGGGGGGTCTCATCGATACGGTGACGGACAAGGAGATCCTGGCGGCCTACCGCGCGCTGGCCGAGATGGAGGGCATCTTCGTCGAGCCCGCCTCGGCGGCGAGCATCGCGGGCGTGCTGAAGCTCGCCTCGCTCCGGAAGCTCGATGGCCTGCACACGATCGTATGCACGGTGACCGGGCACGGGCTGAAGGATCCCGAGCGTGCGGTCGCCGTCTCGAACACGGTGGAGAAGGTCGAGGCGGACCCGCGCGCGCTGCGCAAGGTGATCCTCGAGTGATCACCCGATGGCGCGTGGTGGTGCCCGGCTCCACCTCCAACCTCGGGCCCGGATTCGATTGCCTCGGATTGGCGCTCCAGATTCCGATGACCGTGACCGCGGAGCGGATCGCGTCCGGATTCTCGATCCGGCGTCTGGGCGAAGGCTCGGACCTGGCCATCGATCCGAATCAGGACAAGGTGCTGGGCTCCTTCCGGCACTTGTTTCGCCTCGCGAAGAAGTCGGTCCCCACGGTGGCCCTCACCATCCGCTCGCGGATCCCGCTCGCCCGCGGTCTGGGCTCGAGCGCCTCCGCGATCGTCGCGGGGCTGACCCTCGCGAATCACTGGCTCAAGGCTCCCTTCTCGCCCGAGGCCCTCTTCCGCGAAGCCACGCGCCTCGAGGGCCATCCGGACAACGTCGCGCCCGCGATCTTCGGCGGGCTCACGCTCGCCATGCCGCGAAGCGACGGAAGCGTGGAGGCGCTCCGCCTGAGCCTGCCGCGCGGTCTCGGCCTCACCCTCGCGGTCCCGTCGATCCAGGTGAGCACGGCGAAGGCGCGCGCCCTCCTGCCCGCCACGATCCCGCTCCGCCAGGCGGCGGAAAACACGGCCCGGGCGATGGCGCTGGAGCACGTCTTCATCACCCGCCGCTTCGAACTCTTGGCCGAAGCGCTCCGGGACGTGTACCATGTCCCGTACCGTGCGCGGCTGATTCCCGGGTTCGAGGGAGTGGTGGAGGCGGGGCGCCGCGCCGGAGCCTATGGCGTCACGATCAGCGGGAGCGGCCCGACGGTGCTGGCGTTCCACGCCCCCGGGCGGGGGAGCCGCGTTGGAAGGGCCATGGTGCTGGCCTTCGCGCGGCGACGCGTCGAAGCGCGCGCCATCCCGGGCCGCATCGCGACGAAGGGCGCGCAGGCTTCAACGCTTCTCTAGCCCCTGGGAGTCGATCTCCACTCCATGCCCCTGCTGGTCCAAAAGTACGGCGGCACGTCCGTCGGATCCCCGGAGCGGATTCACCACGTGGCCGAGAGGATCGTCCGGACGCGCCGCGGCGGGGCGGACCTGGTCGTCGTGGTTTCCGCGATGGGGGACGCGACCGACGACCTGATCGATCTCGCGCGCCAGGTGTCCCCGCGCTCGCATCCGCGCGAGATGGACATGCTCCTCACGGCGGGGGAGCGGATCTCGATGGCGCTCGTCTCGATGGCCGTAAACGACCGGGGCCAGGAAGCGGTCTCGTTCACGGGATCGCAGAGCGGCATCGTGACCGACGCCTCGCACACGCGCGCGAAGATTCTCGAGGTGAAGGCCGACCGGATCAAAGAGGAGCTGGAGCGGGGCCGCGTGGTGATCGTGGCGGGGTTTCAGGGCGTGAGCCGAGATCGCGAGGTCACGACGCTCGGCCGCGGAGGGTCGGATACGACCGCGGTCGCGCTGGCGGCGGCCCTCGGGGCCGCCGAATGCGAGATCTACACCGACGTGGACGGGGTATATACATCGGATCCCCGGATCGTTCCGAAGGCGCGCAAGATTCCCCGGCTCTCCTACGACGAGATGCTGGAGCTGGCGTCGCTCGGGGCGAAGGTGCTGCACAACCGCTCGGTCGAGATCGCGCGGCGCTTCAACGTGCCGGTCCACGTGCGCTCGAGCTTCAACTGGAACGAGGGGTCCCGCGTCGCGAGGGGGGATTCGATGGAACAGGTGGTCATCCGCGGCATCGCGCACGACATGGACGTGGCGAAGATCGCCCTGGTCGGCGTGCCCGACCGGCCCGGCGTCGCGTCGGAGATATTCCAGGCGGTGGGCGGGCAGGGCGTGAACGTCCGCATGATCGTCCAGGCCAGCGGCGCGGACGGAAAGAACGACGTGACCTTCACGGTGGGCTCGCACGAGGTGAACACGGTGCTGCCCGTGCTGGAGGAGGTCCGGAAGAAGATCGGCGCGCGCGCGTTCCTCTACGATCCCGACGTGGCCATGCTCTCCGTCGTCGGGGAAGGGCTCGCCACCTCGCCGGGGACGGCCGGACGCGTGTTCTCGGCGCTCGCCGCGGCGGGTGTGAACATCGATCTCATCAGCACCTCGTCCATCACCATCACCTGTGTGGTCCGCCAGGCCGACGCGGAGCGCGCGGTCCGGTCGCTCCATGAGGCTCTCGAGCTGGAGCGGGAGCCCTGACGCCAGGATGGCCGAACCATGGATCTTCGTGACCGACCGGGAGTGCTGCGGCGAGGAGCCGCTCCGCCCGGTGCCCGGGCCTGTCTCTGGTTCCTAGTCTGGGCGTGCGGATTCCATCTCGGGGCGCTGAGCCTTCTCTGGATCAAGGTCAAGCCTCCGAAAGAATACGCCGTCGCCGGAGGGGTGGGCCCGCAGACGCGCGCGCGCATCATTCGCATCACGCCGCTCCGGAGCTTTCCTTCGCCCGAGGCGCCGGCCGAGGAGGCGCCCAAGGCGCGCCCCAAGCCGGCGCTCATGAAACGCTATCAGCCGGGCGCCAAGGTCGTGATCCGGCCGGAGCGCGTGCCGCCGAAGAAGGGAGCCAAGAGCGAGCCGAAGGCGCCCTCGGTGAAGGAGGTCACGCCCGCGCCGGCGGCCGACCTCACGCCCCGGTGGTTTTCCGCGGACTCCTCGCGCTCGGCGAGCGTCCGCACGGACGGGGATTTCCGCTTCGCGTACTACCTCGCGGCGCTTCGGAACAAGATCGGCTCCCGTTGGGTACCGCCTCAGGGAGTGAGCGGGCCGATCACGGCGGTCCTCTACTTTCGGATCGGTCGTGACGGGCAGGTTTCCATGAGCGAGATCGAGAAATCGTCGGGGTACGCTTTTTTCGACCAGACCGCGCTGCGCGCCCTCTTGAGCGCGACGCCCCTTCCGCCGCTGCCGGCGGGGTACACGGACCAGTACCTGGGAGTCCACTTTGGATTCGAATTCCAGTAGAACACGAGTGCTTCTCGATGCGGCGACCACCGCCTTGGCGCTCCTCCTGAGCGCCCTCTTCTCGTCGGGGCTCGTGGCCCAGACGGAGGTGCACACCAAGATCGTCGGCACCCCGAGCATGAAATCCCCCCTCATGCTCGCGCGCTTCCGCGGCGAGGGCCCGGTGGGCTCGAACCCCACCCAGGGCCGCGCGATCGCGCGGAAGGATTTCGAGCTCTCCGGCGTATTCAATGTGGCGGACGTGGAGCCGCTGGATGGAAAGCCGGTGCCCGATCCGAGCGGGGCCGGGACCGTGCGCGTGGAGGGAACCGTTCAGCAGGGGGAAGGGGCCGCGTTCCTCCGCTTCCACGGCCAGGCGATCGACGTGGGAACGGGGGAGGTGGCCCTGGATCGCACCTACCCCTTCAGCGAGGGCACCCTCCGGGAGACCATGCACCGGTTCGTGGACGACGTGCTGGAAGCGCTGACGGGAGAGCGCGGGATCGCGGAGACCAAGATCGCGTACGTGAGGCAGGACGGGCGCGTGAAGGAGCTCTGGATGATGGATTACGACGGAGAAAACCAGCGCCAGGTGACGCACGATCGGAGTCTGGCGCTCTCGCCCGCGTGGGCGCCGTGGGGGAGCGAGATCGCCTTCACCACGTTCAAGCGCGGAAATCCCGATCTCTACCTCTTCGACATCACCCGGGGCGCCTCCTATCCCTTCTCGACGCGTCCCGGGCTCAACACCGCCCCCAATTATTCGCCCGACGGGAAGTGGATCGCCTGCACGCTCTCGCGGGACGGAAACGCGGAGATCTACCTCATCAGCCGTGACGCGCAGACCGCGAAGCGGCTGACGCGGAACACGGTGATCGATACCTCGCCCACCTTCAGCCCCACGGGTCGCGAGATCATGTTCACCTCCAATCGCACCGGCTCCCCGCAAGTATTCGTGATGGACGTGGAGGGTCTGAACCAGCGCCTCGTGACGATCGAGGGGAGCTACAACGACTCCCCGCAGTGGTCCCCCAAGGGCGACAAGATCTGTTACGCCGCGCGCCACGACGGCATCTTCGACGTGATCGTGATGGACTCGAACGGATCGAACCCGATCCAGATCACCTCCAACGCCGGTCACAATGAAAACCCGCACTGGTCCGGGGACAGCCGGAAGATCGTGTTCAGCTCCAGCCGGGAAGGAAAGCGCCAGATCTTCATGATGAACGCCGACGGAAGCGACGTCGTTCGTCTGACGAGCGACGGGGAATGCTTCAACCCGGCCTGGGGGCCGCGGCCGAAGAGCCGGCTCGCGGTCAAGGGTTAGGGGGAGGGCAGGGAACGGAGCTTGCTACCCTACCTATCTTTCGGGGGTCGGGACGGGCCATTCCGGGCAGGGTTGACGTTTCCCGGGGGCCTGTGGTAGGTTGCGGAAAATGTGGAAGTCGTTGGTATCCAACCACCTGAACCGGATGGGAGACACATTATGAGCCTGAAGCCACGGTTTGCTTCCGTTGCCCTGATCGGGCTGGCGGTCGTGCTCGCCCTCGCACCGGGTTGCTCTTCGCGAAAGAAAGTAAGCTCGGCAGCGCAGATCGAGCCTCCGCCGACCGAATCCACGCCCCCAGCTCCTCCCTCGGAGGAGAAGGCACCGCCCCCGCCCACCGAGACGTCGAACGATCGTCTCTCGATGGAGGACGCGTTCTTCGACTTCGACGACTTCTCGCTTCGCCAGGACGCCAAGTCCGCGCTGGAAACGGACGGCAAGTACTTGGAGAAGAACAGCGGCGCGAAAGTGGTCATCGAAGGCCACTGCGACGAGCGCGGCTCGGTGGAGTACAACCTGGCCCTGGGTGAGAAGCGCGCGCACGCGGCCAAGGACTACCTCGTGAGCTACGGTATTCCGGCCACCCGGCTCACCACCATTTCCTACGGCAAGGAGCGTCCCTTCGATAACGGCCACGACGAGGGAGCCTGGGCCAAGAATCGCCGCGCCCACGTCGTCTCGAAATGACGGGCCGGCTTTTCCTGGGCGCTGCGGCCTTCGCTTTGTTGGCGGCCGGATGCGCGCCCTCGGGTTATTACCGCTCGACCAGCGTCTCGCTGGACAGCCTCGTCACGTTGCAGACCCAGCAGCAGAGGCGCCTCGCCGCGCTCGAGCAGCAGATCGCGAACACGCGTGAGAGCGTGCAGGCCACGCGGGCCAGCTCGGACACACGGCTCTCGGAGCTGAACCAGAGGATGGACATGCTCCAGGGGAAGCTCGAGGAATCCGGCATGCGCTTCTCGGCGCTCTCGGTGAAGATGGATGCCGTGAAGTCGAGGATCTCCACGTCGGAGAGCTTGCGCGTCGCCTCGGGCGGGCTGCGTGATTCCACCGCGGGCATGGATCCCGAGGAGGCCTATCAGACCGCGTACTCCGACCTGGCCTCGGGCCGCTACGGTCTCGCCAAGGCCGCGTTCACGGAGTACCTGCGCCGTTATCCCGCCACCGAGGTCTCGGACAACGCCCAGTACTGGATCGGGGAGTGCGACTACGCCCTCGGGGATTTCCAGGGCGCGATCGAGGCGTTCAAGAAGGTGGCGGAGAACTATCCGAAAGGGGACAAAGTCCGGGCCGCGCTCTTGAAGACCGGAATCGCCTACGCGCGGCTCAAGGACATGGACTCCGCGAAGAAGTACTACACGATGGTGATCACGAGATTTCCGCGGAGCGACGAGGCCCGCCTCGCGCGGGAGCGGCTCGCGACGAAGAAAGAGGCGCAGTAGCTCCTTACTTCCCCTTCCTCGCCGCCATCGCGAGCACGTGGCCGAAGCGGGTGCGCCGCGCGTGCCAGCCCGCCGTGTTCAGCCCCAGGAGATCGGTGAGCCGGCGGCCGTAGGGGAGAAACCACCAGCCCACGACCGGGTTGTGGGCCGCGAATTCCACGCCGGGGAGCCCCGCGCGCCGGGCCAGCGCTCGGAAGCGTCCCTCGGATAAATCGTCCTCGAAGCCGAAGATCCACTTCCCACGCCGCTCGGCGATCCACTTCCCCAGCCGGAACGGCACGTCGTGCGCGTTGGGGACGACGATGAGCAGGAGGCCGCCCGGCTTCGTGACCCGGTACATCTCGCGGATCAAGGCGACCTTTCCCTCGTCGGTGAAGTGCTCGAGGACCCCTCCATTGAAGACCACGTCGAAGACCCCGTCGCGGAACCCGAGCCGAAGCCCGTCCTGGATCGCGTAGTGGGCGGGAAGCCGTGCCGCCTGGAAGTGACCCCGCGCGAACGCGAGCGACTTGGGCGAGATGTCGACAAGTGTGATCTGGGCGCCCATCTTGGCCAGCTGCGCGCTGGTGGTGCCCGAGCCGCAGCCCACCTCGCAGAAGGAGCGGCCCGCCGGCGGGCCCGTGGTCTCGAGGAAACGCTCCATCCAGGCCCGGTGGTCGGGCGCGCCGATGTCGATGCCCCGGTAGCGCTCGGAGACCTTGTCCCAGACGTCGACGAGATCGGGCTGCTGGTAGGAAGGAGGTGGGGGCACGGTACCGGGGAATGTAGGGGTCACGGGTGGCATGGATCAAGGCTCCGGTCGCGCTATACTCCTTCCCCATGAGGTTCGACCGGCTGACCACCAAGAGCCAGGAGGCGCTCGCCGAGGCTGGGGAACGCGCCCGACGCGCGGGGAATCCCGACATCGAGCCCGAGCATCTCCTCGCCGAGCTCATGGATCAGAGAGAGGGCGCGGTGCTTTCTACGCTCGAGGCGGCGGGCGTTTCACCCGATTCGCTCAAGAGGGCCGTCGAGGCGCGCTTGAAGCAGCTCCCCACGATGTCGGGCGCGAAGCAGGAGCCCGCCCTCTCCTCCATCCTGCGCCAGATCCTGGACAACGCGGAGCGCGAGGCGGAGCGGCTGCAAGACCAGTTCGTGAGCACCGAGCACCTGCTGCTCGCGATGGTGGATCCCGCGACCCCCTCGGACGCGGGGCGCATCCTGCGCGACGCGGGAGCGACGCGGGAGAAGATCTACGACGCGCTGGTCGGGATCCGCGGCGGGGAGCAGGTGACGGACCCGAACCCCGAGGAGAAGTATCAGGCCCTGGCGAAATACGGGCGGGACCTGACCGATCTCGCGCGCAAGGGGAAGCTGGACCCGGTCATCGGGCGCGACGAGGAGATTCGCCGCGTCATCCAGGTGCTCTCGCGGCGCACCAAGAACAACCCGGTCCTGATCGGGGAGCCCGGCGTGGGGAAGACCGCCATCGTCGAGGGTCTGGCCCAGCGGATCGTGAGCGGGGACGTCCCCGAGGGGCTCAAGGAGCGCCGCGTGGTCGCCCTCGACCTGGGCGCGCTCCTCGCGGGGGCCCAGTACCGCGGGCAGTTCGAGGAGCGGCTCAAGGCGGTGCTGAAGGAAGTCACCCGGTCGGAGGGGTTGGTCATCCTCTTCATCGACGAGCTGCACACGCTCGTCGGGGCCGGCGCTTCGGAGGGCGCCCTGGACGCCTCGAATCTCCTCAAGCCCGCGCTCGCGCGCGGCGAGCTCCATTGCGTCGGCGCGACCACCATCGAGGAATACCGGAAGCGGATCGAGAAGGACGCGGCCCTCGAGCGGAGGTTCCAGCCGGTGCTGGTCGGCGAGCCCACGGTCGAGGACACCATCGCCATCCTGCGCGGCCTGAAGGAGCGCTACGAGGTCCATCACGGCGTGAAGATCCAGGACCAGGCCCTGGTCGCCGCGGCCACGCTCTCCCACCGGTACATCGCCGACCGCCAGCTTCCCGACAAGGCGATCGACCTCGTGGACGAGGCCGCGTCGCGTCTCCGCATGGAGATCGACAGCGTCCCGGTGGTGATCGACGTGCTGGACCGCCGCAAGCGCCAGCTGGACATCGAGCGCCGCGCGCTCGAGCGCGATCGGGCGCCCGCCTCGAAGGTGCGCATGCGGGAGATCGAGGAGGAGATGAAGCGCATGGACGAGGAGCTGAAAGGGCTCCGCGCCCACTGGGAGAAAGAGCGCGACCTGATCGGGAAGATCCGACAGACGAAGGAGCGGATGGACGCGCTCCGGCTGGAGGAGCAGCGGGCCGAGCGCGCGGGGGATCTGGGGCGCGTGGCCGAGATCCGCTACGGCTCGATCGCCGGGCTCGAGAAGGAGCTCTCGAAGCTGAGCGGGGAGCTGGCCTCGCTCCAGAAAGACATGAAGCTTCTCAAGGAAGAGGTCGACGCCGAGGACATCGCCGCCGTGGTCGCGCGGTGGTCCAAGATCCCCGTGGAGAAGCTCCTGGAAGGGGAGCTGGAAAAGCTTCTGCACATGGAAGCGCGATTGAAAGAGCGCGTGGTGGGCCAGGACGACGCGGTGCGGGCCGTTTCCGACGCGGTGCGCCGGGCGCGCGCGGGACTCCAAGATCCGAACCGCCCCCTGGGCTCCTTCCTCTTCCTCGGACCGACCGGCGTGGGAAAGACGGAGCTGGTCCGCGCGCTCGCCGCCTTCCTCTTCGACGACGAGCACGCCCTGATCCGGATCGACATGTCCGAGTACATGGAGAAGCACACGGTGTCGCGGCTCATCGGGTCCCCTCCGGGCTACGTGGGCTTCGAGGAAGGTGGCCAGCTCACGGAGGCGGTGCGCCGCCGCCCCTACGCCGTCATCCTGCTCGACGAGATCGAGAAGGCGCATCCCGACGTCTCGCAGGTGCTGCTCCAGATCCTGGAGGACGGCAGGCTGACCGACGGCCAGGGACGCACCGTCGATTTCCGGAACACGATCATCGCGATGACGAGCAACATCGGGAGCGATCTGATCCTCGAGTCGGGTGGGCAGACCGGCGAGGCCATGCGGGACCGCCTCCTGGTGGCGCTCCGGAGCCATTTCCGCCCCGAGCTCTTGAACCGCATCGACGAGATCCTGATCTTCGAGCCTCTCTCGCGGGAGGCGCTCCGCGAGATCGTGAAGCTCGAGGTCCGGAAGGTGGAGCGGCGGCTGGAGGAGAAGGAGATCGCGCTCTCCGCCGACGACAGCGTCCTGGACCTGCTCGCGCGCGAAGGGTACGACCCCGTGTTCGGCGCGCGCCCGCTCCGGCGCCTCATCGAGCGCCGCATCCAGAACCCCCTCGCCGCCGGGCTGCTCTCCGGCGAATTCCACGCGGGGGACACCGTGCACATCACGGTGGAGGATGAGAAGGAAGGAAAACTCAGGCTGGAACGGCTCGCAAGGGCGTTTTCCGCTTGACGCTCCGTCGCGGGCGCGGGTAGCGTGCCACTCGCCTGTAGAACCACGCCCGCCTTTTTCGCCGATCGAGCCCGGGACGAGCCGGAGAGCCGATGCACCTGTCCGAACTGTTGAACGAAGACGCCGTCTCGCTCTCCCTTCGGGCTCGCGACAAGGAATCCGCCATCAAGGAGCTGGTGCAGCTCCTCGAGTCCGCCCATCGCGTGGACACGAAGGGCGAGATCCTGAGCAAGGTCCTCCAGCGAGAGTCCATGATGTCCACGGGCATCGGAAACGGCGTGGCCATCCCGCACGGGAAGACGCGCCTCCTCGATCAGCTCGTGGCCTCGTGCGGCGTCTCGCTTCCCGGGATCGATTTCGATTCCATGGACGGCGAGCCCGCCTCCCTGTTCATCCTCCTCGTCTCGCCGGAGAGCCTCCGAGGTCCCCACGTCAAGGCGCTGGCCAACGTGTCCCGCCTCCTGAAGGAGGAATCCGTCCGCGATTCGCTCCGCATGAGCGAGACGCCGGCCCAATTCCTCACGAGGCTTCGGGACGCCGAGGCTCATTTCCTCCGCGTGGAGCCGTTCTCCCCCCAGCCGCCGGGTTGACGGAAGCCCCCGTAACCTGATAGGGTTTCCTGACGTAACCGCCGTGTCCCCCAGAAAGGAGCATTTCCCTTCCATGAATCGCCAACGAGGGCTCTGGATGGGGATCTTTGTCTTTTTGGTCCTCACCGGTTGCTCGAACAAGGACAAGACGCTCAACGTGGAGGGCACGTTCTCGCCCGTGATCGAGAATCTGAGCTCGGATCACGAGCCGCCCGTCCGGGGGAACGTGAACGCGTTGACGGCGGTGGTGAGCAATCCGCGCGGGTATACCATCCACTATCACTGGAGCACCGCTGCGGGCGTGCTGGCCGACTCCACGACGGGGACGGTCCACTGGACGCCGCCCGACTCCATCGGCACGTATCCCGTGACGGTCTCGCTCCAGGCGCACGACGATCTCAACAACGTGGATTTCTTCAAGACGCGCACCTTCCAGGTGTACGTGGACAACCAGTTCGAGCGGTGGACGCGCTCCATCGCGATCCAGTACGACGTGGCGGCGCCGCCCACGAACGGGAAGATCTACTACGCCGAGGTGCGCAACGCGGGGACCGGTGAGTCCGACGTGTGGGCCCTCGCGGCTCCAATGGGAGCCCCCGAACAGGTCACGCAGGATTTCTGGCAGGTGAGCCAGCCCACGGCGCAGTTCGACGGCTCGCGCATCGTGTTCATGGGAAAGGTGCACCCCACGGACGGCGGCGCCTCCATGTGGATGGTCGCCGGGACCGGAGGGGACACGACCAGCGCTCAGCTGGCGCTTCGGTGGACGAACAACTCGAACCTTTTCGTGGGCGGCCCGCGGTTTGCGCCCAGCGGCTCGATGATCGCGTACGCGACGGACACCCTCCCCAGCAACCATTTCCATCCGAAATTGTGGATGCGCGACGCGGGGAACTTCGCGGCAGGGCCGATTCCGATCCAGCCCACGACGACGGGCAACACCAGCGTCGAAGGGGTGAACTCCTTTTGGAACCCGTCCTGGCGGGGCACCGGGGACTCGGTCGTCGTGGAGGCCTACGCCAATTTCGGACAGAACAACGTGGTCTCGCGCGGACTGTTCAAGTTCTCGGCGACCGGAAACCCTCCCACGAATCCCGAGCCGTTCGCGGTATGGCTCAACGACCTCGCGGCCCTCGAGCCGGATTGGTCTCCGGACGGAACGCACATCGTGTTCTCCAAACGCTCGGCCGGGCACACCGACCGGGACCTCTGGATCATCAATGCGGGCGCCTCGGATCCCTCCACGGCGCGGCAGATCACGTTCGGACCCGCCGACGAGTTCCATCCGCGTTTCTCCAGCGACGGCTCCAAGATCTTCTTCGTGTCCAATCGGATCGATGGATATGGCGCGAATGGTTTCTACGATACCGAGCGGCGCGGAACGAATATCTGGAGCGTGAGCCGGTTTGACCTTCCGTAACATCGACGCGGGAGATTCGCCTCGGCCGCGGATCTCCCGCGCTTCGCTCTTCGTTCGGTATTGGCTCCCGGTCCTTCTCTACGTCGTGCTGATCTTCGGAGCCTCTTCCGTTCCCGGCCGCGACATCCCGATGCTCTTTCCCCACAGCGACAAGCTCGAGCACCTGACCGAGTACTCGCTCTTCGGGCTCCTCCTGGGAAGGGCCTTCCGGTTCACGATCGGGGGAGGCCGGGGGCGATTCTGGTCCCTCGCCACGGTGCTCCTGGGCGGTTTCGTGGGCGGGATGGACGAGCTCTACCAACGGTTCACGCCCGGGCGAACCAGCGACATCCGCGACTGGATGATGGACGTCGCCGCCGTCTCCCTCGCGGTGGTCTTCACGCAGTATATTCGCGTCCATCCGATCGGCCGCCGCCGCGATCGCGCGCCGGGGCCCTCGGCCGAGAAAGGAACGCCGTGAAATTCCAGGTCCCCCGCGGCACGCGCGACATCCTGCCGGGCGAGGTCGAGCGCTGGCAGTGGCTCGAGGAGCGCACGCGCGCGGTCCAGGCGCTCTACGGGTATCGCGAGGTGCGCACGCCGTTCTTCGAGGCGACCGATCTCTTCGTCCGGAGCGTCGGGGAGGCCACCGACATCGTCCGGAA
>DASQBE010000057.1:0-2945 GCA_035635355.1 Binatia bacterium | reverse complement strand
ACGGGCGCATCCACCGGGATCGAGGGCGAGGCGAGCACCGGGGGCGACGCCAGGAATTTCGGCACGTCGCGGATGGAATAGATGTCCCAGCCGCCGCGCGTGAAGGCCGAGAACACGAGCCTCTTTCCATCGCGCGAGAGCGAGATGCAGGGGCTTTCCGCGGTGATGCCCGAGACGCCGCAGAGAAGGTTGGAGAGCCGGACCGTCTCACCCGTGACTAAGTCCTGGCGGAAGATGTTCGGAATGCCGAAGCGGTCCGACACGAAGACGATGGAGGAGCCGCCGGGTCCCCACTGCGGGGAGATGTTCGTCCCCTTCTGGTTCGGGAGCACGGTCACGGTTCCGCTCGAGACATCCAGGATGGAGATGCTCAGCTTGCCGAAGATGAGCCGCTTCAGATCGGTGTCCGGGCCCTCGTCCGTGGCGAGCACGATGCGGTTGCCGTCCGGGGACCAGGCGGGATCCCGCACCGCGTACTTCCCGCCGAAGATCTCCCGCAGATTCTTTCCGTCGGAATCGCAGATGTAGAGCTTGGAGTGCCCGCCCTTGATTCCCACGAACGCGAGCTCGCTCCCGTCGGGGGACCAGGTGGGCGAGTAGATGGCGTCGAGGCCGAACTTGAGCCTCGCCTTAACCTTTCCGGAGGGAATCTGGATGATGTAGATCGCGTCCTGGCCGCCGATCTTCGCGGGCAGCGCGATCCGGCTCTCGTCGGCGGACCAGGCGATCGCGGTGTTGAAGAATCTCAGCGTTTCGAAGCTCCCCGTCCGTTCCCCCTCCACGAGCTTCTTGAAGATCTTTCCGTTCAGGGCCGAGGCGAGATACACGTCGTTGTACATGCTGCGATCCGAGATGAAGACCATCTGCGTCCCGCTCGGGGAGACCGAGGGGGCCACGTTGAAATTCGACTGGTCCCGCTCGGCCTCGGTGAGCCGCGACGCGATCTGGTCGGGCTTGTCGTGCTCCGCGATCTGGGGCAGGTATTCCTTGCGGACCGCCTCCATCCATTTCTTCGAGAGCACGTCGACCGAGAGCCCGGTCGCGGACTCGAGGGCCCGGTCGACGCTTCCCATCCGCCGCGTCCTCTTCAAGATCTCCCCGATCTTCTGGATGCCGTAGGTGTCGGCGATGAACTGGAAGATGGACTGGCCGAAGCGGTACACCCGGATGTCGCCGACATAGTCGAGCACGCGGATCGGGATCAGGTAGCCCTCGAGCGAGGAGTCGCGGAGCCACATCTTGGTGTTGTTGTCGATCTCGGCGATGGAGAGATACTCGGCCATGCCCTCCATGAACCATCCCGGAGGAGAAGACGAGAAGGGGTTGCCCACGATGCTCTGGCGGTCTCCGAACAGGATGTCGACCTGGAAGGCGTGGACCAGCTCGTGGGTCAGGACGTGGTCCAGCTCCGCGTAGGAGCCCGTGAACGGAAGGAAGACGCGTCGCTTGAGGAACTCGGTCACGCCCCCGGTGCCCACGCCCAGGAGCTCGGGGGTGATGTTGGTCTGCTCGAAGTCCGTGTGCGAGGCGTACAGGACCAGCGGAACCTTCGCCTTGATCTGGTGGTCGAGCACGCGGCTCAGCCGGCGGTACGCGCGCTCGGCCATGACCGCCGCGTCCTGCACCGCTTCCTCTTCGCCCGCGTAGTAATGGACGTCGAAGTGCTCGGTCTTGAGGACCGACCAGTGAAAGTTCTTGTACTGGACCTTGTTCTGACCGAAGTACTGCGCGGAGGAAGGGGCGGGCAGAGCGAGCGCGCCCAACGAGAGCGTGGCGAAGAGCGCCACGCGGGCCGCGCGGGCGCCGAGCAAGCGCATGGAATCGGGTACCCAGCTCCCCAACGTCATCCGGTTTTCCCTTCCCTAGCTCCGGCGAGCGCGGCCGCTTCTGCGGCCTGGAGCGCGGCCTGGACGGCCTGCGCGGGGATGGCCCCCTGGGCCGATTCGGGCCGGCCGCCCCCCTTCCCGCCGAATTCGCGGCAAAGGCCGCCCAGGAGATCGCCTACCGCTATTGTACCCGCTGGCGCGGAAAAGTGCGCCCTCGGCGTGTCCGCTCCGGCCGCGAGAAGGGCGATGCCGCCCCGCGCCGCCACGAGCGCCGACAGGGCGCCGATCTCGGACGGCTCGCGGTCCGGGAAGTGCCGCGCGACCACAGGTCCCAGGGCGCCCCGGGGCGCCGCTTCGACCAGCGATGCGGCCTCGCGCTCGAGCTCCGCCTTGAGCAAGGTCTTCATCCTACGGTCGAGGCGGTCCCGCTCCTCCTTGAGACGCGCCACCGCCCTCGGAAGATCCAGCTCTCCTGCCGTGAACGCGAGCGAGAGGTCGCGGAGGAGGAGCATCCGCTCCCGCTGGCGGCGAAGGGAGCGGGCGCCGCAGACGAAGGCCACGCGGGTCCCGCCCTTGTACTTCTCGGTGGAGAGGATCGTGATGATGCCCACCTGGCCGCTCCGGCCCACGTGCGTCCCGCCGCAGGCCGACCAGTCGAACCCGGTCACCTCCACTACCCGCACGATGCCTTCCACCGCGGGGAGCTTGCGGAGCGGAAAGCGGCCCACCTCCTCGCGCGGAACCCGGTGGACCACGACGTCCCGGTCCTCCCACACGACCTCGTTCGCGCGCTCCTCCACCCGGCGGATGAGATCCAGGTCGGGCCCGGGATGAGCCACGTCGATGGAGACCTCCTCCTCGCCCAGGTGGAAGGATCGAGTCTCCGCGGAGGCCACTTCCAGGAACGCCTGGGAAAGGATGTGCTGGCCGGTGTGCTGCTGCATGTGATCGAAGCGGCGGGTCCAATCGAGGATCCCCTGGACGCGGGCGCCTACGGCGAGAGGGCCCTCGATGCGGTGCCAGACGCGCCCGTCCTCCTCACGCGTGTCGCTCACAACCCTGGAGCCGAGCCGTCCCCGGTCCGGGGGCTGTCCGCCGCCGCCGGGGTAGAAGGCCGTC
>DASQBE010000056.1:0-2172 GCA_035635355.1 Binatia bacterium | reverse complement strand
CGCGTGGGTCGCGCGCGAGATGACCTCGCCCGAGGGCGGGTTCTATTCCGCCCTGGATGCCGACACCGAGGCGGGCGAGGGCGCGACCTATCTCTGGGCCCGGCAGGAGATCCTAGACCTGCTCGGCCCCGAGGAGGGGGCGCTCTTCTCTCGCGTGTACGGGATCGAGGAGGGGGGCAATTTCACGGACGCGGTCACCGGGGAGGAGCCCGGGAACATCCCGCACCGAAGGAAGCCCTGGGCTGCGCTCGCGGGCGACGCGGGCGTGGGGGAAGAGGAGCTGCGCGCGCGGATGGATCGGGCCCGGGGGATCCTTCTGGAAGCGCGCCTCCTGCGGCCGGCGCCGGGCCGTGACGACAAGGTGGTCACGAGCTGGAACGGGCTCATGATCGGGGCCCACGCCCGCGCGGGTCGCGCTCTCGAGCGCCGCGATCTCGTGGAAGCGGGGGAGCGGGCCGCCCGGTTCGTGCTGAAGGCCCTCCGTCGCGACGGCAAGCTGCTCCGCTCGTGGCGCGCCGGGGAATCGCGGCTCCCGGGCTACCTGGAGGATCACGCCTTCCTCGCGTGGGGGCTCCTGGACCTTCACGAGGTGACCGGCGATCGCGCATGGCTCGACGAGGCGCGCGGTCTGGTGGACGCCATGATCGGCCGGTTCTGGGACCAGGAGGAGGGGGGATTCTTCTTCGTGGCGAGCGACCACGAGTCCCTCATCGCTCGGACGAAGGAGGTCTTCGATCAGGCGGTGCCGTCCGGGAACGGCATGGCCGCGCGGGTTCTGGTGCGGCTGTGGTCGTTGACCGGCGAGGCGCGCTACGAGGAATGCGCCGCGAAGATGTTCCAGGTCTTCGCGGGCATCTTGCAGGAGGCGCCGCGCGCGGCGGAGCATCTCCTGCTCGCGTTTCTGGCGTGGAGCGAGGCGAAGCCCATCGCCACCCCCGAGGCGCCTGCCGCGCCGGATCGCGCCCCCGCCGCGCGCGCCCAACGTGGTCCCGTCATCGCGTCCGCGGAGCTCTCCAAGGCCCGGATCGTGCCGGGCGAGAGCGTGGAGCTCCGGATCGTGCTGGAGGTGGAGCCCGGCTGGCACATCCAGTCGGCGAAGCCCTCCGGCGCGGACCTCGTGCCCACGTCCATCGAGCTGGGTCTTACCGAGGGGCTGACCCCGGGGGAGATGCGCTTCCCGGATGGATCGCTCGCGCCGATCGGCGGAGAGCGCTTATCGGTCTACGCCGGGAGCGTCACGATCCGCGTCGCGATCCAGGCCGACGCGGGCCTCGCCTCGGGTCGCATCCCCGGCGTCGCGCGCGTTCGCTTCCAGGCGTGCGACGACAAGCGCTGCCTGGCGCCGGAGCAGGTGGAGCTGAGCTTCGCCGTGGAGATCGGGTAGGCGCCCTAGAAATTGAATCCGAACTGGAATTTCCCATCGGGCACTTGGTCGGTGAGGCCCAATTTGACGTCCACGAACATAGGCTTGCCGTTCATGTCTCCGAAGAAGATGCCGCCCAAGGCCGTGACGCCCAGGTTGGTTTCGCTTCCAATGGGACCGTCCGGGTCGATGAAGAGAAGCGTGAGCCCGCCGCCCGCGTAGGGATGCACTTTGCTCTTGTGCACCACGAAGCGGTACTGAACGTCCCCATTGAATGCCATCGTGAAGGCGTTGTCCCCGAATCCAACCTCGCCGCTCGGGACGATGAACACATGCTCTCCCACAGCGTCGAGATTCATGTGCGGGCCTACAACGAACTGGTCCGGGCCGGAGCTGAAGCCCCCATGGAGCCCCCAAGTGGTGCGGGCCCAACCAGTTCCCGTGAAACACAATAAGAGAACAGCCATGACGGCCAGCAATGCAGTGAAAGGGCGGCGAGGAGTCACCGGAAGCCTCCTTGATGGGGGTAGCGGGTGCTGGGCGGGTGCCGCAGCACGTTCTCGCGCGTCGGCAACAAGCATAGCAAATTGCGCCCTGTCGAGGGCGGCCCCGCCTACCACACGCCGGGGACCAGCCGCCTCGTTCTCCTCATGTAATCGCGGTAGCTCTGCCCCAGGCCTTCCAGGAGCAGCGCCTCCTCGCGCGGGATACGCTGGAGCACTCCCGCCAGCATCCAGATCGTGACGAAGAGGAACCCCGCCGGGCTTCCGAGGATCAGGGGCGGGGCGATCCATTCCAGGATAATCCCA
>DASQBE010000055.1:0-17746 GCA_035635355.1 Binatia bacterium | reverse complement strand
ATCGCGTGAGCGTGACCACCGATCCGAGGCTGAACGAGATCCACCACGGCGACTGGGAGGGGCTCTCCGAGGCGGAATTACCCGATATCGATCTCTATCGCCGCTGGCGCGAGGATCCCACCTCGGCGGCCCTGCCCGGCGCCGAGTCGCTCGGGGACGTGCGCGACCGCGCGGTGGAAGCGATGCGCGAGATCGCCGCCCGCCACCCCGCGTCGGACGGTCTCGTCGCGGTGGTGTCGCATCAGATCGTGCTCGCGGTGCTCAAGTGTCACGTTCTGGATCGACCCTGGAGCCAGATCCGGCGTCTGGCGCTGGGCGTCGCGTCGTACGAAGTTCTGACCACAGGCGAGGGGTTTGCGCCGCGCCCCTGAGGGCGGAACCCGCCGGCTCACACCGGGGTAGAGGTAAGCCAATGGAACATCGCTTCTTCGGGAACAAAGTGGGGCTGATCTGGGCCCTTGCGGGCGCGGCCCTTGCGCTGTTCACGCTGGCGCCGGCGCACGCCCGGGCCACCACGTTCACGCAGGTCACCACGGACACGACCCGCGATACCGACCCCGCGCCCTCGCCCGACGGCAAGTGGATCGCGTTCACCTCCGATCGCTGCGGCCACGGCGCGACCCAGGTCTACATCATGCCCGCCGAGGGAACGGGCGAGGTGCGCCAGATCAGCCACGAGCCGGACAGCGTGCGCGCGGGAACGCCCAGCTGGGCGCCGGACGGGAAATCGATCCTCTTCGTCTCCACGCGCGGAAAGCGCTACAACGTCTACTCGGTGCCGTTCGAGGGCGGCACCCCGCGCCAGCTGACGCACGCTCCGGGGAGCCACCGCTTCGCCAGCTACTCCGCGGACGGGCGGCAGATCGTCTTCTACTCCAACCGCGTTCGTCCCGGCGATCTCTACGGCTTCAACATCTACGTCATGGATTCCTCGGGCGAGCGTGAAGACGAGATGGCGAAGCAGGTCACGGACAGCAGGGGCAGCCCGGGGCACCCCACGTGGTCCGCGGACCGCAAGTGGATCGCCTTCGTGGCGAAGGAATTCGACTCCACCCGGCAGCAGACCATGGAGGGGAACATCCTCTTCACGAAATACCACCTCTACAAGGTGCCCTCGCGCGGGGGGAAGGAGATCCAGCTCACGCGGGGCATGGTGGACGGGCAGGCGGTCGAGGACACATGGCCCTCGTGGTCACCCGACGGCAAGTGGATCGCGTTCGGAAGGCAGGTCGGCGGGAAGCGCGACGTCTGGATCCTGGACGCCGCGACGGGGAAGGCGTTCCCGCTCACCACCACGGGGAAGTGCATCAAGCCGACGTGGTCCTTCGATTCCAAGTCGATCTACTACTCCTCGGTGACCGGGGACCGGAACGAGGACGTCTGGGTGGCGCGCGATCTCACGCTGAAGGCGCCCCCGCCGTCCAGGAGCGAGACCGCGAAGAAACGGGCGCGTTCCCGTTCGGCGACCCACCGCGCCACGCCCACGAAGAAGTAGGGGGTCAGGCCACGTCGCGCATCATCATCGCGCTCCTGGGTGCGATCGTGATCGCGGGGCCCGCGGTCGGAATCGAGGCGGCGCCCCGCAAGGCGCGCCCCCGCCCGCCCGCGGCGAAGCCCTCCACGCCGCCGATCATCCCGCAAGTCGTCTTGAACGGCGTCGGCCCGCTGGAATGGAATGCCGCCGTGTACCACAACAAGGGCGACGCGGGGGGCGAGACCCCCTCGTGGTCCGCCCTTCGGGTGATGGGGGCCCTCGGCACGGAGTCGCTCTTCGTGTTCCCGCCCCGCGCGGGCCAGCCCACGCTCCTCGCCTCCTGGCCGCGCCAGGAGATGGCGGCGCACGGGGTCCGCATCTTCCCCAAGTACCGCTGGGTCGTCATCGAAACGCCCGCCGATTCGGCGTCCGCCTCGGCCTCCGCCGGCGAAGGCTCGGTCCTGCCGTCGGACCCGGCGACCGGCGCCCCGCTCGCGCGCCGCGCGCGTTTTTACGACACGGAGGGCGCGCTTCTATGGCAAGCGCGCGTGGGATGGATGCCGGCGGCCCTGGGGCGGGACCTCGTGCTGGCGCGGAAGCCCCTCGCCCGCGGCGATTCCATCCCTCGCCTCAACGTGCTGAGCCTCCCCGGCGGCGCCCCGCGCGCCAGCTGGCCCGCGCTCGCGGGCTGGGGCGAGGCCTCCCCGCTCGAGAATTTTCTGGCGGTGAACACCATCGGGCTCGTGGATTCCGCGACGGGCACGAGGCAGGACGAGCTCAGGCTTCTGGATCTGGAGGGAAAGATTCTCTGGGCGCGCACCCTCGCGGCGGACCCGCGCGAGTTCGCGGTCAGCAATTTCGGGGACGTGGCGATCGCGCGGGAGCAGCAGCTCGTGGTCTTCGACCGCACCGGCGCCGAGAAGCTCCGGGCCGCGCTGCCGCGGAACTCGGTCGGGCGCACCGCCATCACCCCCGACGGGCGGTTCGTGCTGGCCGCGACCAACTCGCCGGTGGGAAAGCACACCGGGACCGGCCTCTGGATCGCGCTCTACGACACCTCCCGCAAGATCCCGGTCTGGGTGCGCAAGAACCTGCCGGTGGAGGGCGGGAAGCAGGTGGAGGTGCTGGAGCTATCGCTGTCGGACGACAGCCAGCGCGCGCTGGTGCGCCTCACGACGGGGCCGGTGTATCTCCTGGGAAGCGACGGGAGGCGGCTCGCCTCCTGGAATCTCGAGCGGATCTCGCGCGGCGAGTACGATCCGGGATCGGTGCCGCGCCGGACCTGGCTTTCGGGCGACGGCGTGCTCGTGGCGTTCACGATGCCGGTCGCGCCCTCGCTCGCCGGCGCGCGCGGATGGCTCTTCCGGGTGCCCCGCTAGCCTCGCACCACGATCGTCCCCGTCATTCCCTTCTTCGCGTGGCTCCCGACGTGGCAGAAGAATCCGTATTCCCCCGGCTTCCCCGGCGTGAACCGCACGTGCTTCGTTCGGTTGAAGCTCATGAAGCCCGCGCCCGTGGAGGCCGAGATTCCCGCGTCCGTGTCGAAGCAGGTGAAGTTGTGGGGCACGAAGAGGCTCTTGAAGTGGAGCGTGATGTCGACCGGTTTCCCCGCGTCCACCACGATCCGGTTCGGCTTGAAGTAGAAGGAATGCACGTCCACGTCGACGATCTGCACGCCGTGGGCGTCGGTCCGCGCGGTCATCTCGCTGACCGGGAGATTGGTTCCCGACTTGCCGCATCCCGCGGCGAAGAGGGCCGAGGCGAGAAGCAGGAGCGCGGGAACGACCATCTTCCGGAGCATTTCGACCCTCCTCACGTTTCGATCCTCTGGAACACGAGACATGCGTTGGTGCCTCCGAAACCGAAGGAATTCGAGATCACGGTGCGCACCGGGCCCGCGCGCCCCACGCGGGGGACGTAGTCCAGGTCGCATTCCGGATCCGGATGATCCAGGTTCGCGGTGGCGGGAAGGAATCCCTCCGCGATGGACAGGGAGGCGATCGCCGCTTCCAGGGCGCCCGTGGCGCCGAGCGCGTGGGCGTGGAGCCCCTTGGTCGCGCTCACCGGCACGCGGCGCGCCCTCTCTCCCAGCACTTCCTTGATGGCGAGCGTCTCGATCCGGTCGTTGAGCACGGTCGAGGAGCCGTGGGCGTTGACCGCCTCGATCTCCTCGGTTGTGAGGCCCGCGTCGCGAAGGGCGAGCCGCATGGCGCGCGCGGCATCGCGCCCCTGGGGCTGGGGCGCCGTCATGTGGAAGGCGTCGTTGGTGGTCGCGAATCCCACGACCTCGGCGTAGATCCGCGCGTCGCGGCGGAGGGCCGACGCCAGGTCCTCGAGGATCAAGATCGCGGCCCCCTCGGCCATCACGAACCCGTCCCGCCGGGCGTCGAAGGGGCGCGAGGCCTTGGCCGGATCCTCGTTCGAGGTGGACATGGCCTTGATCACCGTGAACGCGGCGAAGGTGAGCGGCGCCAGCGGCGCCTCGACGCCTCCCGCGATCATCGCGCGCGCGTCGCCGTTACGGATCGCGCGATACGCCTCGCCGATCGCGATCGCGCCCGAGGCGCAGGAGTTGGAATTGCCCAGCACGGGCCCGCGCGCCCCGAAGGCGATCGCGACATTGCACGCGCCCGCCCCCGCGAACACGCGGGTGGCGAGGCTCGGCGGGACCGACCGGAGCCCGGATTCGAGGAACGCGACATGATCCGCCTCGGCGCTGGGCACGCCGCCCAGGGCGGAGCCGATCGTGACGCCCAGCTCGGTCTCGGGCACCGCGTGGTATCCCTCGCCGATCGCAAGCCCCGCATCCTCCACGGCGAGCTGGGAGGCGGCGATGGAGAGCTGGGCGAAGCGGTCCATCCGGCCCGAGCGTCGGGCGGTGAAGAAGCTGGTGGGCTCGAAGCTGGGGATCTCGCCCGCGATCCGGGTCCGGAGCGCGGAGGCGTCGAAGCGGGTCAATGGCCCCACGCCGCGGCGGCTCGTGCGCACGCCCTCCCAGAATTCGCGGCGGCCGGTGCCGATGGGCGTGACCACGCCGATGCCGGTGAGGGCGACGCGGTGGCGGACGATGGGGGCGATCACGCCGCGCGTCCCTCGGCCGCGGCGCGGAAGCATCCGAGCGTCTTCGCGACGATGGGCTCGATGAACTCGCGCGCGATCACGCGCTCGGCCAGCCACTCGCCAACGACGGGCACGCGGAGCTCAAGATCGTGCCGGACGCTCGCGAGCGTGCCGCCCCGCTCCGGGGTCAAGCTCCACACCACGTTCATGCCGCGCGTGATCCCCCGCACGTGGCGGAAGCGGATCGTGAGCGCCTCAGGGTCCTGCGTCTGGAGCGCTTCCCAGAAGACCGGGATCTTCCCTCGGCGCGCGCTCATGGCCGCGCGCGTCACACCCGCGGCCTGATCCAGGATTCGAACGTAGCGGTAGTGCGGGAGCAGCCGTTCCCAGCAAGTCAGATCGGAGACGAGGTCGAACAGGTCCCGGGGGGATGCTTCGATCCACATGGATGCCGTGGAGTGCACAGGGTCAGCGCTTGCTCTTGGGCCCCAGATGGCGCTTCATGCGGTTCGCGACGGTGTCCACCTTCACCCCCAGCTCCTTCGCGATGTCGAGCCAGCCGGTCCCCGCGGTGCGCATGTCCACGACGTCCTCGGCGGTCTTGCCGGCGCGGCTCGCTCGCGCGAACCCGTAGGCCATCGCGATCTCGCCGTAGCCCAGATGCCAGGTGTCGTGCTCCGCCTGGAGGGAATCGGCGCTCACCCCGAGCTGCGCGCTGAGCCGCGCCACGACCTGCGCCTCGCCCTCGGGCGTCTTGGCCTGGGCGTCGAGGAGAGCAGCCGTGCGCTGGATGCGGTGGAGAGCGGTCTCGGGCGTGGACTTGACGGCCGCGGCGGCCGGCGGCGCGAACGCGGCGGCGCCGAGAGCACAGCATGCGAGCGAGAGCAGAAGCCTTCGGAGAAGACGACCGGTCATGGGGCGATCCTCCCTAGGATTTTGGAACGCGCGCGCGATCGGGATCAGCGAAGGACGGCGACCCTGCGATTCTCCACGCCGTCGGGCGTCTCCGCGTGGAAGAAGTAAACACCGCTCCCGACCCTCTCGCCATGGTCATCTTTTCCGTCCCATCGGATCACGCGTTCCCCGGCGGGGTAGCTCCCCTGATCCAGGATTCGGACCAATCGCCCGCTCACGTCGTAGAGCTGGACGCGCACGGCGCCGGGCCGAGACAGGCGGAGGGAGAGCGTGGCGCTCCCCCTCGACGGGTTCTCGCTCATGAGCCGGGTCGCGCCCAGCCGGTTCGCGGCCCCGAGCGCCAGTTTTGCCCCGAAACCCCTGGCGGCCGCGAGCTGGACGGCCTTGTCGATCTGGATGACGCCGGCGCCGTACACGGGGTCGGTCCCGTTGCTGGCCCGTCCCCACGGATTGACCGCGGTATCGCGCAGCAGCTCCTCGATCAGGCCCTGGCTCCGGATGCCCTGGGACATGAGAAGGGCCACCGCCCCTGAGACGTGCGGGGCCGCGCCCGAGGTTCCGAAAAAGAAGAAGGTGTTGAAAGAATCCGGCTTGCAGAGCGAGCCGATGGCGCGGAACGGCTTGATGCTCACGTCGGCCACCGCGTCCTGGATGTGATCGCCGTTGATCTCCGTGAAGTCGCCCCCCGGCGCCGAGAAGGAGAGTCCCGGGCCGCCGGAGGAGTAGGAGGCGATCTTGTCATCCACGCCCGTCGCCGCGACCGAGATGACGCCGGGAAGTCCGGCCGGAAAGCTAATGTCCGGGACGGAGAAATTCCCCGCGGCGGCGACGAGGATGACCCCGCGGCTCTGGGCGTACTTCACGGCGTCCTTCAAGGGGCGGAAGAAATCCTTGAGGAATTTCTTGGTGTACCCGAACGCGAGGAGCTGCGACATGGGAGGAAATCCCAGGCTCAGGTTCGCGACGTTGGCGCCCTGATCCGCCGCGTAGCGGATGCCCTGCACGATCGCGGACATCTGGCCGTTGCTGTTGGATTCCAAGACCTTGATGGGCAGGATGGTCACGCCGAATGCGATTCCCGCAGCGCCGATGTGATTGTTCGCCTGGCCGGCCGCGATCGTCGCGACGAACGTGCCGTGCCCCTCGTCGTCGTTGGGGTGGTCGTCGTTGTTCACGAAGTCGTAGCCCGGGCGGAACGGCCCGGGCAGCTCGGGCGACTGTCGGTACATCTTCGTGCCGGGCGCCAGGTTCGGAAGCTCGTAGTCCGGGATCGCGTGATCCTCGTACGCGACGCCGGAGTCGATGATCGCGAGCACGACCGAGGGGTCGCCGGTCACGATGTCCCATGCGCCGGTCGCGCCCACGTCGCGAAGGTTCCACGTCAGATCGAATACGCCGAACAGGGGATCGTTCGGCGTGGAGAATCCCGCGGCGTAGCCGTTCGCGGTGGCGTATTCCACGTCGGGCAACGCGCCCAGGCTGTCCATCTCCTCATCGACCGTGGTGCCCACCGGGATCTGCACCTGGGTCAGCCCGTCCGGGGTCAGCGCGCGCTTCAGGGTCGCGCCCTTGCTGCGGAGCGCGCTGATCGCCTTCGCCCGGCCCACCCCGTCCTTGAACTTCACGAGAAGCTCGTCCGGAACGTAGCCGGGCGCGCGCCACGGGTAGGCCGTCTCGAGCGGCATCACGTTCGAGTTCGCATGGGCCGCGGGTGCCAAAAGCGCGGCGGCGAGGAGCGCGAGCGGAAGGACCAAGGCAAAGCGAACCGAGGATGGTGCCGGAATCACGTGACCCCCACTTGGACAGCAGCCCTGCGATGTTGGGACGTGGCGAGGGGAAGAGCCGGTTCAGGGATGGGGGGGAAAGCGCGAATCGGCTCGAATCCCACACATAAGGGTATCACAGGCGGGAGGGGGACGGCGGGGTTAGTCCAGGCGGATCCGCGCGCCGTCGGGCGCGAAGAAGAGCGCGCGGCGGGGGTCCACCATGATCCCCACCACGTCGCCGGGCGTCGGGAGGGCGCCGCGAGGCTCGGCCCGGAGCACCTGGCGCCCGGCCTCGGTGCGCAGATGGATCAGGGTCTCGCCCCCGAGCCGCTCCACGCGGTCCACGGTGGCGCGCGCGCTCGCATCGGCCACGCTTCCCAGCCCCGCCGCCTCGGGGCGCACGCCCAGAATCGCCTTACCCTTGTGCCCCTCGCTGGAGGCGAGCGCGAGAGTGAACCCTGCCGCGCGGAACCGGGCGCGGCCGTTCTCCGCGACGATCTCCCCCTCGATGAGGTTGATCGCGGGGTCTCCGACGAAGCGCGCCACGAAGAGATCCCGCGGGTCACGGTAGATCGCCTCGGGCGTGCCGACCTGGCGGATGCGCCCGCGATCGAACACCGCGACGCGTCTCCCCAGCGAGAGCGCCTCCTTCTGGTCGTGGGTCACGTAGATCGAGGTGGTGCGCGTGAGCGCGTGGAGCCGCGCCAGCTCCTCGCGCAATTCCTGGCGGAGCTGCGCGTCGAGGCTGGAAAGCGGCTCGTCGAAAAGGTAGACGCGCGGCCGCCGCACCAGCGCGCGGCCCAGCGCGACCCGCTGGCGCTCGCCGCCCGAGAGCTCGCGCGGGCGTTTCTTGAGGTGGGGGGCGAGGCCCAGCGTCGCAGCCGCCTCGCCCACGCGCTCCTCGATCTCGGCCGCGGGCGCCTTTCGCGCGAGGAGCCCGAACGCCATGTTCTCCCACACCGTCATGTGCGGGTAGAGCGCCAGCCCCTGGAACACCATCGCCACATCGCGGTCCTTGGGCTCGAGGTGCGTGATGTCCCGCCCGTCCATGTCGATGTACCCGCCCGTGGGCGCCTCGAGCCCCGCCACCAGCCGGAGGAGCGAGGATTTTCCCGAGCCCGAGGGGCCCAGCACCGCCAGGAATTCACCGTCCGCGATCTCCAGTTCCACCTCGTCGAGCGCGCGCACGCCGTTGGGGTAGACGAGGGAGAGGTTCTTGAGGGAGAGGGACGCCATGGCGGGGAATCTAACAGCGCTGTACGGGGCGCACCATCCTCGTCTGGCGCCGCCTTTACTTCTTCCTCGGCTCCTCGAGGCCGGAGTCCGGCCGCTTGTATTGCCCGGTCCGGATCTGCCGCACCGTCGCGACCAGCTCGAGGGCCGTGTTGCGGACCTCCTGATGGAGATCCACGTCCCTGTCCAGATCGTCGTGGCTGGTGGCGTAGGGCTCGTAATAGCCGATGAAGCGATCGATGCCGGCGACCGGCCCGGCGGGGATCATCTCGATGTCGGTCAGCCAATCCACGAGGATGCGCCGCAGATTCTCCGCGCCCGCCGCGTCGGCGTGCACCACGACCGAGAAGGCTCGCCCCGCGAGGTGCTTGGGGTAGGGCCAGCCTTGGAGCTCGATCGCCTTCGCCAGCGCGGGATCCTTGCCGTGGGTCGTGGTCGGGTCGGGGTTGCCGCCGTCGGCGCAGACCAGGCGATCGATCATGAGCTTCAGCACGCTCGGCGCCTGGTACCAGTTCACCGGGGTGCAGATCATGACACCGTGCGCCGCGATCCACATCGGGTAGATCTCGTGCATCCAGTCGCCCGTCTGGCGGAGCGCGTGATTCGGGTAGCACGAGCACGGCCAGTGGCAGAGCGGCTGCGCGGTGGAGACGCAGGCCTTGCAGGGATAGATCATGAGCCCCACCTCGCCCGTGAGGCGGCTCAGGTCGAGGAAATCCACCTCGCAGTCCTTCTGCGCCGCGATCGCCTCGCGGGCGATCTTCGTCAGGCGATACGTCTTCGAGACCTCGCCCGGGCAAGTTTGATCGCTCCGCGCGGAGCCGTTGATGACGAGGATGCGCGAGGGCGACTTGGGGTCGTCATGGCGGGCCTGCGCTTCCTTGATCTTGCGCCGCGTCCCCAGCCACTCCACGGGAAGCTGGTAGTCGGGCTCGGCGAACTCGGGGCCCGCCTTCTGCGTGCGCGGGCTCTTGCGATAGGCATGGTAGTTCTGCCAGGTGACCTCGATGACCTTCTCCAGCTCCTCCGAGATGCTGTCGTACATGGGATCGTGGAAGCGCTCGAGGAGCCGCGTGCGGAAGGTCTCGCGGTCGAGGGTGAAGTTCTGGTCCCCCTTGACGACGCGGGGGAGAGAAGCATCCCCTCGCTTCTGGTCTTCGTGGCCGCTCATGATTCCCTCCTACGATCCCGATCCGTCCGGAGTCAGCTCGAGCAGGCGATACGGAGGCCCGTCCGGCTGCACCCGGCGAAGCAACGGAAGCGAGACATTGTAGACGGGAACGCCGGCGCTGGTGCGCCCTTCCGTACGGCCGTGGTGCGCGTGGCCATGGAACGCGGCCGTGACCTTGAAGCGATTCAGCGGCTCTTCGAGGCGGCTGCTCCCCAGGAAGGGATGGAGCTCGTTGGGCTCCCCTTCGACGGTCTCGACGATCGGGGCGTAGTGGAGAAGTGCTATGCGCTGCTCGGTGCGAAGCTGGGCCAGGGCCGACCCCAGCTTGAGGGCTTCCTCCACGGCCTCGCGGACGAACTGCTTCACGATCGGCTCTCCCCAGGGCTCCAGCACGCGCGTGCCGAACCCGGTCGCGAATCCCTTGGCGCCGGCGAAACCCACCCCGCGGATCTCCGCGGCATCGCCGTCGAGGATCCGGATGGGCGAGTCTTTGAGGGCGCGCTTCATGTCCTCCTGCTGGTCGGAATGGAAGTCGTGGTTCCCGAGTACCGCCAGGATCGGAATTCGTAAAACTGCCAATTGCTCCGCCAGATCCACCGCTTCTTCCACCAGGCCGTGATGGGTCAGGTCGCCGCAAATCAAGAGCACATCGATGCCTTGGAGGGAGCTTGTAAGAACTGGCACAAGAGATGCGTCAGCCTGGCGTTGGTGGTGTATGTCGGCTACCGCGGCAATGCGAAGAGGTGAAGTGGGTTGGGGTCCCGGCATCCGGCCTCCGACCTAGGGGCGTTTGGAGAGCTCACCATGGGACGTAAGCAGAAACTGGGCCCGACGAAGGCCTTCTTCGTCACGGTGCTCAAGACGCTCATCGAGTCGGGCATTCCCTTCCTCGTGGGGGGCGGCTATGCCATGAAGCGTCACACGGGGCTGAAGCGCCCCACGCGGGATCTCGATCTGTTCGTGATTCCCTCCGACACGGAGCGCGTGCTCCGGCTGTTCGCGGAGCGCGGCTACACCGTGGAGATCAAGTTCCCGCACTGGCTCGGCAAGATTTACAGCGAGAAGGCGTATGTGGACGTCATTTTCAACTCGGGGAACGGGATCGCGGCCGTGGATTCGCGGTGGTTCCAGCACTCGGTGGAGGACGCGGTTCTGGGCCAACCGGTGCGGCTTTGTCCCGTCGAGGAGATGATCTGGTCCAAGGCGTTCGTCATGGAGCGGGAACGCTTCGACGGATCCGACGTGAACCATCTCATCCTGGCGCGCGGTCAGGATCTGAATTGGTCGCGAGTCTTGGAGCGGTTCCAATCCCATCGGATCGTGCTGCTGAGCCATCTCGTGCTGTTTCTCTTCGTGTACCCGTCCGAAAGCGAGCGCGTGCCGGGCTGGGTCTGGGAGGATCTCCTCACCCAGCTCGAGGCGGCCCGCCGCGATTCACGCGGCGCCCCGCGCATCTGCCGAGGGACCCTTCTCTCGCGCGGCCAGTACCTCGAGGCGCTGGAGGTCGGATATCAGGATGCGCGATTGCCTCCCCAGGGCACGTTGACGCAGCAGGACGTGCTCACCTGGACCAAGGCGGGGCTGGAGGAGAACAAGGCGCCCTAGTGGGCGCGCGTCAGAACCAGGGCTCGTCGCCGCTCGGCCCGTAGATCGAGGGCACCTTCCCGCCGACGGCGCGCAGGTACACCGAGAACTGCCCGCGGTGGTGGATCTGGTCCTGGATCAGGAACCACGCGAAATCGACCCTCCGGTAGTCGCCCATCGTCTTCGGCCCCACGAAGAATTTCACCTTCTTGTTCAGATCCTCGTCGGAGGTCGAGCGGACCAGATCCCCGAAATCCTTGTGCGCCTTTTCGAGCGCGTCGAGGATATCGGCCCATTTCTCGGGCGGCGGTGCAGGTTTTCCCGAGGGCGCGGCGTTCGCGAACTCGTCGTGCCACACCTTGGTCCCCAGCCCGCGCTCGCCAACGAAGATCCAGGCCAGCTCACGAGCCGTCTTGTTGGTCGGGCCCGGCTTGAAGTCGGTTTTCTCGGGTGGGTACGCGCGCAGCACACGCATCGTTCTCTGGTGCTCCTGCTCGTACACCCAGAGGAATCCGTCCTTTTCGGTCTGCGATGTCGCTGGCATGGGGCTCCCTCCTGTTCTAGAAACCAGTGTCGATGGGGCGCGGGGGCGGCCCGTTTTTCAGAAGGCTCGCGACGAGCGCGCCCAGGCTCATGGGCACGAAGTGTCCGGATCGGGCGGGCAGCTCGCCCACCGGCCACCACTTGAACTCGGCCAGGAGCTCGCGCTCGTGCGGCACCGGGTTGCCCGATGAGTCTGCCACGAACCGGTCCGATCGCACGAGATAGAAGTATTCCCGCTCCGAGACCATCTCCCCGCGCCAACGGTACATTCCGTCCCGAGTCCAGATGTGGGGACCAATCTCGAACCCGCCGCGGCCCAGCTCTTCCTGGAGCTCGCGGGTAAGGGCCTCCCGTTGGGATTCGCCCGGCGAGATCCCGCCTCCGGGGGTAATCCAGAAGTTTCGGTCCGGAAGCACGAGGTGGATGAGGAGAACGGTTGGGTCGGGAGCCGGGGAGAGAATCAGCGCGCGGACGCATTCGCGGCGGCGGGTCGGCGCGGAAGCAGTCGGTTCCGGGTCGGGAACGCTGTCGGTGCCGGCCGTCAAGGCTTGAACATGCCGCGCGCCCACGCGGCGAGGGCCGGCGCCTTGACCGTCACGATCAGGACGAGAACCCAGATCCGGCCCTTCGTGAGGTCGTAATCGGCGATGAGCCGTTCCCACGGCTGATGGAAGACGAAATGGCCGGCCCCGAACTCGAAGAGGACCGTGAGCCCGAGCCAGACGATGCCTATGAGCACTGCGGCGTAGAACGTGGCGGGGTGAATCCACCCGATCGTGAGCCAGGCGGTGGCGAGGATCAGGAGCGAGAGCAGGATGGTGCTGATGATGTGCCCCGCGCGCTCGCCCACGCGCGGGATGAGAATGGCCGTGCGGAACGTGCCGTTCGCGACCGCGAGCACCAGGAGGATGAACCAGACGTCCAGGGCGCGGAGGATCATGGTTGGGGCAGCCGGCCCGCTACAGCGGCTTCCACTTCTTGGATTCGGACACCTTCGCGCGCGCCTCGGCGTCCGCGAAAAGCCGGACCAACCCGCACCCCTGACAAAGGACGAGGCTCATGCGCGCCCTGTGAAGGAACCGGCCGAGCCACGGCAGAATGTTAGGCCCATGCGTGCTCGTGGCCTCGACTTCCTCGCTCCGGTACAGCGCCCTGCTCCCGCAATTGGGGCAGGGTGAGAGGCTGTTCATCGGCGATCGTCTCCCGGCGCGCGCGGCGCCCAATCAGTGGTCGGGAATTGGACGTCGTGTCGCACGCATCAGCGCGACCTTGCCCACAATGGTGTAGGCCACAACCGCGGCCGCGATTCCCGGCGCGAAGATGGCATATTCAAATTGGACTTCGGGGGGCAACAACCTCAGCGAGACATACATTCCCCGTAGGACGCCACCGGGCAAACGATCCAGGACCCACGCGAACGCGAACATCAGCGCGATCATGAGCATCGGGGACACCACGATCGCGGGCACGAACTGCCGAGCCCGGGTGAACGCGCCGGTCCGAGACAGCAACCATACCTGCACGATCGACGCGATGATGCAGACCGGTGTCACCACCCACTCAAAAATCGCGATCAGGTTCGCGCGGATGGCCTGATCTTCAGCCGGGGTCATTGGCGCCGAGCGGGTTCTGCAGGTTCTGGTTCGGGCCTCACGACGCGGAGTTTCGCCATGGCCGGATTATAGCGCTCCGGGGAGCCTGTCGGCTTCACAGGCCCGGCCCCCACCTGGAGCCCCTTCTCCTCCCGACGAGATGAAAATGCAAGTAGCCGACGGTTTGAAGGCCACCGGCATTCGTATAGAGGCGATAACTCTGCAGGCTGTCTTTCTCCGCGAGATGGCGCGCCATCAAGAAAATGTCGGTCAAGTAGGGCTGATCCTCCGCCGAGATCTGGCCCGCGTCTCGGATATCCTTCTTGGGAACGAGCACGTAGTGGATTCGGTACCGGGGATCAGGAACCGATAAGGCGAACGTCCGGTCCGTTTCCGCCACGACGGAAGGAATGCCTTCCAGATGTCCGGCAAGGTCTCGAATTCCGATGGATCCGATGAGCCCCAGGACGCCTTGAATGCTCCATGGGTTCCTGGCCGGAGGCAGCTCCAGCGGCGCGTGGGGGATGGGCCGATGGATCGAAGCGGCCCCGGAAAGGAAACCGATTGCGAAGGACACCATGATTGCTGCCGCAATGAGGCGTTTCATGGCCGGATCATAGCTCGGGAGTGGCCCGCGGTCCCGCGCGAGTTTGGTACTCTGGCAACGCCATGCGAATCGCGACCTGGAATGTCAACTCGCTGAAGGCTCGTTTGGAGAAGGTCGTCTGGTGGCTCGAGCGCGCCCGGCCGGACGTCCTGCTCATGCAAGAAACGAAGCTCGCCGACGCGGCGGCGCCCGTGGCGACGTTCCGTGAGGCCGGCTACGAGCTGGCCCACCACGGCGAGGGGCGATGGAACGGCGTGGCTATCGCGAGCCGCGTCGGGATCGCTGACGTCGTTACCAACTTCGGCGATCCGCTGCGTCCCGGGCGGACCCCGGACGCCGGGGATGACGAGCCTCTGGCCGAGGCGCGCATGATCGCGGCCACGTGCGGCGGCGTTCGTGTCGTGTCCGTGTACGCGCCGAACGGAAGGAAGGTCGACTCGGAGTTCTACGAAGCCAAGCTCGTCTGGTTCTCGCGGCTGCTGGCGTGGCTCAAGGATTCAGCGGACCCGGGCGATCCGCTCGTGCTGGGCGGGGACTTCAACGTCGCCCCCGCGGACGAGGATGTCTGGGATCCGAATATGCATCGGGGAGCAACGCACGTCTCGCCGCGCGAGCGCGAGGCGTTCTTCCGTCTGTGCGAATGGGGGCTGGCCGACGTCTACCGCCGACACCATCCGGAGCCCGGCCGTTATTCGTGGTGGGACTACCGTGCCGGGGATTTCCACAGGAATTTCGGAATGAGAATCGACCTATTGTTGGCGACACGCCCGCTCGCCGAGCGCGTGGTGGCGGCCGAGATCGATCGCGAGGCGCGCAAGGGCAAGCCGACGCCCTCGGACCACGCGCCGGTCGTCATGGACGTCGACGAGCGCGGGCACCCCTTCGACGCCGGCTGGGCGTCCGCCGAAGAGCGAATCGCCACGAGGCGGGGGAAGGCCTAGCGCGGCCGCGGTTACCGCAGAACCACCATCCGCCCCGACCGGACCCCGCCCGCGGACTCCAACCGGTAGAAGTACACCCCCGCGCTCCAGCGATCGGTGAAGAAGTGAACATCGTGGCGCCCGCGGTCGAGATCGTGGTCCACGAGCGTCTCGAGAAGGCGGCCCGTCACGTCGAAGACGCGGAGCGTCACGCGCCCCCGCGCCGGCATGGTGAAGGACACGTCGCGCGGGCCGTTGCCCGGGTTCGGCGTGGTCGGTCCCAGGGCGAACTGATAGGTGGACGGGCCTCCCTCGACCGCGGTGACCAGCGAGGTCACGATCGAGACGATGTTCCCGTTGGCGTCGTACGTGTAGTGCAGGGAACTGCCGTTCTGGTAGCCGACATCCGTCAGGCGGCTCTGCGTGTCGTACGTGTAGCTCTCGGCGGCAAGGGCAGGCGTGCTCCACAACGCCAGAGCGAAGGCGATCCCTGACGCGAAGGCGACTCGCGAATCTCGGCGCGATCTCATCATCTCCGGCTCCTTTCTCATCTCGGGCACCACAGGCACGGCGAGTGAAAGCGCGCGATCGTGGTGAAGGCGTCATCGTTCACCAGTTCGTGGGGGCTGGGATTCGTGAAGGCTGGAACCCACGGAGTTGGTTTCTTGGGTCCGTCGGGTATTATTCCATCAACCGCCGCGATTACCCAAATCTCCTCGACCCCCCGAGGCGCCGGCGGTCTTTTCATCGGTGCGTCGAGGAATTCCCAGCGATTGCGGGGTGAGTGCGCCCGCGATCTGGCCAGGCCACCTTCCCCATACTCCACGACGTCTTGCTCCATCTTCAGGCCGCTCGCGCTCTCGAAGAAAGCGTCCGGATCCAGCGCTGCCGCGTCCGGCGCGTACGGTGAAGGCGGGAACGGTTGGGGGTTGAGCCCCACCCACTCGCCGGGCGCGGGCGGGAACGGTTGAGGATTCAACGCCACCGACGAGCCCGGCGCCGGCGGGAAGGGCTGCGGGTTCAGCTCCACCAGCGAGCCCGGATCCTGGACTGGCCCCGGTTGCGATTCCGATGAGCCCGGCGCCGGCGGGAAAGGCTGCGGGTTCAGCGCCACCGATGCCCCTGGCGGGAACGGTTGCGGGTTCAACGCCACCATCGACCCCGGGTCGCTGATCGGCCCCGGCTGAACCTGGCCCGGCCCGGGATTCTTCCCTAGCAACCCTGGACCTATTGATATCGGCCCCGGCTGAGTCTGTGCCGGCCCCGGATTTTTCCCCGTCGGCCCCGGATTCTTCCACACAGGCCCCGACTGGGTCGCGAGGCCCGACACCACCCGCATCGTCCGCTCGTCGTAGACGCCGCCTCCAACCTGCCAGAGGCCGGTCGACACCCCGTTCGTCGTGAGCGCCATCATCCCCCGCGCCGCGCCGAACGTGAACAGGTTGTCCGTCGTCTGCCCGAGCGCGGAGACTCCTCCGAACGGACCGTAGGCGTATTCGGTCGTCACGTGGCCGACGTCGTTCGTGAGATAGGCCGTGTTCCCGGCCTCGTCGTAGTGATAGAAGCTTCGCGCGCCGCTCGCCCCGTCCACGCCGTAGAGCATCAGCCCCGACGGCGTGCGGACGTGCAGCCTCCAGCGCGACGGCAGGCTCACCGCCATGTCGTCGTTGGTCGGATAGCCGCGCCCGTATCCCCAGCCGAGCTGGATCGTGTTCTGGTTACCGCTATGCGGCTGGATCTTGGTCGGACTGCTCGACGCGTCATCGGTGTAGTTGAGGCTGTCCGCGCTCGACTTGGAGTACATCGTGAGATGCGAGGCCCCGTTCCAGGTGAGCGCCCGGTCGCCGTCCACGGTCGTCCGTCCCAACGCGTCGTGCGAAACCCCGTTCACCTGCGAAGCGATATCGTAGGCGAAAGGGGCCGAGGCGGGCATCGTCGCTCCCGGCATCAGAGGCTGGAGCCTGTTGATCGACCCGATCCGCCCCAGCGCGTCCCGTGTGATCTGGATCGAGGAGATCTGGGTCGGCCCCGGCTGCACCTCCACCGCGCTCGTCATCCGGTCCGCGTTGTCGTACTGATACGTGGCGTTCACACCGTTGGGCCGCGTGATGCCCATGAGCCGGTGCGCCGCGTCGTAGTCGAAGGTGGTGTTCCCGCCCGCCCAGTCCGACACCTGCGAGGGAAGCCCGCGCGGATCGTAGCTGTAGCTCACCGCGTTCCCGGGCGAGAGCGTCTCGCTCGCGAGCCGTCCCTCGAAATCGTAGGTGTACGAGAAGCCGTTCGAGGTCGTCATCCGATCGGCGTTGTCGTACGAGAACGAGAGGCCGGGCGTCGCGCTGGTGATCCGATTCGCGATGTCGTAGCCATACGTGAACGCGGTGCCGTCCGTGTAGCTCCGGCCCGTGACGTTTCCGTTCGCGTCGTAGGAGATCAGCTCCTGGGTGAGATCGGGCATCGTGATCCGCGTCAGGCGGCTCCGCTCGTCGTAGCCATAGCCGTACGTCCGCCCCAGTGGATCCGCCGCGCTCATCAGGCGACCCTGCGGATCGTAGCTATAGGGCCAGGGGTTCCCGTTCGGATCGGTGATCTGGGAGAGCCGGCGATGCGGGGTGTACTGGTACTGCACCGTGGAGGTCCCGTTCGAGGCCGAGGTCATGAGCCCGCGCGGGTCGTAGCCGAAGGTCCGGATGAATCCAAGAGGCCCCGTCACTTTCTGCAGCCGTCCCATGGGGTCGTAGAAGTAAAGAAACTCGGAGCTGACGGGGTCGATCGCCTTGGTGAGGCGGTCCATGAAGTCGTACTGGAAGCTCGAGGAATGCCCCAGGGGGTCCTGCTCGAAGATCATGCGGCTGTCGCCGTCGTAGCCGAACGAGGTCGGCGC
>DASQBE010000054.1:0-9416 GCA_035635355.1 Binatia bacterium | reverse complement strand
TGAAGAACCGGGCGAGCTGGCTCAGGTACCGGGTGGGATCGGAAAGGGGCGCGTAGTGCCTGAGCCCCAGCGCCTCCAGATGCTCCGAGAGAAAGATCGCCTGCGCGGTCTGGTCCAGGACCGTGAACCCGGGGGCGATGCCGATCTCGATGCCAAAGCTGCCGAGCACCTCGTCGCCGAACGCGTGGAACGTCGCGATCTGGGTGTCCGCGTAGCCGTAGGGCACGAGGAGGTCGACCCGCTCCTGCATCTCGGCGGCGGCTTTCTCGTTGAAGGTCAAGGCGAGGATCTGGGACGGACGGGCGCTTCCGGAGGTGATCAGGTGCGCGATCCGGCGCGCGATCACCGTGGTCTTTCCGGTTCCCGCGCCCGCGACGATGAGAAGCGGTCCCAGATCGTGCACCACCGCCGCGCGCTGCTCGGGATCGAGCCCGTCCAGCTCCGAGGGCGCGCCGGTGGGAATCGTGAGCTGGTTCATCGGGAGCGCGCGGCGAGGGTGGGCATGACGCGCCGACGCTATCAGATGGTCTCGGGGATGGCAACGCGGGGGGGCGCGAGGTAGACTGCACGACCATGAACGGCGAAGGAGTCGCGATCGGCCGGACGCGGCCCGCCCTTCCCAGGGTCGGCGACTACCTCCGCACGGTCCTGGATCTGGGGCGGCGATCGCTCCGCCCGACCCTGCCCGCCCTCGCCTTCCTCTATTTCTATCGCGTGGGCATGGGCGTGTACATGGCGCTCTCCAACTACACGTACCCGGTCGGCCCGGAGGCCATGGGCTCGGTTCTGCCCACGCTCGTCGTCATGGTGGGCTTCCTTCCCATGCTGCTCCTCATCTACACGCCCTTCCTCCCGCTGCAAGACGAGATTCTCCAGGGCGGGTCCATCTCGTTCCTGCCGGCGATGCGGCGCGCGCTGGAGAGCGCCTGGACGCTCACGCTCTCCGGGGTCGTCCAGGTGTTCGTGTTCTTCCTCCCCATCGTGATCCTGGGCATCTTCGCGGGGCTCCTGATGCCGGAGGCGCGGACCGGATGGGGCGCGGCGGATCCCTCGCGCGTCCTCCTCTTCCTGTTCGTCCTGGTGGCGGCGCTCGCCTGGGCGGTCGTCGTGGGGGTGCTCCTGATGTTCGCCACCCCGGCGGTCGTCCTGGATGGCGAGGGCCCGGTGCAGTCGCTCCAGACCAGCGTCCGGCTCGTGCTGTCCCGGCGTGGGGGCGTCCTGGGGCGGCTCCTCGCGTTCGCCTTCCTGGCCACCGTGCTCCACATCGTGGCCACGATGCCCGCCCAGATCCTGACCATCGTGGAGCGCGCCTCGGGCGTCACGTCCTCGCCGCTCAAGATCGCGGCCGTGATCTGGACCAGCGCGATCGACACCCTCTTCTTCCCGTTCTGGGTCGCCGCGCTGATGGTGCTCTATCGAACGCTGGCGCCGCGCGCGGCCCCGGCACCCGCCGGAGAGCCCGTCACGCTCGACGACGAGTACCGCCCGGCGAGCGCGGCGAACGCGCCCTTCGAGTAGCGAGCCATGCCGGTACCGGCCGTCGTCCATTCCGACGGGTACTACGCGGACATCGGCGCGCACGTCTTCCCCATGCGTAAATTCCGCCTCGTGCGGGAGGAGGTCGTCCGCCGCGGCCTCCTCGCGGACGGGGATGTCCTGGTTCCCGAGCGCGCGGGCGAAGCCGCGGTGCTCCGGGTGCACGACCGGGCGTACGTCGAGAAGCTGGTCCGGGGCAGGCTGTCGGTGACCGAGGAAGCGGTGCTCGAGCTTCCCTACTCGGAGCAGCTCGTGGAGGCTTCGTTCCTCTGCGCCGGCGGGAGCATCCTCGCGGCGCGGGAGGCGCTCACGCGCGGGGTGGGAATCAACGTGGGCGGAGGGTTTCACCACGCGTTCCCGGATCACGGCGAGGGATTCTGCGTCTTCAACGACATCGCGATCGCCATTCGCGCGCTCCAGCACGAGGGTCGGATCCGGAGGGCGGCCGTGATCGACCTCGACGTCCACCAGGGGAACGGCACCGCGGCCATCTTCCGCGACGACGCGACCGTCTTCACCTTCTCCATGCACCATGAGCAGAACTATCCCGCGATCAAGCCGCCGAGCGATCTCGACGTCGGGCTGGACACGGGGGCGGCGGGCGCGGACTACCTCGCCGCGCTGGAGCGGCACCTTCCTTCGATCCTGGACCGTCACCGTCCGGATCTGGTGGCCTACGTGGCGGGGGCGGACCCGTACGAGCAGGATCAGCTCGGAGGGCTGAAGCTCTCGCGCGAAGACTTACGGCGGCGGGACCGGATTGTATTCGAGGCCACGGCCTCGCGCGAGACCCCGGTCGTGGCCTTTCTCGCGGGAGGCTACGCGATGCGCGTCGAGGACACGGTCGGGATCCACGCGGACATGGTCGAGGGAGCGTTCCAGGCAGCCAGGGCTTGATTTTTTTCGCGTTATCCTTTATGATAACAAGGACTTGGCAGAACTCGCCGCTGTTCCCGCCCCGGTAACTCGTTCCCTCGCAGGGGATTTGCCGTCCGATTCCGCGGCTCGGCTGGGCATCGCCCTTCACTGGCTCTTCCGGCTGGGCATGCTCATGGAGTTCGTGGGGCACGGCGCGGCCGGAATCTCACTCAAGGAAGGCTGGGTCCGGTACTTCGAAGTATTCGGTTTCGACGCGCCGACATCCCTCAAGATCATGCCGATCGTGGGCGCCATCGATATCTCGCTCGCCGTCCTTGCCTTCGTGAGCCCGAGGCGCTGGGCGCTCGCCTGGTGCGCCTTCTGGGGGCTGATGACGGCCTCCCTCCGCCCGCTCTCCGGCGAATCCTTCTGGGAGGTCCTGGACCGCGCCGGCAACTACGGCGGCCCCCTCGCGTTTCTGGTGCTGAGCGGGTTCCCCCGCACCGCGCGCGACTGGACCGATCCGATCCGCTGGCGCCCGGTGACCCGCGAGACCCTGAAGCGTGTGGCGGTCATTCTCCAATGGATCACCGCGCTCGTGCTCATCGGGCACGGGGCCTACGGCGCGCTGATCCAGAAGCAGCAGCTCCTGGATCAGTACACCAAGGTGGGATTCACCTCGCTACCGCTCCTCGGGCCTCAATTCGAGGCCACCCTGGGGTGGCTCGAGATCGCCCTCGGCGTGGCGATCGCCCTGCGTCCGTTCCGCGCGCTGGTGCTCGCCGCCTGCCTCTACAAGGTTGGAACGGAACTCCTGTATCCGCTGACGGGTTATCCTCTGTACGAATTCGTGGAGCGCGGGTTCACCTACATCGCGCCCTTGGCGCTCTTCCTTCTTCTTCCCCATCTGAAGGCACCACCGGAGAAAGGCACTTCGTGAACCTCGAGACTCGGACGGCCGCGATCGCGGCTGTGGCACTCCTGTTCTTGGGCGCCGCCCCGGCCCCGAAAAAGGTCAAGCCGGCCGTCCCCAACGCGGCCGCGGCGACGATTCCACTCGGCGTGGACTCCTCGCTGGTGGCCGATCTTCAGCACGGGGGCTACGTCATGTTCCTCCGTCACTGCATGACCAACTGGAACGAGAAGGACGGGGCCGAGGGGAACTTCGCCGATCGATCCCAGCAGCGAAACCTGAGCGAGGCAGGGCAGAGAGAGGCCGCGGCCATCGGTCAGTCCTTGAAGGTGCTCGAGATCCCGATCGAGAGAGTGCTCGCGAGCCCCATGTGGCGCTGCCGCGACACGGCCCAGTTCGCGTTCGGCGATTACGACACGACGGGCCTTCTCTACTGGAAAGGGGCGAAGTATCGCGAAGCGCGGATCAAGATGCTGAGCACGGCCCCCGCGCCGGGAAAGAATCTCGTTCTGATCGGGCACCAGGACCAGCTCATCCCGATCGTGCCCGGCCTGAAGCGCGATCAGCTCCAGGAGGGGGATGCGCTGATCTTCAAGCCCCTCGGCGAGGGCAAGTATCGGGTGGTGCGCCAGGTGACCCCGTTCGACTGGGCTCGCATCGCCGGGGTGGAGCCTCCCATGCCGTTGACGCTCCCGCCCCAGGCCTCGAAGCCCTTGGCCGCCGATTCGACCGCCGCCGCCAAGCCGGCGAAAGAGACTCTCGAGCACTGAGCCCCGCGGCCGCCGCCGGGGCCGGATCCACCGAAACGAAGAGGGCGGAACCTCGCGGTCCCGCCCTCTCTGCTGCCAACCTGTGACTCGCTTCTAGTACATGTCCTCGTAGCCGCCACCGCCGCCGCCATGCCCACCCGCGGGAGCCGCCTTCTTCTTCTCGGGAATCTCGACGACCAGCGCTTCGGTCGTGAGGAGCAGAGCCGCCACCGACGCCGCGTTCTGGAGGGCCGACCGTGTGACCTTGGTCGGATCCACGACGCCCGCCTCGAAGAGATCCTCGAACTTCTCCGCCTCGACATTGAAGCCGACCGTAGCCTTCTCCTTCTTGGCCTGCTCGACGATGACCGAGCCTTCCAATCCGGCGTTGTTCACGATCTGGCGGAGAGGCTCCTCGAGCGCGCGCTTCACGATGTTCGCCCCGATGAGCTCGTCCCCCTCCAGCTTCAGCTTGTCGACCGCCGGGATGCTCCGGATGAGGGCCACGCCGCCGCCGGGCACGATTCCTTCCTCCACGGCCGCGCGCGTCGCATGGAGCGCGTCCTCGACGCGAGCCTTCTTCTCCTTCATCTCGGTCTCCGTCGCGGCGCCCACGTTCACCACCGCCACGCCGCCCGCGAGCTTCGCGAGACGTTCTTGCAATTTCTCTTTATCGTAGTCCGAGGTCGTGTCCTCGATCTGCTTCTTGATCTGGGCAATCCGGCCCTGGATGTCCGTAGACTTACCGGCGCCTTCGACGATGGTCGTGTTCTCCTTGTCCACCGTGATCCGCTTGGCGCGGCCGAGATCCTCGATCTTCACGTTCTCGAGCTTGATCCCCAGGTCCTCGGTGATCAGCTTGCCGCCCGTCAGGGTCGCGATGTCCTCGAGCATGGCCTTACGGCGATCGCCGAAGCCCGGCGCCTTGACCGCGCAGGCCGCCAGCGTGCCGCGAAGCTTGTTCACCACGAGAGTCGCGAGCGCCTCGCCCTCGACGTCCTCCGCGATCACGAGGAAGGGCTTCGCCTTCTGCGCCACCTTCTCGAGAAGCGGGAGCAGGTCCTTCATGTTCGAGAGCTTCTTCTCGTAGATCAGGATGTAGCCGTCCTCGAGAACGGCTTCCATGGATTCCTTGTCGGTCACGAAGTAAGGCGAGATGTACCCCTTGTCGAACTGCATCCCCTCGACGAGATCCAGGGTCGTCTCCATCGACTTGGCTTCCTCGACCGTGATCGTGCCGTCCTTGCCCACCTTCTCCATGGCGTCCGCGATGATCTTTCCGATCTCCGAATCGCCGTTGGCGGAGATGCTCGCGACCTGCATGATCTCCTTGGGGTCCTTCACGCTCTTGGAGAGCGTCTTCAGATATTCGACGACCGCCTTGACGGCCTTGTCGATCCCGCGCTTGATGCCCATCGGGTTGCTGCCGGCGGTCACGTTCCGCAGGCCTTCGCGGAAGATCGCCTCGGCCAGCACCGTCGCGGTCGTGGTGCCGTCCCCGGCGACGTCGGAGGTCTTGGTCGCGACCTCGCGCACCATCTGCGCGCCCATGTTCTCGTAGCGATCCTCGAGCTCGATCTCCTTGGCCACGGTCACGCCGTCCTTGGTGATCGTCGGCGATCCCCACTTCTTGTCCAGCACCACGTTCCGGCCGCGGGGTCCCAGCGTTACCTTGACCGCCTTGGCCAGCGTCTGCACGCCCGCAAGCACCGCCTGGCGCGCCTTTTCGTCGAAGATGATTTCTTTTGCAGCCATTCTCATCACTCCTTTATGGATGGAGGTCTTGTCCGACCGGGGTGTTAGCCAACGATGGCGAGAACATCCTCTTCGCGCATGATCAGGTACTCGCTGCCGTCAATCTTGACCTCGGTGCCGGAGTACTTCCCCATGAGGATCTTGTCGCCCTTCTTCACTTCGAGCGCGACACGCTTTCCATCATCGGTGATGCGGCCGGGACCCACCGCCACCACTTCCGCCTGCTGCGGCTTCTCTTTGGCGGTATCGGGAATGATGATTCCACCGCGCTTCTCTTCCTGCTCCTCGAGGCGGCGAACGAGGATGCGGTCGGCCAGAGGCTTCACGTTCATTGTGGACGTTGCCATCGTCGGACACTCCTTGGGTGTTGGAATCTCGCTTCTGACATTTGGGCAAGGCAGGTGCTTCCCGCCCGCTTCTGACACCTGAGAACTGCACGGCCTGTGCCGTGGATCGGCCCCGCGCCGGGCCGGATCGCGAAGCCCAGACCTCGCCCCGGCTTGGAGGCTCCGAAAGGCGACTCCCGCCGGCGACGGCCCCGGTATGCTGTACCCCGGGTTGCCCAAACGGCATGCGGCTTGTAGGCAGCCGAACCTAAAACCTATACTCACGCAGGCTTCCAGCCCACCCATGTCCAACAAGCGGCCCGCCCCGAAAAGGCCCAAACGGGGTCAACCCACTGCCAGAAGGGCAGGCGTTCCCGAACCCCGGCCGAGCAGTCCATTTTCACGGCTGCTCCGTCCGGATTGGATGCTTGTTGTCCTTCTTGGACTCACGCTCGCGATCCGCCTCTGGGGCATCCACGACCGTCTTCCGGACGCCTCGCTCCACATCAACGTCCTGGACGACTCGGTCATCGAGGAGACGGACCGGACCACGATGGGACGCGCCTGGCTGCTCTGGCGGGGAGGAACCCGAGCGTTCGATCCGAACCCGCACACCGGAGGCTGGCCGGCGCTGAGCTTCTACCTCACGCTCGGCCTCCAGTACCTCTTCAAGATCCACTACATGTCCGTGTCGAGCGGGGCGACGGCGGCGCAGTTCCAGGAGTACGTGGCGCACGAGGGGGCGGCGCCGATGTTCCTCTTCGCGCGGATCGTGGGAGCCCTGATCGGGACGCTCACCGTCTACCTGACCTACCGGATCGCCTCCCGGCTGGCGGGCCGTACCGTGGGCCTCCTCGCGGGCCTCCTGCTCGCGACCAACACCCTCCACGTGCTCACGTCCCAGCACGTGAGCGACCCCAATCTCCTGGCGCTCCTCTTCGTCCTCTTGGCGACGCCCCCGCTGCTCCGCGTGGTCGAGGGGGGAACCTGGCGCGACTCCGTCCAGGCGGGCGCCATGATCGGCCTCGCGGGCGCCTGCAAGTACGTCCCGCTCATCCTGGCACTTCCCCTGGCCCTGGCGCAGATCGGACGGCGGGCGGGCGCCGTCGCGGCGGGGACGCGACCCAAGCTCGCCCGGGCCGGGCTCACGGGCTGGCTCGAGCGTCATCCGCTCTCGGCGGGGCTCCTCGCGATGGGCGCGGCCTTGTTCGTGGCCACGCCGTACCTGTTCCTGGACTGGAAGCGCACCGTCATCGACATCGTGGGACAGAAGAAGGCGCTCTTCTCCGACTGGGTGGGGCAGACGGTGTTCCCCATCTCGCTTCCGACCTACCTCGCCGTCACGCTTCCCCACGCCATGGGATGGCCCGCGTACCTGCTCGGCCTCCTGGGGATGGTCCTCCTCTGGCGCCAGGGCAAGGTCGCGCGGACCCTGGTCTGGATCCCGATCATGATGGTGGTCGCGAATGGAATGCTGAAGAGCGCGCAAGACCGCTACATCCTCGTGGCGCTCCCCTTCCTCCACATCGCGGCCGCGTACGCCCTGCTGCGGGGGGCATCGTGGGTGGCGGCCCGGGTCCCCACACTTAAGCCCGGGAGCCTCCCGGGACGTCTTGCGCCCGCGCTCCTCGCCGCCGCGGCCGTCGCGTGGCCGCTCCCCGAGCTGGTCGCGACGCGCCAGGCGTGGAGCCTGCCCGATTCGCGCCACCTCGTGAGGCATTGGATCAGCGATCACCTGGGCGCCAACACGCCGATCGGCGTCGAGCTGTACGGGCCGGTCTTCGCCCTGAACGAGCGGGCCATGATCATCTGGCCGTTCTTCGCCACACAGTCCCAGCTGGCGCGCCCGGCGTACCATCCCGAATTCCTGGACGGCCTGGAATACCACGTCGCCTCCGGTGAGATCTCGAGGCGCTTCGAGGCGGAGCCCGAGAAGTACCCGGTCGAGAACGCCTACTACCGTTGGCTGGGCCGGCACGCGACGGTGGTGTGGCAATCCGACAGCACGATGGCGGGCCCGCACATCGTGGTTCGCCGCCTGCCCTCGAACATCAGCACCCGCGCCCAGCGCGACAGCGTCTTCGCGCAGGCCATGCCCGAGCCGAACGGGGTGAACCGCCTGGAGCTCTGGTGCCTGGACTATTCCAAGATGTGCCAGTGGGTGAAGGAGTACCCCCGCATGGAGGAGTGGGCTCGCCGCGGGTTACTCGTAGGCGTGACCGAGATGGAGGCGCCGGTCCGAAGCCAGCTCGCGATCTCCCTATGGCGCCAGGGCAAGAACGACTCGGCGGACGTGGAAATGCGGGCCGCCATCCGCTTGATGCCGAAGAACAGCGCCGCGACCTACCGGCTCTATCACGCCTCGATCCTCTCGGATCTCGGCCGCGTGCCCGAGGCGATCACGGAGCTCCACATCGCCTACGAGGAATCGGGGCACGACCCGAGGATCCACGTCCCCATGGGTCAGGCGCTGGCCCGGCTCGGCCGCTTCGATGACGCGGTGCAGGAGCTCTTACAGGTTCCGCAGAATCATCCCCAGCGGGGGCTCGCGCTGCGCGACGCCGGGATCCTGATCCTGGACCACTCGAACCGGCCCATCGAGGCGCTCGAGTACTTTCGGGAGTCGATCCAGCTGGATCCGAACCAGGAGCAGGCGGATCTCGTTCGGGCGCAGATCGCGCGGCTGGAGGCGATGAAGGGGAAGCCCTAGAGTCCTCTTGGGCCAATCAACTCCCACCCCGACCAGCGCGCGACGAAAAGTAGGAGCGAACGTAGGTGTCCAGCAACTTCGTTAGGGTGTTCTCGACGTAGTCGTATCGCTGCGAGTTCCGCATCTTCCGTATGCACCTGGCCAGAGTCGCGGCCGTGATCACTAGGATTACCCGCTTATGCAGGTTCCACATCTCACGGACCCAGCCTCTCTCGCGCTCCCCAAGCCCTTCCGTTTCAGACCTATTCACGATTATGCCAAGGCGTCCGTAGTCATTTCCCGAGTAGCTGAGTACCTGCCTAAAATCATCCGGCTTGAGCTCCACGTAATTCTTGACCTCGAAGAGGACTTGTCGAGTCTCATAGTCGTCTCTCACTCGTTTCCAGAATCCGGCCTCCGCCATCACGGTGGCAACGACGTCTCGTCTCTGGATCGCGTCTCCATTCGGTTTCAACTGAGGATTTGTCAGTTTGCCCGCGAATAGAATCTTCACACTCCGAAAGACCCACCGCTCGAATTCGGCACTCCCGGTGTCCCCCATCGGCATCCGAGGGAGTTCTGCAATTAGC
>DASQBE010000053.1:0-5018 GCA_035635355.1 Binatia bacterium | reverse complement strand
TGAGATCCCCCACGCCGTTCACCAGCCCCAGCACCCCGAACGCGGTCCCGCGCACCTCGGCGGGCGCGTAGTCGGCGGTGGTCGCGCCCTCCAGGGTGTCCTCCACGCCCGAGACGAACCCCGCCAAAGCGAACACGCCCGCCAGCACGCGCAGATCGGCGATCCCCCGCGCGACGACGAGCCCCGCCGAGATCGCCATCACGGCGCCCACCGCGTACCCGAGCGAGAGGAGCCCGCGCCGCCCCACGCGATCGCTGAGCCATCCGATCGGGAAGGGTGTCGCGGCATAAACAACGTTGTGGACCACGAAGAGGAGCGCCGCGAGGGACGCGGCCCTCAGGACGCCGTACTCCGGGGCGAGCACGTGGGCCGCGCCCATGATGAGGAGCGTATGCGCGAAGTCGCCGGCCCCGAAGATCCCCACGCCCACGAGGTAGCGCCGGAATCCACTGGGGAGGCTCCGCAGCGTGGCCAGGAATTTCGGGACCGTGGCCCCGGAGGAAGCCTTCTCCGAGACGAAGGCCCAGACGACGAGGCCCGAGAGCACGCCGGGGATCACCGTGAACAGGAACACCCAGCGAAAGGGCGCCGTGGGATCGCCGGCGAATCTCGTCGCGAGCCACGGGAGGGCCGCCGCGGCGTAGAGCGGGCCGAGGATCGCGCCCACGGTGTCGCCGGCGCGGTGGAATCCGAACGCGCGGCCGCGCGCCGTGGCGGGCACGGAATCCGTGAGGATGACGTTCCGGAGCGGGCCGCGCGCCCCGCGCGAGATCCAGCCCAGCGTCCGGGCCGCGAGGATCGCGATCCAGGAGTGCGCGAACGCGTAGGCGCCCGTGCTGAGCCCGGTCAGGAGATAGCCGGCCACCACGAAGGGCTTCCTGCGCCCCACGCGGTCGGAGACCCATCCCGTGACGAGCTTGACCGAGCTGGAGGCCGCGTCGGCGATGCCCTCGATCGCGCCGAGGGTGACCGGGGGCGCTCCGATCGCCGCGAGGAAGGACGGGAGCGCCGCGGTCGCGGTCTCGTGCCCCAGGTCCGAGAGGAGGCTGGTGATGGCGAGCGCCCAGACGTTGCGGTTGAGCCAGCGCTCGCGCGGGGGCTCGGTCGGAATCACTCCCCGGTCTCCACCCAGCGCGCCAGGAGCTGGTCCAGCTTCGCGCGCGTGCGGCCATAGTCCTCGCTGGCCTGGCGCAACGCCGCGTGGTCCCCTTTTGCGGAGTCGTCCTCCATCGCCGCGGTCAGCTCGGCGAGGTGCTTCTCCAGGGCCGCGATCTCGGCCTCCATGGTCTGCCGCGCCTTGACGCGCTTTCTCCGCTCCCGTTCCGCGCGGTCGCGCTGGTCCCGCTCGCGCGCGCGGGCTTCCTTCGTGGGCGCGCCCGTCGCGACCGGGGCCGGGGCCGGCGGGGCTTTGCTCGCCGGAGTCGCCTTTTTCGGGGGCGGCGGCGTGACCGCCGCGGCTGCCGCCCTCCTGGCATCCGCCGCGCGCTTCTCGCGGGCCTCGGAGAACGTGCCGCGGTAGGCGCGCGCCTCCCCGGCGTCCACCCAGAGGATCTGCGTGGCCACGGCGTCCAGGAAGTAGCGATCGTGCGAGACCACCACCAGCGTGCCGTCGTAGGCCAGGAGGGCCGCTTCCAGCGACTCCCGCGAGGCGATGTCGAGATGGTTGGTGGGCTCGTCCAGGAAGATGAGGTTGGGTCCCGACCAGATGAGCCGCGCCAGCCCCAGGCGCGTCCGCTCGCCTCCGCTCAGGGTGCCCACCTTGCGGTAGACCTCGTCTCCGCGAAAAAGAAACCCGCCGAGGAAGTTTCGAACCTCCACCTCGTCCGCGGTCGGCCTCATATCCCACAGGGTGTCCAGCACCGATTTCCCGAGCGCCAGGTCCTCGCCCTCCTGGTCCAGCCCCGCCTGCTTCACGCCCGCGCCCCACTCCACGGATCCCTCGCGCGGCGAGAGCTCGCCGGTCAGGACGCGCAGGAGGGTCGTCTTCCCCGCGCCGTTCCCGCCCACGATGCCCAGCCGGTCCCCGCGCATGAGATCCAGGGTGAGGCCGTGAAAGAGGGTGCGCTGTCCGTAGCCCATCGTGAGCCCCCGCGCCGCGATCACGTGGGAGCCCGAGCGCGAGGCGCGCAGCCGGTCGAAGCTGGCGACCGCCTCCGTCTCGCCTTTCGGGCGCTCGATCGGCCCCGCGCGCTCGAGGCGCTTCCGCCGGCTCTGCGCCTGCTTGGTGTTCTGGCCGGCGATGTTTCGCCGGATGAAGTCCTCCTGGCGCTCCCGCTCCTTCACCTCCAGCTCGTAGCGCTTCGCCTCCTGCTCCATGCGGGCGCGCTTCTTCCGCGCGAACTCGGAGTAGTTCCCCGCGTGCTGCTCCAGCCCGCCGTTCTCGATCTCGGCGATGGACGTGCAGGTGTGGTCCAGGAGCGTGCGATCGTGGGAAACCAGGATGAAGGGCTCGCTCCCGTGCGCGAGGAAGTCCTCCAGCCACTCCGTGGCCGCCATGTCCAGGTGGTTGGTGGGCTCGTCCAGGAGGAGGAGATCCGGCGCCGAGAGGATGAGGCGCGCGATCGCGACGCGTCCCTTCTCCCCGCCGCTCAGGGTTCGGAGCGGCTGGGTCCAGAGGGGACGGCCCACGCCCAGCCCCTCCAGCGTCTCCTCGACGCGGCTCTCGATGGAATGGCCGCCCATGCGGGCGAAGTGGTCGTGCAGGTGCCCCAGCTCGTGCGCGAGCGCCGTCAGCTCCTCGGGGGGCGCGTCGTCCCGGCGCAGCAGCTCCTCGCGCACCGCCTCCTCGCGCTCCATGAGGGCGAGCAGGTCCCGGAAGGCGTCGCGCGCGTGCTCGAACGCGGTCTCCTCCCCGTCGGGCTCGATCTGCTGGTCCAGCATCCCCACCCGGACGCGGGGCGCCAGCCAGCGCCCGCCGCGCTCCGGCTGGACCGCGCCGGCCAGGACTCTCAATAGTGTGGTCTTCCCCGTGCCGTTTCTCCCCACGAGGCCGACGCGGGCGTCGTCCCCCGCGCGGAAGGACAGGTTCTCGAAGAGGGTCCGCGCCCCGAACCCGTGGGTCACGCGGTCGAGGCGTAGCAGGATCATTCGGCGGGCTTCTTGCGGCGCTTTGTCTTCTCCTCGTTCAGGCGCCGGAGCCGCTCCACCAGCTCGGTCTCCTGGCCGCGCGGCACCCCTTCCCAGTAATGCGAATCTTGAAGTTCGTCGGGAAGGTACCGCTGCCCCACGATCGCTTCGTCGTAGAGGTGGGCGTATTCGTAGCCCTTGCCGTAGCCCAGGTTCTTCATGAGCGGCGTGGGCGCGTTCCGGATGTGGAGCGGCACCGGATACGGCGGCTTCTCCAGCGCGTCCTTGGAGGCGCGGCCGTAGGCGGCGTAGACGGAATTGCTCTTCGGCGCGAGCGCTAAGTAGATGACGAGCTGCGCCAGCGCGGTGTTGCACTCGGGCATGCCCAGGAAATGGACCGCGTCCTTGACCGCCACGGAAAGCCTAAGCGCCTCGGGATCGGCCAGGCCCACGTCCTCCGAGGCGAACCGCATGAGCCGGCGCGCGACGTAGAGAGGGTCCTCGCCCGCCTCGAGCATCCGCGCCAGCCAGTAGAGCCCCGCGTCCGGGTCACTCCCACGTAGGCTCTTGTGGAGCGCCGAGATGATGTTGAAATGCTCTTCCCCGGCGCGGTCATAGGGCAGCATCTTCCGCTGCGCGGCCTCGCGCACCTCGGCGCCGGTGACGGGCCCCTTCCCGGCGATCATCGCGGCGCCCTCGAGGATGTTCAGCGCGATCCGGGCGTCCCCGCTCGACAGCCGCGCGATCAGCCCCAGGGTCTCCTCGGAGATCTCGGGGCGCGCGGCCAGCCCCCGCTCCGGGTCCGCCGCGACCGCCCTCCGCAAGATCTCGACGATCGCCTCGTCCCCGAGCATGGGCAGCACGATGACCTGCATGCGCGAGAGGAGCGCGTTGTTCACCTCGAAGGACGGGTTCTCGGTGGTGGCGCCCATGAGCACGATGGTGCCGTCCTCGACGTGCGGGAGGAAGGCGTCCTGCTGCGCCTTGTTGAAGCGGTGGATCTCGTCCACGAAGAGGAGGGTGGGCGTGCCGCGTGCCTTCCGCTCCACCCCGGCGCGCGCGATCACCTCGCGCACTTCCTTCACCCCCGAGGTGACGGCGCTGAACGCCACGAAATGGCTCCCGCTCGCGTGCGCGATCAGCCGCGCCAGGGTGGTCTTCCCCGAGCCGGGGGGGCCCCAGAAGATCAGCGAGGGAAGCTCGCCCCGCTCCACCGCGCTCCGGAGGAGGCTCCCCGGCTTGAGGAGATCCCCCTGGCCCACGAATTCCTCGAACGTGCGCGGGCGCATCCGCTCGGCCAGCGGGGCGCGCGGCGCGCGGTGGCGCTTTTCTTCTTCGGGGAAGAGGTCCATGGGGCCGGTCACTGGACTACTTCGAGGGTGTGGATGCGGGCTCGAACAGCTCCACCACGTTGCCGCAGCCGTCTTCCACGAGGATCTGCTTTCCGCCGGGGCCCGTTACGATCTCGTTTCGAAAGGCGACGCCCTCTCGCTTCATCGCGGCGATCCGCCCTTCGATGTCCTTCACCTCGACGACCACGCGATTCCACCCTCCCGGCGCGGGCTTCCGTCCGTCGGGCATGGGGCGGGCGGCGGAGCTTTCGGGGCCGCTGAGCCAGAGCGTGATCCCGTCCCGCGCGACCATGGCGAAGGCCTTGCCCCAGCGCTCCGCGAGGTCGAAGCCCAGGTGCGTCGTGTAGAAGGTCACCGCGCGATCGACGTCGTCCACCAGGTAGCGGACCGCGGCCATCTCAGCCCTCCCGGCGCTCCTCGGTGAACGGAACGTCGATGACCGAGGAGCGATCCACGAGGGGCCGTGGCGGGCGAGGGGTCAGTCGCTCGCCGGACTTTTGCGAGCCCCCGGAGATACCCCGGAATAAACCGCCCAGGAAGCGCACGAGCAGGATCGCGAGCACGATGCGAAGGAAGATTCGAACCATGGAGGAGTCTCCC
>DASQBE010000052.1:0-28154 GCA_035635355.1 Binatia bacterium | reverse complement strand
GACGGGGCCGGGTCGAGATGTTGTGTCACGGGTCCGTTTTTTCACCGGCTCGTCACGACGGCGCGGCCAGAGCCCCAATCCTCTCCCCGACCCCTCACGTCGTGACCTGGGCCAGGGTCAGGACCCCATCCGGAGCCACGTGCGTCGTCTACAACACCCACCGGGGTCTCTTGCCCTGGACGGGGGGCCGCGTCGCGGGAGAATTGCTGGCGATCCTGGACCGCGACTGGAGGGACGAGCCGCAGATTCTGGTGGGAGACTTCAACGCGCCGTCCTCGTGGCCGCTGGTGCGGTCGCTCACCGCGGAGAGGAACGGCGGCATCCCGCCCCTACGAGACGCGTGGCGGGACGCGGCGGTGCGGACCGGCCCTGCGGGGACGTTCCACTGGGGCTTCGGCCTTCCAGGTCCGCGCCTGGACTACATCCTGGTGCGACCCCGCTGCGCTATCACAAGGGTCGAGACACTTGGCTCACGGATCGGCGGTGCCTTCCCCTCGGACCACTTCGCATTGGTCGCGGAACTCGAGCTTAGTTGATGTCTGGATCCGGCGATCTCGAGGAGCCCGTGGTTCACCGCAACGCGGATACTTTCCCTGGGTACGGAGGGGGGATCCATTGCGATCGGGACCTCGTCCTCTCCTTCCCCGCGCGAAACGGGAGGAGCCAATTGGCTTCCAATGACCGGGCTCCCCGAGACCTCCGCCAGCTTCTTCATACTCGGTTCTACGAGTGGTCGGCGCCATGGTTCCCGCTTTCTCTCTTCGCATCCGTATGTGCGTGCATCGCTGTAGGCAGGATCCCGACGCAGGCGGGATGGAGCCGCATTCGTACCAATCGACACGGACGGCGTGTACATTCTGGAATCCACGGGCGTTGGGATGCGTTTCATCCCCGGAGCGCGAGCGGAGGCCGCGGCACGGAGATTGCGACTCTTGGGCGTCAGCGTGGCCCGGCGCTCGAGAAGCGAAGCGATCGACCATGGAAGGAGGACGGAATGAAGGGATCTCATGGGTGGAGGCGCATCGTGAGCGTGACGGCGGCCGCCGCGATCCTGGGAGCGCCGGCGATCGCCGACGCCAAGGACGAGCAGGTGAAGTACGCGGACCGTTTGACCGAGTCGAAGGCCGTGTTCCAGGAGCTGATGACGGCAAAGGACGGCAGCGTGCCGCAGGAGCTCATGGAGAACGCGAAGTGCGTAGTGGTCATTCCGGACATGGTGAAGGGCGCGCTGGGATTCGGCGCCCGCTGGGGAAGCGGCGTGATGAGCTGCCGCGACGGCCAGGGCGGATGGACGGCGCCGGTGTTCGTCTCGCTGAAGGGCGGGAGCTGGGGGTTCCAGATCGGGGCGCAGAAGACCGACCTGGTTCTCTTCTTCATGACCGAGCGGGGGGCTCGATCCCTGGTCACGAAGAGCAAGTTCACGCTCGGCGGAAACGCCGCGGTCGCGGCGGGGCCCCTGGGCCGGAGCGGGGAAGCCGCCACCGACGTCGCCCTGAAGGCGGAGGTCTACTCCTACGCCAAGTCGAAGGGGCTCTTCGCGGGCATCTCGCTCGAGGGGGCCAATCTCTCCGTGTCCAAGAAGGCGAACGAGACGTACTACGGCGGGCCGATCTCGGCGCAGGCGGTTCTCTTCGGGCACCACCAGCCGGAGATGCCGCAAGAAGCCCGGGACTTCGTGGCGGCGTTGCCCGGTCACTAGCCTGTGCTACACTCGCGCCTCTTTCGAAGCGTCAGGGAGGATTCGGGCACGGAGGAGGTTGCGACATGCTGATCAGCGACAAGATGGTCGCGGCGATCAACAAGCAGATCGGGAACGAGTTCGGCGCCTTCTTGCAGTATGTCGCGATCGCGGCGTATTTCGGGAACGAGAGCCTGCCGGAGCTGGCCAAGCATTTCAACCAGCAGGCCATGGAAGAGCGCGAGCACGCCATGAAGTTCGTGAACTATGTCCTGGACGCGGGCGGGCTCCCCGAGATTCCCGCGATTCCTGCTCCCAAGTCGCGGTTCTCGAGCGCGGAGGACGCGGTGAAGCTCTCGCTGGACTGGGAGATCACCGTCACGAAGCAGATCAACGAGCTGGTCGACCTCGCCGGCAAGGAGAACGACCACACCTCGCATACGTTCTTGCAGTGGTTCGTGAACGAGCAGCTGGAGGAGGTCTCGAGCATGGACATGCTGCTCAAGATCGTCCGCCGCGCCGCGGCCAATCTACTGTTCGTCGAGGATTATCTGGCGCGGAAGGGGCTCCGGCCCGCGGCGCCGGCCACGAAGTAACCGCGCGATCCAAAATTCGAGGGGCCGATCCCGGATGGGACCGGCCCCTCTTGCTTGCCCTCGTCTTCGCCCGCGGGCCTAGTTCGTGCTCGCCGCGGCGACTTCCTTCCCATCCAAGTCCCGGTACGCCACGGCGCCGAGATTGAGCTTGGTGATCTGCGGCTCGATCTTGGAACGGTCGCCGACCGCGATGACCAGCATGCGCTCGGGTAACAGGTACTTCTTCGCCACCGCCTGAACGTCGGGGGCCGTGATGGCCATGACGCGTCCCGGCAGGGTCTGGTAGTAGTCCGGCGCCAGGTCGTAGAGGTAGAGCGTCGCGATCGTGCCCGCCGTCCCGCCGGTGGTCTGGAAATTCGCGGGGAGCGTGCGGATCGTCGACTCCTTGGCCATCCGGAGCTCGTCGTCGGTGACCGGCCGGTCGACCATGCCGTGCACTTCCTTCAGGATCTCGTCGATCGAGGCGCCGGTGACGTCGGTCCGGACGCTGGTTCCGATCAGGAACGGACCCTGGCCGCGGTTCTCGGACAGCGCGGAGAAGGCGCCGTACGTGTACCCGTGCGCTTCGCGCAGGTTCATGTTGATGCGGCTGGAGAAGAGCCCGCCGAGGATGGTGTTCGCGAGATCAAACCGCTCGAAATCCGGATCGGAGCGCATCAGCCCCAGCTGCACGACGCGGAGCGCCGTCTGGGGCATGCCCGGCTTGTCCACGATCACGACGCGCGAGGAGATCATCGTGCCTTGCGGCGGCCGCGGCGTCTCCGTGGGAGGGCCGGACCAGGAGCCCAGCGCCTCCGTCGCGAGCTTCTTCGCTTCCGATTCGGTCACGTCGCCCACCAGCACCAGCGCGGCGTTCTGCGGCGTGTAGTAGGTCTGATAAAACTTCACCATGTCGTCCCGCGAGATCTTCTTGATGGCGTCCGCGGTGCCCAGCGTGATGTGGCCGTACGGGTGGCCGGGGCCGTAGAGGCAATTCCACATGATCCGGCTCGCCGTCTGATTCGGGCTGTCCCGCTGCTGGAGCAACCCCGTCGACCGCTCGTCGCGGATCCGCTCGACGTCCTTGTCGGGGAAGGACGGATGGAGCGCGACGTCGGAGAGGATGCCGATCGTGGCGCCCGCCGTCGCCTTGAGCGAGCGGCACGCGACGGTGCTTCCGTCGACGCTGGAGGAGGTGCTCAGCGAGGCGCCCAGCCCGTGGAGCTCGTTCGCGATGGTGAGCGCGTTCCGCTTCTGGGTGCCCTCATCCAGCATGCTCGAGGTGAATCCGGCGAGGCCCGGCAGATCTTGCGGGTCCTGGGCGCTGCCCGAGCGAAGCACCAGCGTGCTCGCCACGATCGGGAGCCGGTGGGACTCGACCAGGAGCACGGTGAGGCTGTTCTGCAGCTTGAAGCGCTTGGCCAGGGGCAGCTTCACGACCGGCGTGGCCCCGGCGCCCGGGATCGTGTTCCGCCAGGGCTCCTTCGACTCGATGGCGGCTTCCTTCTCGGTCGGAGCGGGAGGCGTCGGCGGCGCGGGCGGAACCACCTTCGTGCCCGGCAAGCCGTACACCACGGCCCGGTGGTCCTTGGCGAGCTGCTCGGTGACGAAGCGCTTGACGCCGTCGGGCGTGACCGCCGCGAAGCGCGCGAGATCCTGGTTCAGGTAGGCCGGATCCTTGGTGTGCTGGTTGTACATGTTGATGCGGTCGGCCACGCCGCCGAACCCGCCGATGCGCTCCAGGCTGGAGACGATGCCGGAGTACGTGGAGTTCTGCGACGCGGCCAGCTCGGCCGGGGTCGGTCCCTCGGCGGCGAGCTTGGAGATCTCCGCGTCCATCGCGGCCTCCAGCTCCTCCGCGGTGTGGCCCGGCTTGGCGGTCGCGACGATCTCGAACACCGAGCCCAGCATGAGCGACTGGACGGAGGCGTTCACGTCCTGGGCGATCTGCTTGTCGTAGACGAGCGACTTGTAGAGGCGGCTCGCCTTCCCGCCGCCCAGGAGGTCGGCCGCGATGCCGGCCTCGGCGTCGCCGGGCTTGAAGATGGGCGAGGTGATCCACCCCATGAAGACGCGCGGCAGCTCCACCTCATCGGTGACCTTGGCGCGGCGCTCCGAGGTGATCGGCGGCGTCGTGGCCTCGATGGGCGGAACCGGCTCGCCGCGGGGAATCGAGGCGAAGTACTTCGTGACCATCGCCTTCACCTGCGTCTTCTCGATATCGCCCGCGATCACGAGGGTCGCGTTGTTGGGGACGTAGTAGCTCTTGAAGAACTTGCGCACGTCCTCGACCTTCGCGTTCTGGATGTCCTCGTGCGAGCCGATGACGGAAGCATAATAGGGGTGGGTCTTGGGGAAGAGCTGGTGATACAACTCCTCCTCGACCAGGCCGTAGGGGGCATTCTCGACGCTCTGGCGGCGCTCGTTGCGAACCACGTCCTGCTGGTTGGCGAACGAAGCCCCGGTGAGGCGGTCGAGGAGGAAGCCCATCCGGTCGCTCTCGAGCCACAGCGCCAGCTCCAGCTGGTTCGCCGGAACGTCCTCGAGGTAGTTCGTGCGATCGAAATCGGTGGAGCCGTTCACGAACGAAGCGCCGGCGGCTTCGAGGTACTTGAAGTAGGAGTCCTCGGGAACGTGCCCGGAGGACTGGAACATGAGATGCTCGAAGAGATGCGCGAATCCCGTCTGTCCCGCCCGTTCGTTCGCGGGGCCGGTGTGGTACCAGATGTTCACCGCGATCAAGGGGAGCTGATGGTCTTCATGAAGAATGACCTCGAGCCCGTTCGGAAGGGTGTACTTCTCGACCTCCAGCTTGACCTGGGGCGGCTTGGCGCCGCCGGACGCGGCGCGGGCCACGCCTCCGGTGAGAAGCAGTGCGGAGCAGGCGAGGGCGAAGGCGACACGCGCCCACGCGACGCCCGAGCGCCCGCCGGAATGCGGCAACGGCTGGTTCATGGGTTTTCTCCTGTGGATGGCCATGGGCCTGTGGGGAGTTACATATGGAAGTACTGAGATCAGGCGGCAAATGTTCCGCCAAGAGAGGCAGCAAGTCAAGGCGAGTCGCAGCGCTCGCCATGGCGCTGGCGGCGGCGATCGGGGCGGCTCCGGCCCAGCCCCCGGCGAACCCGGTCGCGCTCGAAAACCAGCGGACCGGGAATCCGGATTGGGAGCTTCGGAGCCCCGCATGGTCCCATGAGATCGAGGGATACGCCGAGACCGCCAGCGTCGGGCCCGGCGAGACCCTGCGGCTTCACGTGAGCTCGGCCTCCCCCAACTTCACGGTCGATGTCTACCGGATGGGCTGGTACGGCGGCGCCGGGGCGCGTCTGGTCCTCGAGTTCCGCGGCATGCCGGGGGGGACGCGCCCCATCCCGAAGCCGCGGCAGCTGGATGGCTTGATCGAGTGCGCGTGGCCGGTTTCCTGCCGCGTGCCGGTCGGCCAGGACTGGATCAGCGGCGTGTACCTGGCGCGCCTCACCGGCTCCAAGGACGGAAAACAATCCTTCGTTCCCTTCGTCGTCCGGGAGCCGGATCGCGCGTCCGGGACGAGGCGCCGCGCGCCCATCCTGGTCCAGTGCTCCATCAACACGTGGCAGGCCTACAACAACTGGGGCGGCAAGAGCCTCTACGATTTCAACAGCTTCGGCGGGCGCGCGACGCGCGTCTCCTTCGACCGTCCCTACGTCTCGAGCCCCGAGGCGGCCCGCGGGGCGGGCGCCGGGGAATTCCTCAGCGTGAGCCACGCGCCGCGGGCGGCCGGATGGGAGTATCCGTTCGCGCGCTGGATCGAGAAGGAAGGCTACGACGTGGCCTACGCGACCAGCGTGGACGTGCACCGGAGCCCCGCGCTGGTGCTGGGGCGAAGAGCGTTCCTCATCGTCGGGCACGACGAGTACTGGAGCCGCGCGATGCGCGACAACGTCGAGGCCGCGCGGGACCGCGGCGTGAACCTGGGCATCTTCGCCTCGAACGTGAGCTACTGGCAGGTTCGCTACGAGCCCTCCACCACGGGCGCACCGGACCGGGTCCTCTTCTGCGGCAAGGAGCCGGACCGCGACCCGGTTTACAACACCGAGCGCGACAAGGATCTCACGGTGCGCTTTCGGAACCTCCATCCGGCGCGGCCCGAGGTCTCGCTCGTCGGGATGATGATGAGCGCCGAGGAGGTGGAAGGGGACTTCACGCCGGTTCCCGCGGCGCTCCGCCATTGGATCTACCAGGGGACCGGGATCGCCTCGGGGAGGACGCGCTCGGTGCCCGGGCTCCTGGGCTACGAGGTGGACAAGAGCTTCGCCACGGATCCGACGTGGGGCCGCTATTCGCCGAAGGGGCTGACCGTGCTCGCGCGCGCCTGGGTCCAGCCGCTGAAGCTGGAACGCCTGCCGACCGAATCCACCCTCTACACCGCGCCCTCGGGCGCGATCGTCTTCGCGGCCGGGACCATGCAGTGGTCCTGGGGGCTGGACAATTGGGGCGCGCCCGGGCTTCGCACGGCGGGGCCGCACCCGGATGTGCAGCGGATCACGAAGAACTTGCTCGCGAGATTCCTCGGTAACGCGCCAAAGCCAGGTGCACGATCTCCTGGATGAGATCCGTGTGCTCCAGGCCGGACTGCTTGGCGGCGAGTGAGAACTCCGCGGTGGAGTGGAGCCACGGATTGGGATTCACCTCCAGCGCGTAGAACCTCCGCTTCGGCGTGAGCCGGAAATCCACGCGCGCGTAGTCCCGGATCTCGAGCGCCTGGCAGGCCTTCACCGCGGCCTCCTGGATCTCGGCCAGAAGCCCCTCGCCCAGATCCTCGGGAAACCGGAGCTTGGTCTTCCGGTACGCGGCCGTGCCGCGCTCCCACTTCACCTCGGTGCCCGCGATGCGCGGCGTCCCCTCCGGCAGGTCGTCCAGGTTCAGCTCCACGACGGGGAGCGCGACGGGCGGGTCGTTCCCGAGGACCGAGACGTAGAGCTCGCGCCCCTCGATGTACTCCTCGATCAGGACCGGCGCGTTCAGGTCCGCGTGCAGAGCGTCGATGCGCTCCATCAGCTCCTTGATCGAGCCCGCGACCGCGCTGAACGCGATCCCGATCGAGCCGTCCTCGCGCTTGGGCTTCACGATCACGGGGAAGTGCACGTCGTCCGCCCACTGCAGGCGCCCCTGATACACCGTGGCGAAGTTCGGCGTGCGGATGCTGTGGAACGCGAAGAGGCGCTTGGCGACCGCCTTGTCCTGGGCGAGAAGGAGTCCGCTGGGGCCGGAGCCCGTGTAGGGAATCCCCAGGAGGTCTAAGTAGGCGGCGATGTTGATGTCCTTGGTGTCGTCCCCGCCGTAGGACTCCGTGAGGTTGAACATGAGGTCCACCTCCGCGGAGGCGAGCGCTTTCAGGCTCTTGGGGCGGCCATCGAGGCAGAAATAGGCCGGCTGATGTCCCTTCTTCGCCAGCGCATCGAAGATCTCCTCGCGGTCGGGCTTGTCCTTGCGCCGCTTTCGCTTGGGGAGGTCCTCGGCGGAGGCGCCGGCTTCGGGCTCCTGGTCCTCCACCCACTCGTCATAGAGCACGCCGATACGGAGCGACTCGGAATCCAAAGAGCACCTCTATACCTTGTGGAATTTTCCTCGCGTCAAGTAGTTGGCCGCGAGCGCGGTCGTGTAGGCCGTCAGGTGGACCAGGTACTCCTTCTCCTTGCCGCGAACGCCGCGAAACCCTCCCTTGCGGGCCGCGGCGGCGATCGAATCCACCAGCTCGCGGACGACCGCGCGCCTCACCCCGGTCCAGGTCGCGATGGTATTCGTCAGCGCGACCCGGTGCTCCTCGACGATCTCCCACGCGGGGCGCGAGCCTCGGGGTGCCGCGCTCGGGCGCAAGAAGATGTCTTCCGGATGATGATCGAGGCTCGTCTCGTACACCGCGCGAGCGCGCGCGGCGGAAAGATCGATGTATTGGCCCACCGTCATGCTCATCTGGTCGGCGGTGATATCCGGCCTCCCGCGCGGCACCAGCGGCTCACGGTCGGCGGCTTCCCGCGCGAACCGGTCCACGAGCCGGAGCTTCTTCATGGCCGGCCATCCGCGATAGCGGCCCCGCCAGTTGGATTTCGGCGTGAGCCATACCGCGAAGGTTTCGGCGAAATCCTCGTCCGGGTGTTTTTGGGAGTACCAGCCCGGCAGGTGCCGCACGTACTCGCGGCTGAAGGGAACCGGCCGGTAATCGTCGCGGTAACGGCGACGATACGGGCCGAACGTATCACGCCATTCGGGCCTTAGGTAGAGACGATACGCGTAGTTGAAGGCGTGCCCGGCCTCGTGGCGCAGGTACATGAGGATCTCGCGCGCCGTCTCCAAGTCATTGGTCTCCTTCTCGACCCGCGCCAGCTCCCGATCGGCGAGATAGAAGGGGATCCCGATCACCGGCTGGCCGGAGGGGCAGCCCCACTCGTCGGTGAGGTAATACTGGGCCCGAAACCGTCGGAGCTTTCGCCCTAGCTCCCGGTCCAGACGCTCGAGAAGGGGCTCGACCGGGGACCCCTCGAGGCGCAGCCCCAAGTCTCGAATGGGCGTTTTCCGGAGGGCCCGGCGCCTGGGCGAGTCCTTGCCGCGCAAGTTCATAAGGCATAAAGGGTAACATCAGGGGGGAAATTTGTGTTGTGTTCCTGCGTAGTTTGACCGATACTTATTGGGAAGCAGATGCCCCGGCGGTATATACTCCCGTGTAGGATTTCGCGCCGCAGAGGAAGTTGCCTGCGGCTTTGTTGTATCTGGGCGATTCGTCGTCCGGAAGCCCGACCAAGGTGGCCGGGCCGGGCGCCCGAAATCAGGGCGTGGTGTCGGGGCGATGCCCCAGCTAGTAGAAGGAGTTGCAAGTGGCAAACGGAACGGTGAAGTGGTTCAACGAAGCAAAGGGTTTTGGTTTCATCCAGCAGGAGGGTGGCGAGGACGTGTTCGTTCACTACTCCGCGATCCAGGGCGAGGGCTTCAAGACGCTGGCCGAAGGCGAGCGGTTGGAGTTCGACATCGTTCGTGGACCGAAGGGACTCCAAGCCGCGAACGTCCGCAAGGCGTAAGCGGTCCGAACCACTTCACACCGGCAGTGCTGCGGGGCGGCTGTACCAACGGCCGCCCCGCTTGTTATTCTAGGCAGCGCATGAACCCCCGCGTTCCCACTAGCGTATCCACGTCCCAGCCCCCGAAGGCGGTCCTGCTCCTCTACGAAAGCCCCGAGATCTACGACGTGGCGTTCGGCTGGGATCTGGACCTGGAATTGACCTTCGTCGAGTCCTGCCTGCGGACGCACGTGGTGGATCCCGTGCGGCGGATTCTGGAGCCCGCGTGCGGCACCGGCCGCATTCTCGTGCCGCTGGCGAGTCGGGGCTACGAGGTCCTGGGCTACGACCAGAGCGCCGAGATGGTGGCGTTCGCCGCCGCCAAGATCGCACGGGTGGGCGGCCGCGTGATGCGGGGCGACATGGCTTCGTTTCGCCCTCCCGGCCCGTTCGACGCCGCGATCAATCTGGTCAATTCGATCGGATACTTGCTGGAGGACCCGGACGTGGTGTCGCACCTCGCGTGCATGGCGGAGGCGGTTCTTCCGGGCGGCGTCTATCTCGTCCAGTTCAGCTACGGTGGCGAGCCTCCGGAGCAGGCCGCCTTCGGCCCCTGGCCCAACACGCGGGCCGGGCTTCGGACCGAGCTCACCTGGCGCGTCGTGCGCGAGGACCCGGCGGCGCGGCGGTCTTATCAGGAGTGCCGCATCGAGGCGACTCGCGGACAGGAGCGGCGCGTGATCGAGGAATCGCACGTGCTGCGGTACTGGACGCAGGAGGACTTCGATCGAATCGTCGCGGGAAGTGAATTCGAGCTGGCCGCGGTGTACTTCGATCGCTTCGAGGAGAAGCCGCTGGACGAGGCTCGGACCGGACTCGACGGGAATCTGTATCACGTGCTTCGGAGGAAGTAGGTCGCCTGCTCGTCCCAGGACGAGTTCAGACGTTCTAGTTCGCGCTAGAAATCCGTGGCGCCATGCGGGCGCTCCTCGTCGTTGTTACTTTCTTCGATTCACCGCGTGCGCCGAGGCCTGATCCGTCGGCATGATCAGCACGGACTGGACGTTCACATGTTGCGGTCGCGTGACGCACCACACGACAGCGTCGGCTACGTCTTCCGCGCGCAGCGCCGTGAGGCCCTCGTAGACCGTCTTGGCCCGCTCGCGATCTCCCTTGAACCGGACCTCGCTGAACTCGGTCTCGGCCAGCCCCGGCTCCACATTGGAGACGCGGATCCCTTTCCCGAGGACGTCGTAGCGCAGCGCGTCGGTGATCGCCCGCACCGCGTACTTGGTCGCGCTGTAGACGGCGCCCCCCGCGTAGGTCTGGTGCCCCGCGACCGAGCCCACGTTCACCACATGCCCCGCCCCGCGCTCCACCATCCCGGGAAGGACCGTTCTCGAGACATAGAGGAGCCCCTTCACGTTGGTGTCGATCATCTGGTCCCAATCCCGGGTGTCGCCCGACTGGAGGGGATCGAGCGCCAGTGCTAAGCCGGCGTTGTTCACGAGGATGTCCAGCTTCGCGAGGAGCCCCGGCGCGCCCGTGAGGGCGGTCCGGACCTGCTCCAGATCGCGCACGTCGAAGCGGAGCGCCAGGACCTCGACTCGGTGCTTCGCGCGAATCTCCTCGGCGGTCGCGCGTAGGCGGTCCTCGCGCCGGCCGGTGATGGCCACGTTCGCGCCCAACGCCGCGATGGCCCGCGCGGTGGCGAGCCCGAATCCGCTCGTCGCGCCGGTGACCAGCGCCCAGCGCCCTCTCAGCTCCGTCCGGTTCTCCATGGGGCGGCGAGCATAGCGAACTCGCTGGTGATGATCCAGCCGCTACCCTAGAATCGCGCGCCGGAGCGGATTCCGCAGCGCGCCAGGGGCCGGGGAGGGACAGGGATGCCGTACGACCTCCTCGTCATCGGGGGCGGGATCCAGGGCGCGGCGGTGGCGCGAGACGCAGCACTCCGGGGGCTGAGCGTGGTCCTCCTCGAGCGCGGCGATTTCGCGTCGGGGACGAGCAGCCGTTCCTCGAAGCTCATCCACGGCGGGATCCGCTACCTCGAGACCGGGCAGTTCCGTCTGGTCCGGGAGGCCCTGCGCTAGCGCGCCCTCCTCCTCACCTTGGCGCCCGAATTCGTCCGTCCGCTACCCTTCCTGATTCCGCACTATCGAGGCGAGGGCCGATCCCGACTCGCCGTGCAGGCCGGCCTCACGCTCTACGCCGCGCTGGCCGGCCGCCACCCCCTGGCCGAGCACCGTGACGTGGAGGCCTCGGAGGCGCTGACGCTCGAGCCCGCGCTCCGCCCGGAAGGGTTGCGGGGCGCCTCGCTCTACGGGGATGCGCAGATGGACGACGCGCTCCTCTGCGTCGCGGTCGCGTGCGCCGCGGACGGCGCAGGCGCCGACGTGCGGAGCTACACCGAGGTGCTCGGGCTGGCCGCGGCCGGGTCCACATGGCGCGCGCGATTCCGCGACGTGGACTCAGGCGAAGAGGGCGCCCTGGAAGCGCGCTGCGTCGTGAACGCGGCGGGCCCCTGGGCCGAGGAGATCCGGGCGCTGGCCGGGGCCTCGCGCGGGGCGGGCTTGCGCCGGACGCGGGGAACCCACATCGTGGTTCCGGGGCTCACGCGCGAGCGGGCGCTCCTACTCACGGCGCGCCGCGACGGCCGCGTGTTCTTCGTGCTGCCGTGGGGCCCGCACTCCCTGGTCGGCACCACCGACGTCGACGACGCGACCCCGCCGGAGCGGATCGCGGCGAGCGCGGAAGACATCCGCTATCTTCTGGACGAGGCAAGCCGGGCGGTTCCGGGGCTCGCGGCGCGCGGGCGGCCGCTGCGCGCGTTCGCGGGGCTCCGCTCGCTCGCGCAGGGGAGCGCCATTCTCCCGTGGGCCAATTCCCGCGAGCTTCGCGTCACCGTGGAGGGGACGATGCTCACCCTGATCGGAGGCAAGTACACGACGCACCGGAGCCTGGCCGAGCGCGTCGTGGACCGGGCGGTCCGGGTGAGCGGAGTTCGCGCGGGCCGCTGCATCACGCGGGAGACGCCGCTGCCCGGGCGGGAGCAGGCGATCGTCAGGCTGGCGGCGCGATTCCCGGGGCGCCTCGAGGATGCCGTCACGGAGGCGGAGGTGGTGCACGCGATCCAGGCCGAGCGCGCGCGTCATCTCGGGGACGTGCTGGAGCGGCGCACACGGCTCTGGCTCGACGCCGGAGCGATGCGGCGCGCGGCCTGGGCTGTGGCGCGATGGATGGCGCCGCACCTGGGATGGGACGAGGCGGCGCGACAGCGTGAAGTGGATCGCGTGACGCTCGCGCTGGACCGCGAGGCCGCGATCATCGACGCGGCGATGAGCCGCCCGGGGGCGGGCGCGTGAGCCGTGCCGAATTCATCCTCGCCATCGACCAGGGCACCACCGGCACCACCGTGCTGGCCTTCGACCGCTCAGGCCGCGTTCGCGCGCGCGGCTACGCCGAGCTTCCACAGCATTTCCCGCGGCCCGGCTGGGTCGAGCACCGCGGGGAGGAGATCTGGGACACCACGCTCCGCGCCCTGCGCGCCGCCCTGCGCCCTCTGGGCGGCTCGCGCGCGCCCATCGCGGCCATAGGCCTCACCAATCAACGCGAGACCACGCTCGTCTGGGACCGCGCCACCTCGAAGCCCGTCGCGCCCGCCATCGTCTGGCAGGACCGGCGCACCGCCGCCCGTTGCGCCGCGCTCCGGAAGCAGGGAAAAGAGCGCGCGATCTCACGGCGCACGGGGCTCAAGCTCGATCCGTATTTCTCCGCCACGAAGCTGGAGTGGATCCTGCGCCACGTCCCCGGGGTCCGCGCCCGGGCGCGCCGCGGGGCCCTCGCGTTCGGGACGGTGGACTCCTGGCTCCTCTGGCGGCTCACGGACGGCGCGGTACACGTAACCGACGCCACCAACGCCAGCCGCACGCTGCTCTACGACATCGGGCGCCGGCGCTGGGATCCCGGTCTCCTCCGCACGTTCGGGGTGCCGCGGTCGCTCCTGCCCGAGGTGCGTCCCTCGATCTCGGAGTTCGGCCGGACCCGCGGGGTCCCAGGGCTCCGGGACGGCATCCCGATCCTCGGCATCGCGGGGGACCAGCAGGCGGCGCTCTTCGGGCAGGGATGCGTGGACGCGGGCGGGCTCAAGAACACCTACGGGACCGGTTGCTTCCTGCTGCTCCACACCGGCTCGAAGCGCGTCCCTTCGCGGGCGGGGCTCCTCACCACGATCGCGTGCGGGCCGCGGGGCGAGCCGCGCTACGCGCTCGAGGGAAGCGTGTTCATCGCGGGCGCCGCCATCCAGTGGCTGCGCGACGGGATGGGCGTCTTGAAGAACGCCGCCGAGAGCGAGGCGATCGCGCGCTCCGTGCCCGACGCCGGCGGAACGACGCTGGTGCCCGCGTTCGCGGGCCTCGGCGCGCCCTACTGGCGGCCCGAGGCGCGCGGCATCTGGTGCGGCCTCACGCGCGGCGCCACCCGCGCGCATCTCGTGCGCGCCGCGCTCGAGTCGATTGCGTTTCAGTCCCGCGATCTGGTGGAGGCGATGCGCCGCGAATCGGGCACCAAGGTCCGCGAGCTGCGCGTGGACGGGGGTGCCTCCCTGAACGGCTTCCTCATGCAATTCCAGGCCGACCTCCTGGGCATCCCGATCCGCCGCCCGGGATTGGTCGAGACCACGGCCTTGGGCGCGGCCCTTCTCGCGGGAATCGGCGCGGGATGGTGGAAGGGGGCCTCGGATCTCCAGGCGGTTCGCGGGTCGGGGCGCGTGTTCCGGCCACGCATGAGCCGGACGGAGCGCGAGCGGCTCTATCGCGGGTGGATGGAGTCGGTGGCGCTCTTGCTGGCCGAGTCCGGTCCCTGACCCATCGTCTGCTTCAGCCAGACGATGACATCCTCCAGGATCGCGGCCCCTTCCGGCTCGTTCAGCACCTCGTGGAAGAGCCCCGGATACTCCTTGTAGGTGACGTTTCCATTCCGCGAGGTTTTCGCCCACAGGGCGCTTCCGGCCGGGCTCGTGACCGGATCGGCCCCGCCCTGGATGAGGAGGGTCGGCAGGTTGCTGGACCCGGCGGCTCTCGAAAGCGTGCGGCGCATCCGCTGCAATTCGAGGAAGAGCCGGGCGCTGATCCTAAAGTGGACGAGCCGGTCCGCGCGGTGGGCGCGGATCACCTCCGGGTCGTGCGAGAGGAGCGAGGGCGGAATCCCGTTCGATTGGGTGAAGCCCGGCCAGAGGAGCCCGACGAGCCGCGCCGCGTGCACCTTGATGGCGGCCGGGTGCAGCGATAGCTCGAAGGGAGGCGCCGAGAGCACGAGGGCGTCCACGCGTCCCGGGTTCACCACCGCCCAGTCCAGCGCGATGAGCCCCCCGAGGCTGTGTCCGAGGAGGGCCCAGCGGCGGCCGCCGTCATCCTTTCGTAACACCTCCATCCAGCGCGTGAGCGCCAGCCGGTAATCGTCCCAGGACCGGACGTGGCCCCGCTTTCCGTCCGAACGGCCGTGCCCCGGCAGGTCCAGCGCGCAGGCGCTGAATCCGGAAGCCTGGAGCGTTCGTCCCACCCGCTCCCAGCGCCCCGAATGGTCCCCGAGCCCGTGCACGATCCCGACCGCCGGGGAACCCGGCGCGGCCTCCCAGGCCCGCGTGAAGAGTTTCTGACCCTCCGATGTCTGGATCCAGGTCTCGACGGAGCTCGATTCGGGCAACGTTCCTCCGGAACGGCTGGGATGCGGTGAATGTCCGCGCTAGAATACAGCAACCACAAGGGCGCAGCGAGAATCCCGCCGACCGTCGTAGAATCTAAGGTCCCATGGCCACCCGGAGCGACGCACTTTTATTGGATTCCTATTCGCAAGCCGTCGTGGACGCCGTGGAGCGCGTCAGCCCGTCGGTCGTGAACATCGAGACCCGGCGCCCGGCGCCCAAGAAGCCGGCCCGCGACCCCCGCGAGCTGGGGGGCAGCGCCTCCGGGTTCCTCTTCACGCCCGACGGATTCATCCTGACCAACAGCCACGTGGTCCATGGCGCCGAGTCCATCCGCGTCACGCGGGAGGACGGGCAGATGCGCGAAGCCACGCTCATCGGCGATGACCCGGAGACCGACCTCGCGGTCGTGCGCATCGGCCCCGACTCGCTCACCCCCGCCACGCTCGGCGATTCCGGTGCGGTGCGCGTGGGCCAGATCGCGATCGCGATCGGCAATCCCTACGGCTTCCAGACCACGGTCACCGCGGGGGTCGTGAGCGCGCTGGGGCGGTCGCTCCGCGCGCAGACCGGACGCTTGATCGACAACGTCCTCCAGACCGACGCGGCCTTGAATCCCGGGAATTCCGGGGGCCCGCTCGTGGACTCGCGCGGCGAGGTGATCGGCGTCAACACCGCCGTCATCATGCCCGCCCAGGGCATCTGCTTCGCCATCGGGATCAACACCGCGAAGTTCGTCGCGGTCCGGCTGATCCGGGACGGCAAGGTGACGCGAAGCTACATCGGCGTGGGCGGCCAGACCGTGCCGGTGGCGCGCCGCGTCGCGCGCTTTCATCAGCTTTCCGTGGAGAGCGGAGTTCTGGTAGTCTCCCTCGAACAGGGCGGTCCAGTTGAGAAAGCGGGCGTTCGCGTGGGGGACAGAATCGTCGGTTTCGCCGGCCAGCCCGTGAGCGGAATCGATGCCCTCCAGCTCCTGCTCACCGAGCAACGGGTGGGCGTTCCGACCCCCATCACAGTTCTCAGGCTCACCGAGAAGCTGGATCTCGAGGTGGTGCCTGTATTGTCGCCGAGCAGCGCGGCTCCGCAGGGGTAAGGCGGTCCGCTCTCGCCGAAGTCCGATCGACCCGACGCGACGATGACGAAGAGACTCGGAGGCCTGATCGCATCATGTCTCGAATGGACCGGTTTGTCTTGAAGTCTCTCCCGGGCTTGGCGCTCGTCCTTCTTTGTCTCGCCTCTCCGGCCGCGGCCGCGCCCCCGCGGGCGGCCGACCTCGTGGAAGCGAACCCCGACAGCACCCTGATGATCACCCTCCAGCGCATCGAGGGCGTTCCCATCGGGCTTCAGGACGCGCAGAGCCAGGCCCTGGTGCAGGCGACCAGCGTGCGCGAGGCCGAGGCGGTGATGCTCGCCGCGCGCGGATCGCTCCGGCACGAGAGCGGCGCCTTCGATCCCGAGATCTTTCTCGATGCCGATCGCACCCGTACCGATCAGGCGAGCGCGTCTCCGTTTTCCGGAGGGGATTCGCTCCCCTCGGGCGCGAGGCTCCTCCTGCCGACCCAGACCACGCTGTCGACCGGCGCGCGCGTGATCCTTCCCACCGGAACGGAGCTCAAGGCGTCGCTCCACGCCACCAAGCTCGAAACCAACTCGACCTTCGCGTTTCTCGATCCCGAATACGACGCCAACGGCGCCCTGAGCATCCGCCAGCCGCTTCTCAAGGGGTTCGGCCCGGGCACCTGGGGAGACCGCTCCGCCGCGGCCCGCGACTACGAGGCCGCGCACGCGCGCTACGAGGACGCCGTGCTCGCCACGCGCGCCCTGGTGGAGCGGACGTACTGGGACCTCTACGCGGCCGAGCGCGATTACGGCGTGCAGCAGATCATCACCGAGCGCGCCGAGGCCCTGTTCAAGGAAACCCAGCTTCGCGCCCGCGCGGGCCTCGTCGGGCCCGGAGCGGTGGCCAGCGCTCGCGTGTTCTTCACGCAACAGGAGCAGTCGCTGCTCGACACGGAGGAGACCCTGGACCGGACGTCGGACCAGCTGGCGACCCTGGTCGGCCAGCGGCCCTCGGGCGGCGCGCGTCGGTTCAAGCCGACCGATGAGCCTCCGCACGAGTTCTCGGTCGAGCCCGAGGATTCCCTCGTGGCCAAGGCGATCCGCCAGAGCCGCGAGCTGCGCGGCGCCGAGCGGGACCTGGCCGCGGCGAGGGCCCGGGTTCGCGGCGCCTGGTGGAACATGCTTCCCACGCTCGACGTGAGGGGCTCCCTGGGCGGCACGGGTCTCTCGGGAACCGGGCGGAGCTTCGTCAATCCGTTCACGGGGCAGCCCGATGTGATCGACCTCCACGGCGGGTACGGCGATGCGTTCAGCCAGGTGCGGAAGCGCGACTTTCCGACCTGGAGCGCGGGCCTCAGCCTGAGCGTCCCCATTGGATTCCGGGCCGGCTCCGGGGATCATCAGCGTCGCAGGGCCGAGGCGGACCTGGCCGAGCAGCGCGCCATCGCGACGCGGCGGTCCCTGGAGGAAGGAGTCCGGGCCGCCTACCGCGAGATGGACCACGCCTCCAAGCGGATGGAGGCGGCGCAGGACGGGGTCACCGCCTCGCTCGAGCAGGCGCGCATCGGGCAAATCGAATTTCGAAACGGCAGGACCACGGCGTTCGAGCTGACGCGCGTCGCCGCGGACCTGGCCACCGCGCAGCAACGGTACTCTCAGGCGCTCGTTCGCGCGGCCAAGGCCTACGCGGATCTGAAGCGGCTCACGTCGGAGGGGTTGCCTCCGGTCAAGAACAAAGGGGGAGATTGATCCCATGAAGGTTTCTTCGGTCGTGACCGCCCGGCCCGGCCTCGGGAAGCTTCCGGCGGCCCTGCTTCTCCTCGTGGCGCTCGCCGGCTGCGCGAAGGGCGGCGGCCCCGGGGGGGGCATGGGCTTCAAGCCGCCCCCGATGCCGGTCGAGACCGCCCTCGTGGCCCAGGGACGCGTCGCGGACCGGTTCGAGGCGGTGGGATCGATCGAGGCGTCGGATGCCATCACGGTCGTCTCCGAGATCGACGGCGCCGTGGTGAGCTTGCCGTTCACGGAGGGAAGCGGCGTCAAGAGCGGCGGCCTCATCGCCCAGCTCGACGACGCCCAGCTCCGGGCGGAGGTGGCGCGGACCGAAGCGCTCCGGGAGCAGAGCCAGACCACCTACGACCGCGTCAAGGCGGTGGTGGACCAGGGCGCGGGCGCGCCGCAAGACCTGGACGACGCGGCCGCGTCGCTCAAGGTCGCGGAGGCGAACCTGGCGCTCGCGAAGTCGCGCCTCTCCAAGACCCGGATCGTGGCCCCGTTTTCCGGCGTCCTGGGCGCGCGGCGCGTGAGCCCGGGCGCGTTCATCCGCGCGGGGCAGGCGATCACCGATCTGGCCAAGCTGGATGAGCTGCGCGTGAATTTCTCGACGCCGGAACGCTATCTGGGGCAGCTCCGGAAGGGCGCCGAGGTCGAGATCTCGACCACGGCCTACCCCGGCTACTCGCTGAAGGGCCGCATCGACGTGGTGGATCCTGTGCTCGACCCGAGCACCCGGAGCGCGCGGATCGTCGCGCGGGTACGGAATCCGGGCGGAAAATTCAGGCCCGGCATGTCGGCCAACGTCTCGGCGGTGCTGAGCCAGCGCCCGAACGCGCTCACGATCCCCAGCGAAGCCATCTTCGCCCAGGGAGATCAGTCGTTCGCCTACGTCGTGAAGAAGGACAGCACGGTCACCCGCAGCGCGCTCACGCTCGGCACGCGCCTCCCCGACGCGGTGGAGGTGGTGAAGGGCCTCGAGCCCGGGATGACGGTGGTGCGCACGGGCCACCAGAAGCTCTTCGAGGGCGCGAAGGTGATTCCGGTCGGGGGACGGCCGGGAGGAGAGGGCGGAGGCACCGCTCAATGACGCGAGGAGTCGCTCCATGAAGCTCAGCGAAGTATCCATCCAGCGGCCCGTCTTCGCGACGGTGATGAGCCTCTCGATCATCCTGTTCGGCGTGATCGCGTTCTCCCGGCTTCCCGTCCGCGAGTATCCCGACATCGATCCGCCGGTCGTCTCGATCACGACGTTCTACCGCGGCGCGAGCCCGAGCGTCGTCGAGACCGAGATCACCGACATCCTGGAAGAGCAGCTCGCCACGCTCGAAGGGGTCAAGACCATCCAGTCCTCCAGCCTCGAGCAGGGCTCGACGATCACGGTGGAGTTCGAGCTGAGTCGGAACGTGGAGGAAGCGACCAACGACGTGCGGGACAAGGTGTCGCGCATCCGGGGCCAGCTCCCCAAGGAAGCGGACGATCCCATCGTCGCCAAGGTGGACGTCAACGCGCAGCCCATTTTCTGGATCGCGCTCTCCAGCACCAAGCACAACGGGCTCGAGCTGACCGAGGTCGCCGACCTCATCCTGAAAGAGCGGCTCCAGCACGTCCCCGGCGTCGGCTCCGTCTTCATCGGGGGCGAGCGCCGGTACGCGATGCGGGTCTGGCTGGATCCCGACCGGATGGCGAACCGCGGCGTGACCGTCCAGGACGTCGAGCGCTCGCTCCGGGACGAGAACGCCGAGATCCCGGGCGGACGCGTCGAGGGCGCGGGGCGCGAGTTCGCGGTCCGCACCCGAGGTGAGCTGGCCAAGCCCGAGGAGTTCGCCTCGATCGTCATCGCGCAGACCGGGAACGACGTGGTCCGCCTGGGCGACGTCGCGCGGGTGGAAGTGGGTCCGGAGGACGAGCGCACCGCGGTGCGCTGGAACGGGCAGCAGGCGGTCGGGCTGGGGATCGTCAAGCAGTCGAAGGCGAGCACCCTGGACGTGGCGGCCGGAGTCCGCAAGGTCATGCCCGAGCTTCGCCAGGTCATTCCCCCCGGGATGAAGATGGACATCGCCTACGACTCCTCGGCCTTCATCCAGGATTCGATCAACGAGGTCTCGCACACCATCCTGATCGCGATGTGCCTCGTGGTGCTGGTGATCCTCATCTTCTTGAAGAGCTTCCGGGCGACCCTCATCCCCGCGGTGGCGATCCCCGTGTCCATCATGGGCGCCCTGGCCGTGGCCTACTTCCTGGGTTTCACCATCAACATCCTCACCCTCCTCGCCATCGTCCTCGCGATCGGGCTCGTGGTGGACGACGCCATCGTGGTGCTGGAGAACGTCTACCGGCACTTGGAGATGGGGAAGGCGCGCCGCCAGGCCGCCTTCGACGGGGCCAACGAGATCGGGTTCGCCATCCTCGCGACCACCATCTCGCTCGTCTCGGTGTTCGTGCCGGTCGCGTTCCTCCAGGGGACCACCGGACGGCTCTTCAACGAGTTCGGGCTCACCCTCGCTTTCGCCGTGCTGATCTCGGGCTTCGTGGCGCTCACGCTCACCCCCATGCTCACCTCGCGCATGCTGAAGCCGCTCCACGGCGGGAGCGAGAGCTGGGTCTCGCGAAACTTCGACGCCTTCTTCGGCTGGCTGAACCGGACCTACGACCGGGTGCTCCGCGCCGCCCTGCGCCACCGGGCGCGCGTGATCGGGGTCGCGGTGCTCCTGATCGTGGTCGCGGGGGCGGCCTTCCTGTTCATCAAGAAGGAGCTGGTCCCGACCGAGGACCGCGGCATCGCCTTCGGCATCGTGATCGCGCCCGAGGGCGCGACGCTCTCCTACACCGACCGGTACATGCGCCAGATCGAGGCCATCCTGCTCCCGCTGCCCGAGCGCCGCGGGCTCTTCACCGCGACCGGCCTGGGGTTCGGCGGGCCGGGCCAGGTCACGAACGGGTTCATCTTCGTGAACTTGAAGCCGAAGGCGGACCGGCCCAAGTCCTGGACCAAGCAGCCTCTCCCGCTCCTTCCCATGATCCAGATCCCGGTGTATCGGGCCAGGACGCAGCAGGAGATCGTCCAGCAGCTCTTCCCGCAGCTCTTCTCGATTCCCGGCGTCCTCGCGTTCGTGATCAATCCGCCCAGCCTGGGAGGCGGATTCTCGTCCTCGCCCGTCGAGTACGTGCTGGAGGCGGACAGCTACGAGGATCTGCAGAAGGCCACCACGGCGATGATGGCCAAGGCCTCCCAGCTCACCTTCGGGAATGGTCCGGCCGCGTTCCCGTACCTCATCAACATGGACACCGATCTCAAGCTGAACAAGCCCGAGCTGGAGATCGCCATCGACCGCGACCGCGCGTCGGCGCTGGGCGTCTCGGTCACCGACATCGGCACGACGCTCGAGACCCTGCTCGGGGGCCGCGAGGTCACGGACTTCAAGCGGGGGACCAAGCAATACCACGTGATCGCCCAGGTCCCGGCCTCGGGGCGCTCGACCCCGGACGTGATCCAGAGCGTGTACGTGCGCGGCACCGGCGGGCTGGTGCAGCTGGCGAATGTCGTCAACGTCAAGGAGACGGTCGCGCCCAAGGCGCTGAACCATTACAACCGCGTCCGATCCTCCACGATCACCGCGAACCTGATCCCGGTGGTCTCGCTGGGGCAGGCGCTGGACGCGATGGACAAGATCGCGGCGGAGAATCTCCCCCCCACGGTGCGGCACGAGCTGGGAGGGCAGTCGAAGGAGTTCCGGGAATCCAGCAACAGCCTCTACTTCCTCTTCCTTCTCGCGGTCGTGTTCATCTACCTCGTGCTCGCGGCGCAATTCGAGAGCTTCATCCATCCGCTCACGATCTTGCTATCGGTGCCCCTCGCCGTGGTGGGGGCTGTGATCTCGCTCTTCATCTTCGGACAGAGCCTCAACATCTTCTCGCAGATCGGCCTGATCATGCTCATCGGGCTGGTGACGAAGAATTCGATCCTGATCGTCGAGTACGCGAACCAGCTCAGGGCCCGCGGGCTCGAGGTCGCGGACGCCGTGGCCGAGGCCGCCAAGATCCGGCTTCGCCCGATCCTCATGACCTCCTTCGCCACGGTCTTCGGAATCCTTCCGATCGCCATCGGCTTCGGCTCCGGCGCGGAGTCGCGCCGGCCCCTGGGGATCGCGGTCGTCGGGGGGCTCATCTTCTCCACCTTCCTCACGCTCCTCCTCGTGCCGGCCGTGTACACCCTCCTCGCGCGATTCACCAAACTGGAGGAAGCGGTAGCGCCGGGAACATCACCGGAGGAAGGGCCGTCCGATCCGGATCGGAAGGAGCGAGGCGCTCTGGTCGCCGCGCACGCCTCGAAGGCGCAACCCTCGAGCTAGAGCAGCGCGAAAAATTCCGAGAAGGTTTTTCGAATCCCCCGCGCGAGCGAGAGCGAACACAATCGCGCCCTCGCTGCCCGATGACGTACACGGCACACGGGCCGTGGAAGAAATTTCATTTCCGCAAACTACCGCTCCATCAAGCATTCACTTCGCATGGCCCAGCCTTCGGCGTCGTGGCACAGAACCTGCCTAGGTCGGGGAAAACCCCTACAGCGATAGGGGAAACCCCCTACCACCAAGCACGGCAACCAAGGAAGGTTTCATGGGGCATCGTTCTCGACGGTCACATCTCGCTCGGATCACGCTTCTCGCCGCACTCTTCACCTCGCTCATCGCTTGGACACCCGACATCTCCGCCGCCGCCGGCGCACGCCTCTTCTGGACGACCCCTGGTGACAACGGGGGAATGGTGCGCATCGCCGCGTATGACCTGCGCATCAGCGCGAGCCCGATCCTCGGGACCGACACCCTCACCTGGTGGAGCGCCGCGTCCAAGATCGAAATGACGGGGAAGGTTCCCAGGATGCCGGGCCTCACCGATTCCATTCTCCTGGCGGGGCTGATCCCCTCGATCCGCTACTACGCAATCCTGCGTAGCGTGGACGCCGCGAAGAACTGGAGCAACTTCTCCAACGTGGCCTTCTTCACGCCCAGCATCGTCACCGCGGTCGAAGAGGGCGGCGCTCCGGCGCTGGTCGTCGGAACCCCGCGGCCCAGCCCATCCTCGGGGCGTACGGAGGTGAGCCTGGCCCTCCCGGCGCCGATGACGGTGGAGGCCAATGTCTACGACGCGCAGGGAAGGCTCGCGCGAAGGCTGCAGAGCGGAACGCTCGGCGCCGGGGCCCACCTGCTCCGGTGGGACGGAACGCTCGAGGGAGGCGGCGAGGCGGGTTCCGGCGTCTACTGGATCCTGGTCGCGGCGGGCAAGGTGCAGAAGCGGGTGAAGCTGGTCCTCGTGCGCTAGGGGGCGTTTGGAATTCCCCCTTGCCAGGGCGGGCGTTACGCGGCAACATGGTCCGCTTCGAAGGCCACAGCGACTCGAGGGGACTCCATGGAAGCGGCAGCGCACGCGCACAGTCACGATCCGGCACCGAGCCGATGGCCGATCATCACGGCCCTCGGGGCCGGGCTCATCCCGGTCGGTCTCGTCACCTCCGTTCATGGATGGAAACAGGGCCTAGGCGTTCTGGTCCTGGGCGTTGTGATCCTGCTCTTCGGGGCGGGAAGCTGGTGGGCCGAGCTCCTCCGCGATCGCTTCTTCGGCCGGGACGCCGTGGACGCCGAGGCGCGACTGCGGACGGCGATGATCTTCTTCATCGCCTCCGAGGCGGCCATCTTCGCGTCCTTCTTCGCCGCGCTGATCTACGCGCGCGTCCACTCCAAGGTCTGGCCCCCGGCGGGGATGCCTCATTTCGAGCTGCTCGTCCCCGCGGTCAACACCTTCATCCTCCTCTTCAGCAGCGTGACCCTTCACTTAGGGCACGCCGCCCTGGAGAAGAACCGCCGCGACGGGGTCATCGCCTCGATCCTCATGACCGTCTCCCTGGGCGCCATCTTCCTCTGCGGCCAGGCTTACGAATACGGATTCCTCAACGGCTCGGCGTTCAACATCAAGAGCGGCATCTTCGGTTCCACGTTCTTCATGCTCACCGGGTTCCACGGGCTCCACGTCCTCCTGGGCCTCATTTTCCTGAACGTGGTGTACGGGGCCGTGCTCCGGGGGCAGATCACGCCGCAGCAGCATTTCCCGTTCAAGGCGGCGTCCTGGTACTGGCACTTCGTCGACGTCGTCTGGGTGTTCGTGTTCACCATCGTTTACCTCTTCGGGCGATCCAGTTGACGCCGAGAATGCGGCTCGCCTCGCCCTGGCTCCTGGTCGCGCTCCTCGCGGCGCTGTGGGCGGCTCCCTCCTGCCAGTGGGCGGGGGATACGAAGGCGGTGCGCGTCTCCTTCGCCGCGCTCCGGACCCAGCTCGACGACGTGAGCTCGCGGCTCAGCTCGGCCATCGAGAACGGCGATTCCGAGCACATCCCCGCGCTGGACAAGGAGCTGAACGCCGTCCTGGACGCGTCGATGAATCAGGCCTCCGCGATGAACATCCTGGACCGCGAGCACCTCTCGATCAACGTCGCGACCGCGCGCAACTGCATCACCGACATGGACCGCTACGCGACGTCCGGGGACATGGACCTCCTCCGCGCCCAGGCGAAGCAGCTCGCCCCGACCGTCACCGAGATTCTGGAACTGCTCGATCGCGCGGAGCGAACCACCAAAGCCTCGTGAAGTGACCCCCGGCCCCGATCCCATCGACGCGCTCGCGGAGGAAGGCGAGACCGCGCTCGAGGACGGCGAATACGAGATCGCGCTCGAGTCCTTCGAGGCCATCCTGGCCCGAGATCCAGAGCATTGGGGCGCCGCGCTCCGCCGCGCCGAATGCCTCCACCTGCTCTGGCGAACCGCCGACGCCCTGAAGGACATTCAGTCGCTGACGCCTCCCGAGGACGAGGAGGACGACCCCGAGCGCGCCGAGCTGGAGGGGATGATCCTCGAGGCCGCGGGCCGCCTGGAGGAGGCCGACCGTCGCTTCGCCGAGTGCCACGCGCTCGATCCCGAGAACTTCCCGCTTCCGGTCCGGTTCGGGCCCGAGGATTTCAGGACGCTCCTGGACAAGGTTCTGGCATCCTTACCTCCGGTGATCCGCGAAGCCGTCCTGGAGGTGCCGGTGCTCGTCGAGCCGAAGCCGACCCGGGAGGTGGCCGAGAACGCGCCCGTCATCAACCCCGAGATCCTGGGGCTCTTCGTCGGGGTCCCGGTGGGTCACAAGCTGGGCGGAAGCGGCTACGGCAACGTCGTGCTCCTGTTCCAGCGAAATCTGGAGCGGTCCGGACGAAGCCGGCAGGAGGTCTCGAAGGAGATGAAGATCACGCTCCTCCACGAGTACGGCCATTACCTCGGGTTCGATGAAGAGGAGCTGGAGCATCTCGGGCTGGGCTGACGCATGAGCGCACGGAGAATCGCGATCGTGGGCGCCGGGCCGGTGGGCCTGGAGGCGGCGCTCCGCGCGCGCCAGGAGGGGTACGGCCCGGTCGTGTTCGAGGCCGGCCGCGTCGCCGAGCATTTCGTCCGCTACGGGTCCGTCCGACTCTTCACCCCCTTCCGCATGAACTCCACCGAGCTGGGCCGCGGGCTGCTGCGCGCCGCGGGCGTGAAGCTCCCCGGCGAGGAGGAGGCGCTCACCGCGGTGGAGCTGCGCGAGCGCTACCTCCTTCCGCTCTCGCGCCTGCCCGAGCTTTCGGGCGCCATCCGGGAGGGCGCGCGGGTCGCCGCCATCGCGCGCGAGGGTGTGACGAAGGGGCGCACGCAGGGGCGGGCATCCCGGCCCTTCCTTCTCCGGATCGAAAACCCGCGGGGCGAGCTCGTGGGGCACGAGCGCGCGGACGTGGTGATCGACACGAGCGGACTCTACGCCAACCCCAACGCCACGGGCTCGGGAGGGCTTCCCGCCCCGGGCGAGGAGTCGCTGGGAGATCGCCTCGAGCGGCATCTGCCCGACGTGCTCGGCGAGGCGCGCTCCCGCTACGCGGGGAAGCGCCTCCTACTGATCGGAGACGGCCGCTCCGCCGCGAACGCGGTCGCCGATCTCGACACGCTGGTACGCGCGGGCGGAGAGGCGGCGCGAACGCGGGTGGAGTGGGCGCATCGCGACCGCGGCGCCGGGGCCTTCGCGCCCGTGCCCTCGGACGCGCTGGAGCAGCTCCCGGTCCTCCGCGAGCTGACCGAGCGGACCGCGGGGATCGCGCGGGACGCGGCATGGATGACCCATCGCGCGGGCGCCACCATCGCGGCGTACCGGCGCTTGCCCTCGGGCGCGATCGAGGTGACGCTGGCGGACGAGCGCGGCGCGGAAACAAGGATCGAGGTGGACCAGGTTCTGGCCCTCGTCGGCTATCGCCCCGATCTCTCCCTCTTCCGCGAGCTGCAGGTCCATCTCTGCTACGCGTCGGAGGGCCCCATGGCGCTGGCGGCCGCGATCCTGGCCGCCCAGGCCAAGGACGGGGACGGTCCCCCGGACTGCCTGGACCAGGTGTCCCACGGACCCGAGACGCTGAAAAATCCCGAGCCCGATTTCTACATCCTGGGCGCGAAGAGCTACGGGCGAAACGCGTACTTCCTTCTCCGGCTCGGGCACGCGCAGATCGAGGACGTGATGACGCTGCTCGCCGCCTCCGGACGGGGACTCAATCTGGTTCGCTGACCCTCCCGCTATCTGCCGCGCCGTTCCCGAAATGTGTGAGGAGCGACCGGCTGGCCCGCGTGTAGTCGGGCCATCGCCGCACCACGTCGGTCCATAGGACCCGGGCCGAGTCGGTCTTCCCCTCGTGGTAGAGCGCGACCGCGAGGTTGTTGATGTAGTCGGGCCTCGGCTCGGTGAGCCGGATGGCCTGGCGGTAACTCGCTTCCGCTTCGGCGTAGCGTCGCACCCGGACGAAGCAGTTCCCCAGATTGTAATAGCCGTCGTGACGAGGTCCGCGGCGAAGGCCCTCCTCGAGCACGGGGATGGCCTCGTCGAAGCGGTTCAGCTCGTAGAGCGCGGCGCCCTTCTTGGTCCAGTAGCGGGGATTCGTGGGCTCCGCGTCCAGAGCCCGCTGCGCGTGGATCAGCGCGCGCGGGAAATCTCTCCGCTCGGCGTCGAACGTCTCCAAGATCTCGTTCCCGTAGGCTTTCCCATAATTCGTGATCCTCGAGCCGGGGCCGACCAGGGTCTCGAATCGGCGGAGCGACGCTTCCTCGTCGGCGTTCACGAGCACGAAGGAAAGGAGCGCCCCGGCGCCCAGCAGGGCGACGGCGGCGGCCCGGACTCCGCGCAGGGGAAGCTTGGGGATCGAGAAGCCCGCGCCCACTCCGAAGACCGCGAGCGGAAGGAGGAGGATCGCGGTCAAATCCCAGTCCTGCGCCGGCGCCACGGGAAGGACGAGGGCCGCCGCGAGGAGGAGTCCCGGCAGGGCCGCCAGCGCGAGGAAGATCGAAGCCGGATCGCGGAAGGCGGACTCCTTCCTGTTCGGCGGCGCCGCGGCGCCCGCGAGGGCGGCCAGAAGAAGGAGCGCCGGGACCGGAAGCGCGAGCAAGATCGCGTTCAACACGTCCCAGGCGTGGCCGATCGAAATCTCGCCGTAGGGGCGGGCATAGAGCGCGGCCGCGTGCCCGGGCTCGACCGCTCCCGCGGCGATCCGGAACGCGGTCTGCCATTTGGATGGGGGATAGCCCAGGGCGACGAGGATCGCGGCCGCCCCCACCGGCGGCAGGAGCGCGAATAGCACGCGCTTGGGCCAGGCCCACTTTTCTCGTCGTAGGAGGAGATAGAGGAACGAGGGCACGAGAAAGACGCAAGCGAGGTGGGAAGCGATGGCGACCGCCAGGGCGAGAGCGGTCCAGAGCGCATGGCCGGCGCCCCTCACCTGCCGGCGCCCCAGCCACAGATAGATCAGGATCGCGACGCTGACCGGCGGATAGCTCTCGATGTAGCCGAAGTAGAGCTGGACGACGCCCAGGGTCGCGAGGGCCGCGAACGCGAACGCGCGCGATCCGGTCTTGGGCGCGATCTCGGAGGCGATCCCCCAGAAGAGGGCCGCGGCGATCACCCCGCAGAGGATGGGAAGGATCCCGGCGGTCACCGGGTCGACGGGAAGCTTCAGGGCGCGGAGGATCCCGGCGTATCCATTCCACGTCGCGGAAGCGAGGGGCTCGCTGAAGGGATTCGGATTCTCGAGCTGGAGGTTCTTGAGCCAGACCGTCCCGTCCCCCAGGAACCGGGTCCGCGTCTCGAGCTTCCAGAGGAGCCACGTCCAGGGGAGAAGGAGGAGCCATCCGCTCCATCCCGGCATCCGGAACGGCTCCCGCGACCCGCGCTTTTTCACCCTTCGAGGACGGGGGTGGTCCTTGGGCGCCCCGCGGAGGAAATCGAACGCGAGCAGGGCCGCGCCCCCG
>DASQBE010000051.1:0-17391 GCA_035635355.1 Binatia bacterium | reverse complement strand
CTGCCTCCTCGGGGTGGACGGCGGGATCCATCCCGAGACGGCCGCGCGCGCGGCCCGAGCCGGAGCCGACACGTTCATCGCGGGGAATTCCATCTTCTGCGCCCCCGACCCCCCGGAGGCGCTTCGCGCGCTGCGGCGGAGCGCCGGCATCTCGTGAACGCGCTGGTGGTGGGCGGCGCGGGTTACATCGGAAGCGTCGTCGTCGAGGAGCTCGTGCGGGCGCGCCACGCGACCCTGGTCTACGACGACCTCTCCACCGGGCACAAGGACGCGGTCCATCCCCTGGCGCTCCTCGTGGAGGGCGGTCTCCGCGACCGCGCGAAGCTGGACGAGGCCTTCCGGACCAAGGAGATCGACTGCGTGGTCCACCTCGCGGCCAAGTCGCTCGTCGGGGAGTCCATCGAGAGGCCGGACCTCTACGAGGAGGTGAACGTGGCCCAGGGGGCGCTCCTCCTGGACGCCATGAGGGAGCACGGCGTGCGCGACATCGTCTTCTCCTCCTCCGCGGCCGTGTACGATCCGGCCTCGGCGATGCCGCTCACCGAGACTTCCACCCTTCGCCCCGGGAATCCCTACGGCCACACGAAGCTCCGCTTCGAGCGGCTGCTCGCCGAGCGGGCGAAGGAGCAGGGGCTCAGGTATGTGGCGCTCCGGTACTTCAACGTGGCCGGGGCGAGCATCGACCGCGGCGAGGATCACCGGAACGAGACGCACCTGGTCCCGCTCCTGATCGACGCCGCGCTCGGGATTCGCGGGCCGGTGCCGGTGTTCGGACAGGACTACCCGACGCCCGACGGGACGGCCATCCGCGACTACATCCACGTGGTGGACATCGCCGACGCGCACCTGCGCGCGCTCCGGCACCTGGGCGAGTCGGGCGAGAGCCTCGCCCTGAACCTGGGCTCGGGGCACGGGGTCTCGGTGCGGGAGATGGTCGAGGCGGTGCGGTGCGTCACCGGACGGCCCGTGCCGACCGTGGAGGCCCCCCGGCGGGCCGGGGATCCGCCGGTTCTGATTGCCTCCTCGGAGGAAGCGCGCCGCGTGCTAGGCTGGAGGCCGCAGTTCACGGACCTTCGCGTCATCCTCGAGACGGCGGCGGAATGGCGCGCGCGTCATCCGGAGGGATACAAGGAATGACCCCCGAAGACGAAGCCCCCGAGAGGCACGAGGGAGGACCGCTGGACCAGGAGACCCTCGTCTCGGTGCGCGAGGTCCCGGACGAGGCGACGGCGACGCTCCTCTGCGACTTCTTGAGATCCCAGGGCATCGAGGCCACGGCCGCGCCGGTCCAGATGGCCTGGTTCAGCACGCTGGAGACCCTCCATCACGGATACTGGGGACGGGTCGAGGTTCTGGGGAAGGATGCCGCGCGCGCGCGCGCGCTCGTCGAGGAATACCTGGCGGGCACCCCCGAGCAGGGCTCCGGAGAGGAGACGGCCTGACCCCGCAGGGCAAGAGCGGCCTCGCCGCGCGACCCTCGCCGCAATTCACGCGCGGAGCGCTCGCGGGCCGCGTGGAGAGCCTCCGGGGCCGGCGGGTTCTCGTGATCGGCGATGTGATCCTGGACCGGTATCTCTGGGGCCGCGCGACCCGCGTTTCCCCGGAGGCGCCGGTCCTGGTCGTGGACGTCGACCGCGAGGAGCTCCGCCTCGGGGGCGCCGCCAACGTGGCGCAGAACGTCCGGGCCCTGGGCGCCGTGCCGACGTTGGTCGGGGTGGTCGGAGCCGACGCCGCGGCGCAAAGCCTGGCGCGAGAGCTGGACGCCCGCGAGGTGGACGCGGAGGCGGGCATCCTGCGCGACCCCGGCCGCCGCACCACCCTCAAGACCCGCATCATCGCGCATCACCAGCAGGTGCTGCGCGCCGACGAGGAGACGCGCGAGGTGCTCACGCCGGAGGTGGTCGCGGAGCTCTGGCGGCGCGTGGAGCGCGCCCTGCCGGAGGCCGAGGCGGTGCTGCTCTCGGATTACGGGAAAGGCGTGATCTCCCCCGCCATCTTGGATCGACTCCTCCCCGAGCTGGCGAGGCGAGGCATCCCTTGCGTCGTGGATCCCAAGGAGGAGCATTTCCAGCGATACCGCGGCGTCACGGTGATCACGCCCAACCTGGCCGAGGCCTCCCAGGCGTGGGGCCGGAGGATCCGGAGCCACGAGGACCTGATCGAGGCCGGCTTCGGCCTGCGCCAGAAGCTCGACGCCGGCGCGGTGCTGATCACGCGAGGCGAGGAGGGAATGTCGCTCTTCACCTCGGACGGGCATACGCACTTTCCCACCCGCGCGCGCCGCGTCTACGACGTGACCGGGGCGGGAGACACCGTGGTGGCGACGATCGCGGTCGCGCTCGCCGCGCGCGCGCCTCTGCCCGAGGCCTGCGTGCTGGCGAATCACGCGGCGGGTCTGGTGGTGGCGGAGCTGGGGACCGCGGCGGCCTCGGCCGCCATGCTGGTCGAATCGCTGGAGGACCTGCCCGTTGGGTGAGATCCTCACGCTCGAGGACGCGAAGCGCCGCCGCGTGGCCGCGCGCATCCTCGGGCGGCGGTTCGTCTTCACGAACGGCTGCTTCGATCTCATCCACCCGGGGCACACCGAGCTCCTGCGCCGGGCGCGGAGCCTGGGGCACTACCTTCTCGTCGGGCTCAATTCCGACCGCTCCGTCCGCGCCCTGAAGGGCGAGGGCCGTCCACTCCAGGGCGAGCAGGCGCGAACCCAGGTCGTGGCGGCGCTCGCGAGCGTGGACTACGTCGTGCTGTTCGACGAGGACACGCCGCTCCGGATCATCCAGGAGCTCCTCCCGGACATCCTGGTCAAGGGCGGGGACTACACGCCGGCGAGCGTCGTGGGGCGAGCCGAGGTCGAGCGCGCGGGCGGGCAAGTGCAGGTGATCCCGCTCGTTCCCGGCTTCTCCTCCTCCCAGATCGTGGAGCGGATCCGCACCTCCCGCACCCCTTGACAGGACCCCTCCTTACCGTCTAAGCTGTTGCGTTTTCCCAACGTAGTGCATCTGGTAGTGCATCTACGGCGCATCCCTGCTGGGGCGAGCGGCTCGAAGCTTTCGCCCCATTTCCCCGGATCGTGCCGGCCTTGCGCGAACCCCTGAAGGAGGTGTGCCTCGAGTGAAGAATCCGAGACGAGTCGTGATCATGGGCGCCGGCGGACGGGATTTTCACAACTTCAACATGTTCTTCAAGCGGCGTCCCGAGTATCAGGTGGTGGCGTTCACGGCCTCCGCCCAGATCCCCGGCATCGATGACCGCCGCTATCCGCCCTCGCTGGCCGGCGGACGCTACCCCAAGGGCATCCCCATCGTTTCCGAGCAGGACCTCCCGGGCCTGATCCGGGACCATGACGTGGACGAGGTGGTGTTTGCCTACAGCGACGTCTCCCACGAGTACGTCATGCACAAGGCGTCCTGGATCGCGAGCCTGGGATGTGACTTCACGCTCATGGGTCCGAAGGAGACCCAGCTTCGAAGCCGCGTTCCGATCGTCGCGGTGAACGCCGTCCGTACCGGCTCCGGCAAGAGCCAGACCACGCGCAAGGTGTGCGAGGTGCTGAAGGGGATGGGGAAGCGCGTCGTCGCCATCCGCCACCCGATGCCCTATGGAGATCTCTCGCGCCAGGGCGTGCAGCGCTTCGGGACCTACGCCGACCTGGACCGCCACAAGTGCACGATCGAGGAGCGGGAGGAATACGAGCCGCATCTGGATCGCGGCACCGTCGTCTACGCCGGGGTCGACTACGCGGAGATCCTGCGCGAGGCCGAGCGCGAGGCGGACGTCATCGTCTGGGACGGCGGCAACAACGACTTCTCCTTCATCAAGGCCGATCTCCAGATCGTCGTGGCGGATCCGCACCGCCCGGGGCACGAGCGCACGTATCACCCGGGCGAGACGAACGTGAGGATGGCGGACGTGGTGGTGATCAACAAGGAGACCACCACCGACTACGAGAACATCGAAGCGGTCCGCCGCTCGGTCCAGGAGCTGAATCCCCGCGCGGTCATCGTGGACGCGGCGTCCCCCATCAGCGTGGACCATCCGGAGTGGATCCGGGGCCGGCGCGCGCTCGTCATCGAGGACGGGCCCACCCTCACGCACGGCGAGATGAAGTACGGCGCGGGCGTCGTCGCCGCGCGCCGTCACGGCGCGAGCGAGATCGTGGATCCCCGGCCGTGGCTGGTCGGGGGCATGAAGGACGTCTTCAAGCAGTACCCGAACATCGGCGCGCTCCTCCCGGCGATGGGCTATTCCAAAGAGCAGATCCGGGACATGGAGAAGACCATCAACGCATGCCCGTGCGACGTCGTGATCGTCGCGACCCCGATCGACCTGCGAAAGCTCGTCACGATGAAGCGCCACGCGGTCCGCGTGGGCTACGAGCTGGAGGAGATCGGGCGGCCCAAGCTGGAGGACCTGATCCGCGAGTGCCTGGAGCGTCTCGAATCCTCGGGCGAGAAGCGGGGCCCGCGGAAAGCCAAGGCCGAGGGCCGGGCCGCGCTGGGGCGAGGCGGCCTGAAGAAGGCGGCGCGAAAGTCCGCGCGTGTGACCCGAGGAAAGCGTTGAACCTCCACGAATACCAATCGAAGGACCTGTTCCGCGCGGCGGGCATTCCCGTGCCTCCGGGCGAGGTGGCGTCGAGCGTGAGGGAGGCGGTCTCGGCCGCGGCGCGGTTTACCTACCCGGTCGTCGTGAAGGCGCAGGTGCTGATCGGCGGCCGCGGCAAGGCCGGCGGGGTCAAGGTGGTCCGGACCCCCGAGGAGCTGGAGCGGGAGGCCGGCCGCATCCTCGGGATGGACATCCGTGGCCTCAAGGTCGGCCGCGTGCTGATCACGCCCTCGGCGGACATCGACCGCGAGTACTACGCCGGGATGGTCCTGGATCGGAAGAACGAGACGCCGCTTCTCATGGTGAGCCCCGCGGGCGGGATCGACATCGAGGAGGTCGCGCGCGAAACCCCCGAGAAGATCCTGCGTCTTCCGATCGACCTGCGCGGCCTTCCGTCCTACCGGGCCCGCGCGGCCGCCCGCTTCCTGGACAAGAATCCCGCGATCCAGAAGCAGATCGTCCCGATCCTGACCCGGCTCGCGCGCGTCTACCGCGACCAGGACGCCTCGCTCGCCGAGATCAATCCCCTGGTGGTCACCAAGCAGGGGGAGGTCCTGGCCCTCGACGCCAAGATCGTGATCGACGACAACGCCCTGGACCGCCATCCCGACCTGGCCTCGTGGCGCGACCTGTCGGCCGAGGACAAGGGCGAGGTGGAAGCCCGCGAGCGCGGGCTCTCCTACGTGAAGCTGGACGGGTCGATCGGCTGCGTCGTGAACGGGGCGGGTCTCGCCATGGCCACGATGGACCTGATCCAGTATCACGGCGGGAAGCCCGCCAACTTCCTGGACATCGGCGGCTCCTCCAATCCCGAGAAGGTGGAGTCCGCGATGAACATCCTGACGGGGGACGCGCGCGTGCGGGCCGTGCTCTTCAACATCTTCGGCGGAATCACGCGGTGCGACGACGTGGCGCGCGGTCTCCTGGCCGCCCTCGACCGGCTTCACGTCAGGATCCCGATCGTGATCCGGCTCACCGGGACGAACGAGAAGGAAGCGCGCGAGCTCCTCGGAGCGCGTGGCCTCATGGCGCTGAGCGACATGGACGAGGCGGTGCGCGCCGTCATCGCCCGCGCGGCGGAGGCGGCATGAGCGTCCTCATCGGGCGGAACACGCGCGTCGTGGTGCAGGGGATCACCGGCCGCGACGGCTCCTTCCACACGCGGGGCATGCTGGACTACGGCACCAAGGTCGTCGCGGGCGTCACGCCCGGGAAGGGAGGCGAGCGGGTCCATGCGGTCCCGGTCTTCGACTCGGTCGAGGAGGCCGTCTCGAAAACGGGGGCCAACTGCTCGGTCATCTACGTCCCCGCGGCCCTGGCGCAGGACGCCGTCTACGAGGCCGTGGATTCCAAGATCCCGCTCGTGGTCTGCATCAGCGAAGGGATCCCGGTGCGGGACATGGTGGAGGTCTCCGCGTATCTCAAGAGCCGTCCCACGAGGTTGGTCGGGCCGAATTGCCCCGGCCTCATCTCGCCCGGACAGAGCAAGGTCGGCATCATGCCCGGATCCATCGTGAAGCCGGGCAAGGTGGGCGTCGTGAGCCGCAGCGGCACGCTCACCTACGAGGTGGTCTGGCAGCTCACGCGCGCCGGCCTCGGCCAGTCGACCTGCATCGGGATCGGCGGAGATCCCATCGTCGGAACGCGCTTCGCGGACATGCTCGCCCTCTACGAGCAGGATCCCGGGACCGAGGCGATCGTCCTGATCGGGGAGATCGGCGGGAGCGACGAGGAAGACGCGGCCCTCCTCATCCGGCGATCCATCTCGAAGCCTGTGGTGGCCTTCGTGGCGGGACAGACCGCGCCCCCGGGGAAGCGCATGGGGCACGCGGGTGCCATCGTATCGGGAGGATCGGGAACCGCCCAGGAGAAGATGGCGCGCTTCCAGGACGCGGGCATCCCGGTGGCGAAGACGCCGTCGGAGATCCCGGGCCTGATCGCGGCGGCCCTCCGGGGCAAACGAAAATCCAAGCTCACCCTGCTCCGGTCGAAACGGACGGCGAAGCCGAAGCGGCGCGCCGTCCCGTCCCGCCGGAAGCCACGCACGACGACGAAACGCGCCGTTCGCGCCAAATCGGTCCGGCGCCGCGGCCGCTGAGGGAACCGCCACGTGACTGAAACGCTCTTCATGATCAAGCCCGACGCTGTTTCCGCCCGCAAGGTGGGGGCCATTCTCTCCGAGGTGGAGCGGGCCGGATTCGAGATCCTCGACATGCGTCTCGTCCGCCTGGCGCCGGGCGAGGCACGCCTCTTCTACGCCGTGCACGAGGGGAAGCCGTTCCTGGGCGAGCTGGTCCTATTCATGTCCTCGGGACCCGCGGTTCCCGTGCGGCTGAGGCGCGACGACGCCGTGCCGAGACTTCGCGAGCTGATCGGCGCGACCGACCCCAAGGAGGCCCGGCCGGGCACCATCCGGGCCCTCCACGCCGAGAGCAAGGGGAGGAACGCGGTCCACGCCTCCGACTCGCCCGAGTCGGCCCGGGCGGAGATCGAATTCTTCTTCGGAGACGGATCTTCCCGCCGGTAATCTAAAGTAGAGCCATGGAACTCAAACTCCACGAGATCGACGAGGGGCAGAGCCGTCTCCTGCTCGAGGTTCCGGCCGGGTCGGTCGGGATCGAGCCCCGGGACGCGGAGCTGGAAGGGCCTCTTCGCATTGGGCTTAGCCTGGACCGCCGCGGGGACGAGATCTGGGTGCGGGGGACCGTCCATACCATTGCGCTGCAACAGTGTAGCCGCTGTCTGATCGACTTCTCGCAGATTCTCGAGTTGGAGTTCGAGGTTTTCTGTGCTAAGTTGCCGTCTGCCCGCACGATGAGCCCCAAGGCCCTTGACGAAGAGGACGGGGGGGTCCATTTCCATGACGGCCACGTGCTCTCCATCGACAGCGAGATCCGGGAGGCCGTTCTGTTAGGCCTCCCCATGAGGCCGCTTTGCCGCGAGACGTGCGCGGGGCTCTGTCCGCGATGCGGCGAGGATCGAAATCTGGGGGCGTGCCGCTGTGTCGGCGCGGCCACGGGCTGAGCCGGGGGGATCGTATTCACACCCCGCGGCAGAAGACTCTAGCGAAGGGAATGAAAGACGATGGCCGTACCCAAGAGAAGACACTCGAGCACCCGCGGCAAGAAGCGCCGCACGAACTGGAAACTCGCGATGCCATCCCGGTCGCTCTGTCCCCACTGCAGCCAGCCGAAGCTTCCGCATCGGGTGTGCGGCCACTGCGGCTACTACGCGGGCGAAGAAGTGATCTCTCAGGAGGCCTCCAAGAGTTCGTAGGGGCGGCGGGCACGGGGCCAAGGTGAGCGAGCGAACCGGACGGCCGGTCATCGGTGTGGACGCCATGGGAGGCGACCTCGCCCCCGGTGTGGTCATCCAGGGGGCCATCGAAGCGACGCGCGAGTCCGCGGGCGCCTTCGAGGTCGTCCTCATCGGCGACGAGGGGCTGGTGCGCGAGGAAGCCGCCCGCCTCCACCTCGCTTCCTCCCTGCCCTCCGTGATCCATGCCTCCGAGCGCGTCGAGATGGGCGAGTCCGCGGTGACCTCGGTGCGGAAGAAGAAGGACTCCTCGATCAACATCGCCGCGCGGCTGGAGAAGGAACGCCGCACCGACGCCATGGTCTCGGCGGGGAACACCGGCGCGGTCGTGGCGGCCGCCCTCTTCGGGCTCGGCCGCATCGAGTCGGTGCAGCGTCCCGCCATCGCCACGGTGCTCCCGACCCCCCAGGGCAACGTCGTCATCCTGGACGTGGGCGCCACATCCGACTGCAAGCCCTACCACCTCCACCAATTCGCGATGATGGGGAGCATCTACGCGCGGCTGGTCCTGCACGTCGAGCGCCCGCGCGTGGGACTCCTGAACATCGGCGAGGAGGCGGAAAAGGGAAGCGAGCTCTATTACGAAGCGCACCAGCTCTTGAAGCAGAGCCCCGTCCATTTCGTCGGCAACGTCGAGGGGCGCGACATCATTCTCGGCACGGCCGACGTGGTGGTCTGCGACGGATTCGTGGGGAACGTGCTCCTCAAGTTCGCGGAGAGCGTGATCCCCAGCGTGGGCAACATGATCCGGGACGAGATCCGGGCGGACCCCCTGAGCATGCTGGCGGGTCTGCTCCTGAAGCCCGCCTTCCGCCGGCTGAAGCGCCGGATGGACTACGCGGAGGTGGGCGGCGCGCCGCTCCTGGGCGTGGACGGGAACTGCATCATCGCGCACGGGCGGAGCAACGCCCGGGCGATCAAGAACGCCATCCGCGCGGCCGCGCGGTGCGCCGAGGCGCGGGTCGCGGATTTCATCCGCGAGGATCTCCAAAGGCTCGCTCCGGAGGCCGCGTGATCGCCCCCGCCGCCCGCGATGTGCACATCATCGGCGTCGGCTCCTGTACGCCCGACCGAGTGCTCACGAACCAGGATCTGGAGAAGATCGTGGACACCTCGGACGAATGGATCGTGAGCCGCACCGGGATCAAGGAGCGCCGCATCGCCGATCCGGACACGCCCGCCTCGGCGCTGGCCACCGAGGCCGCGCGGCGCGCGCTCCACGACGCCGGCGTCGCGGGCGGAGAGATCGATCAGATCATCGTGGGCACCGTCACCGGCGACCGGCCCTTTCCCTCCACCGCGTGCCTCTTACAGGATCGGCTGGGGGCGTCCTCCGCGTACGCGTTCGATATCTCGGCCGCGTGCTCGGGGTTCCTCTACGCGCTCTCGCTCGGGCGCACCCAGATCCTCGCGGGCGCGGCGGAGACGGTGCTGGTGGTCGGCGTCGAGACGCTCTCGAAGATCACCGATTGGACGGACCGGAACACATGCGTCCTCTTCGGGGACGCCGCGGGCGCGGTGATCCTCCGCTCCACGGGGCAGCCCGGCGGGATTCTCGCCACGAAGCTCCACAGCGACGGCTCGCTCACCAGCTTGCTCGAGATGCCGGGGGGCGGCTCGCTGAATCCCGCCTCCCACGAGACCGTGGACAAGAGGCTCCACTACATCCGCATGAGCGGGAACGACGTGTTCAAGTACGCCGTGCGCGCCATGGAATCGGTGGCGTGCGAGGCCCTGGAGCTGGCGGGCCTGAAACCCGAGGAGCTGGACCTCCTGATCCCGCACCAGGCCAACTACCGCATCATCGACGCCACCGCGCGGCGTCTGGGGCTTTCGATGGACAAGGTGTTCGTGAACCTGGACCGCTACGGCAACACCTCCTCGGCATCGATCCCGCTCGCGCTCGACGAGGCGAAGCGGAGCGGGCGCCTGAAGCCCGGCGATCTCGTGGAGCTGGTGACGTTCGGAGGCGGGTTCACGTGGGCGGCGGCGGTGGTGCGCTGGTGAGCCGCATCGCGTTCCTCTTTCCCGGCCAGGGCTCGCAGGCGGTGGGGATGGGCAGGACGCTGGCGGAGCGCTACCCCGAGGCCCGCGAGGTGTTCGAGCGCGCGGACCTCGTGCTGGGATTCCCGCTCTCCGCGCTCTGCTTCGGAGGCCCCATCGAGGAGCTGACGCGCACCGAGAACACCCAGCCCGCGCTGCTGGTGGTCAGCGTCGCCGCGGCGCGCGTGCTGGAGCGCCGCGGGGTGCGCGCCTCGGCGGGCGCGGGGCACAGCGCCGGGGAGTTCGCGGCGCACGTCGCCGCCGGGTCGCTCTCCTTCGAGGACGGCCTGAAGCTCATCCGGAAGCGCGGGGAGCTGATGGCGGCGGCGGGGAAGGAGCGGCCCGGGTCCATGGCGGCCGTTCTGGGGCTGGACGCCCCTGCGATCGAGCGCGTGCTCGCGGCGGTCGCGGCACCCCGGGATCTCGCCGCGGCCAATTTCAACTCGCCGGGCCAGGTGGTGCTCTCCGGAACGCCGGAGGCGCTCCTGCGCGCGACCGAGGAAGCGAAGCGGGCGGGCGCGAAAAAGGTCGTGCCCCTGCACGTGAGCGCGGCGTTTCACTCGCCCCTCATGGAGAGCGCCGCGCGCGGGCTGGCGGAGGCGCTGGACGTGGTCGAGATCCGGCCGGCGCGCGTTCCGGTGTTCGCCAACGCGACCGCCCGGCCCGCGCAGTCTCCGGACGAGATCCGGGTCACGCTCCGGGAGCAGCTCCTGAAACCGGTGCTCTGGGAGCAGACGGTGCGCGAGCTCCTGGCCCAGGGCGTGCGCAAGTTCGTGGAGGTCGGTCAGGGTCGCGTGCTCCGCGGTCTCGTGAAGAGCGTCGACCGGGAGGCCCTGGTCTTCGGCAGCGAGGATCCCGAATCGATCGAGGCCACGGTGCAGGCCCTGGAGGAGGTCGCGGCGTGACGGGGGCCCGGTTCCAGGACAAAGTCGCGGTGGTGACCGGAGGCGGGAAGGGCATCGGCCGCGCGGTCGCGGATCGTCTCGCCTGCGGCGGGGCCAAGGTGGTGCTCTCGGGCCGCGACGCATCCGCGCTCGAGACCGCGTGCGCCGAGATCCGCGCGAAGGGCGGCGAAGCCCTCCCGGTCGCGGGGGACGTGGCCCATCCTGCATACGCGGATCAGCTCTGCGCCCGGACGCTGGAGGCGTTCGGCCGCGCGGACATCCTGGTCAACAACGCCGGGATCACCCGGGACAACCTCGTCATGCGCATGAGCGAGGAGGAGTGGGACCAGGTGATGGACACCAACTTGAAGGGGAGCTTTCTCTGCATCAAGGCGTTCACCCGTCCTATGATGAAACAGCGCTGGGGCAGGATCGTGAACGTGAGCTCCGTGGTGGGTTTGAGCGGTAACCCCGGGCAGGCCAACTACGTAGCGTCCAAGGCCGGCGTGATCGGCCTGACGAAGGCCGTTGCGCGGGAACTGGCGTCGCGCCATATTACGGTGAACGCGGTGGCTCCGGGCTTCATCGAAACGGCGATGACGTCCGGCTTGAGCGAGAAAGTGCGCGAAGCGCTTCAGGCGCAGATCCCGCTTGGACGCCTGGGATCTCCGGAAGACGTCGCCCACGCGGTGGCGTTTCTGTGCTCGGAAGAGGCGGGCTACGTGACCGGCCAGGTGCTGTCGGTCGACGGCGGGATGAGGATGTGAAACGGATTCCCGAACGGGAATCCCCAAGGGAGGTGACGCAGGGAATGGCATCATTCAGTGAAGACCGGGTCAAGCAGATCATCGTCGATCAGCTGGGCGTGGCGCCCGAACAGGTGACGGCCGAGGCTTCGTTCATCGACGATCTCGGGGCGGACTCGCTCGATACCGTGGAGCTGGTCATGGCGCTCGAGGAGGAGTTCGACATCGAAATCCCGGACGAGGACGCCGAGAAGATGACCACGGTGGCCGACGCCATCAAGTATCTGGAATCGCACGTGCCGAAGAACGCCTGATTCGGCGCCGCGTGGGGCGCGTCTCGCGCCCCGCGGTGGGAGCACAGGCGAAGAAATCGAGAGAACGTTCGTGCCGTATCGGAGAAATGGGTACCCTCGACGGGTGGTGGTGACCGGGCAGGGCGTTGTCTGCCCTCTTGGAAACACCGTCGAGGAATTCTGGAAACGGTTGATCGCGGGTGAGTCCGGAATCGGTCCGGTGACACGATTCGACACCACGGCCTACGACACGCGGATTGCCGGCGAGGTGCGTGGATTCAATCCGGAAGACGTCATGGACCGGAAGGACATCCGCCGCACGGATCGCTTCGTGCAGTACGCGGTGGCCGCGACCACGCAGGCGCTGGAACAGGCCGGCGTGAAGAAGGACGGAGGGGCCGTCGACCCCACCCGGTTCGGCGTCATCGTCGGATCGGGCATCGGCGGAATCTCCACGTTCGAGGACCAGCATCGCACGCTCCTCGAGAAGGGTCCGAACCGCGTCAGCCCGTTTTTCATCCCCATGATGATCTCGGACATGGCCTCGGGCCAGGTGTCGATCCTCTTCGGCGCCAAGGGCCCCAACTACTGCACCGTGTCGGCCTGCTCCTCGGGCGCCCACGCGGTCGGCGAGGCATTCCGGATCATCCAGAACTCCGAAGCGGAGATCATGATCGCGGGGGGCGCCGAAGCTCCGGTGACCCCGGTTTCTTTCGCGGGATTCTGCTCCATGAAGGCGATGTCCACCCGTAACGACGATCCGACCCGAGCTTCCCGCCCCTTCGATTGCCAGCGCGATGGTTTCGTGATGGGGGAGGGCGCGGGCATCCTGATTCTGGAGGAGCTCGAGCACGCGAGGAAACGCGGCGCCACGATTCTGGCCGAGATCGTTGGATACGGAGCCACGGGAGATGCCCATCATATGACCGCACCTGCCCCCGAGGGTGAGGGCGCAGCGCGGGCCATGCGGGCGGCCATCCACGACTCCGGACTGCCTCAGGGCGAGTTCGGGTACGTGAACGCCCACGGCACTTCCACGCCACTCAACGACAAATTCGAAACCCAAGCCATCAAGTCGGTATTCGGCGATCACGCGGCCCGAGTGGCCGTAAGCTCGACCAAATCGATGACGGGGCACCTGCTCGGAGCCGCCGGAGGACTCGAGACCATCATCTGCGTCCTCGCGCTCGAGCGGCAGATTCTGCCGCCGACCATCAATTACGAGCATCCCGATCCCGACTGCGATCTCGATTACGTCCCCAACACCGCGCGAAAGGTTGAACTGCGGGCGGCCCTTTCCAACTCACTGGGCTTTGGCGGGCACAACGTCACCCTGGCGTTATCGAGACTCATGGCCAAGGAGGGTCCTTAGGGATCCCGACAAACGTGAACTTATTGAGAAAGCTTCTAGGACTGGACAAACCCCCGGCACCGCGCCCTGCGCGGTCCGGAGTCAGTGAATTCGATCTACGCGGATTCGAAACCATGGTGAATTACAAGTTCCGGGACCCCGAGCTGGCGCGGCAGGCGCTGACGCATCGGTCCTTCCTCCATTCCCAGCCCGACAAGGACAAGAACGGCGGGGAATCCAACGAGCGGATGGAGTTTCTCGGCGACTCGGTCGTCGGGCTCGTCGTGAACGAGTTCCTCTACCGCAAGTTCACCTCGCTCCGCGAGGGCGAGCTGACGAAGATGAAGTCGCTCCTCGTGAGCCGCGTGATCCTCTCCCGCACGGCCAAGATCATGGGCCTCGGGAATTTCATCTTGTTGAGCGAGGCGGAGACGGGCTCGGGGGGGCGCGACCGCGCCTCCATCCTGGCCGACACCCTGGAAGGGGTGATCGGCGCGGTGTACCTGGATGGAGGGCTCGAGCCGGCACGCCGGCTGACCGAGCGCCTCCTGCTGCGCCAGGTGCACGAGATCCTGAGCGACGCGAATCTCGCCAACTACAAGAGCATGCTCCAGGAGTACGTGCAGGGTGAGTTCAAGACCCACCCGCAGTACCGGATCTCGAGCGAGATCGGCCCCGATCACGAGAAGGTGTTCACGGTCGAAGTGGTCGTGAACCAAAAGGTGTTGGGCCGCGGGCATGGCAACAACAAGAAGGAAGCGGAGCAGGAGGCCGCGCGGGACGCGCTCCTCCACTTCGAAAAGATCGTGCGGAGCGAAAAGGGACAGGAAAACAGGCGCCGCAGACGCCGGGGCGGGCGGGGTCGCCGCGCGCGTGGCGGAGGCGGCGGCCGGGGTCCGGGGCAGGGGCCGGGAACGCAGGGTGGCGGCAGGGAGCCGCGCGAGCCGCGTGAGCCGCGCGAATCCCGCGAACGCAGGGAGCCCGAAGGGGATAAGTCCCCCTGGGCCGCCTCGCACTTGCAGGCCGAGCCCTGAGCCTGATATAATCCACGCGTCGTCTCGACAGGGGGAGGAAGGCCCATCCGGGTCTTCCTCCATTCCTTTTTCCCGTGTGGAGGCGGCCGCGTGACCTCGAAAAGCAACATCGGCTCATGGATGGGCCCTGCAATGCTGTCCCTGATTCTTCTCGCGACCCTGGCCGGTTCTTCCTCGGCCCAGGCGCCCGCACCCCGCGTCATCCCCTTGAATCTGGAGTTCCTCGCGCGCTCCACCGTGGCCCAGGAGAGCGGCAGCATGGAGGAAGCACGGCATTGGGCCGAGGCGCTCGCCGCGTCGGATCCCGGCTCCAGCTTTGCCGCGTGGCGTCTCGCGCAGCTGCTCGAATCCTCCGGAGACGATGCGCAGGCGCTCACGTGGGGCAACCGTTCCCTCTTTCTCGACAGCCTGAACCAGGACGCGGCGATGCTCGTCGGGCGCATGCGCCTGCGCGCGGGGGAAGCCGCGATCGCGGCGAAAGCGCTCACGCCGCCGCTTCGGCTCCTGGGGGCGCGGCCGGAGCTCTACGCGCTCCGCGCGCTCGCCCACGAGTTGAACAAAAACTACGAGGCGTCGCTGGCCGACCTGAAGCGCACGGGGGAGCTCCTCCCCGACTTCGGGTGGGTGGCGACCGGCGTGCTGGCCATGGCCCTCGAGGACGGACGCCTGGAAGAAGCGTCGGAGGCGCTCGCCCTGGCGCTCTCGCTCAACCCCGACGACCCCCGGACCTTGGGACTGGGTGTCGACCTGGCGCGGCGTACCGGGGATTTGGCGCTGGAGCAGAAGCTGCTCCGCCGGCGTGCCGAGGCCTCCGACGCTCTTCCCGAGCAGGTCGCGTCCTACGCCTCGTACCTTTTTCGCGAGAGGGACAAGAAGGGTGCGGAGGCCTTCCTCCTGGCCGCGGCGCGCCGCGGTTTCGACCCCGTCGATGCTCGCGTGAACGCAGGCCGCTCGCTGGTGCGGGACGGGAGCTATCGGGCGGCGCTGGTCGCGGTGAAGCCGATCGAGAACAATGCCGCCGCCTTGCCGGTCAGGGGCCGCGCCCTGGTCGGCCTCTCCGACGAGAAGGGCGCGCTCCGCTGCTTCCGGAAGCTGGGCCGGCTCCGGACCTTCACGCCGGATGAGTCCCTCGCGGTGGCCTACCTCGAGATCAAGGTGGGGGACCGGCGCACGGGGGTGCAATTCTTGGAGGGCGTCCGGGAGGGGCTCTTCAGCAGCCCGCGCCGCATCCTGGCCGGGGCTCTCTGCTACATGCTCCTCCGTCACCCGGAGGAAGCGGTCTCGCTCATGCGGGAGGGCGCCGCCCGGGGCTCCGACAGCGCCAACCTCTACGCGGAATTGGGCCAGGCCGCCGTTTCGATCGGCGATAGCCTGGTGGCGGAATGGGCGTTCCAGAAGCTGAACGGCCTCGGCCGGGAGAATTCCGAGTGCCTTTACTTCCTGGCGGCATCAGATTTGAATCGGGGGGCTATGGACCGGGCGCTCCAGAGACTGGACCGGGCGGTGGAGCTCGATCCCAAGAACGGCCGGGCGCTGGCGCTTCTGGGGACCATACGTTACAATATGGGACAGTTGGAGTTAGCGAGGGATCTGCTGAGGCGTGCGGTGGGCTGCCCCGACACCGGGTCGGATGCGGAGGCGATGCTCGGGCGGGTCTGCCGGGCCCTGAGGCTGGATAGCGAGGCCAGGGCCGCGGAGTCGCGGGCTCGCGAGAAACACCCCCCCGCGACCCCGGCGGGGCTCACCCTCTTCTCCAGGCCCTAAGATTTCGATGCGTCCCGGAACCGGCAACACCCCGTGGTGTACGGACTACCACGGAGCGTGAATGCCTAGCGAGCTACGTCTGGTGAAGAAGCTCGAACTTGCCGAGCTGACGGATGAGGACGTCATGGAGCGCTGTGCCCTGGGCTCCGAGACGGCTTTTCGTGCGCTCGTCCAACGGTATCGCTCGCGGATCATGAACCTCGTGTGCCGGTTCATCAACGACCGGGACCGGGCCGAGGAGATCAGCCAGGAGGTTTTCCTCCGCGTCTATCGGAACCGCGAGCGCTACCGGAAGAGCGGCAAGTTCTCGACTTGGATTTTCACCATCGCGGTCAACCTGACCAAGAACGAGATCAGGAGCCGCGTGCGGCACAAGGGCACGTTCAGCCTGGATGCGATGGAAGAGGATTCCGGAGGGCAGGGGCTCGCGTTCCCCGATCTCAAACCCCTGCCCGACGAAGACCTGAACGCGAGCGAGATCCGCCGGCGCGTGGCGGAGGCGCTCGAAAAGATTCCCGCTCGGTACCGCGAGGCCGTGGTGCTCCGCGACATCGAGGGGTTGAGCTACGAGGAAGTGGGAGAGATCCTCCGAATCCCGGGCGGCACCGTGCGATCACGGATCAATCGCGCCCGGCTGATGCTGAAGGAGCGACTCAAACCGCATTTGAATCTGGAGGACGCATGAACTGCCGGTCGGTCGAATCATTGTTCTCGTCGTATGTCGAGGACGAGATCAGCCAGGAGGAGCGCCGCCATCTCGAGGCGCACCTCATGGGATGCCGTCGCTGCTCCATCGCGCTGCGCGAGGTGAGAGCGACCCTGTCGATCCTGTCGCAGGGGATGCCCGTGGTCGAGCCCAGCGCCCATTTCGACGAGGACGTCTTCGCGAGGATCCGCTCCGGCGAGGGGCTCCGTCCCGGCGTCCGCGAGCTCATCCTCGAGCTTCTCTCCCCGCTGCGCCTGAGGCCGCTCTACGTGGCGGGCGCAGGCGTCGCGGCCGCGTTGGTCGCGTTGGCGCTCTCCCCGGTCGGCCAGGGCTTCATGCACCCGATTCCCGCGCTCCCCGTGGCCTCGCCCACGCAGGCGCCGGCGACAAGGATCGCGGCCGGCCCTCCTGCCGGCGCCGCTTCCCCGGAGGCTCCCGCGCCGGTCCTCGCCGACCGGAGCGCGCCCTCGTCTTCGCGCGTGAGCTCGGTCGTGGCCAGTGCCTCCCAGCCGGGCACGGCGGGACGGGATTCCATCGTGGACGGCCGGGCACCGACCCAGCGATACACGGATGAGATCATCAACGACCAGTTCTATCTCGAGCGCGGCGGCCAAGGACAGGATCCCTCCATCGTCCCCGTCAACGAGACGCAG
>DASQBE010000050.1:0-11151 GCA_035635355.1 Binatia bacterium | reverse complement strand
CTCGGGGATCGTGGAGGAGCGACGCGAGGTGTGGGGCGACGCGCGCTGGATGCCGCGCGACGACGTGGATCTGAGCGCGGGCGTGGGTTTCCGCCGCGTGCGGAACGACGCGAACGTTCCGGGCGCCGATCCGACGGGGTGGCTGGCGCGCTTCTCGGCGGACGTGAGGTACTAGGGGCTCACTCCGGCGCGCTTCGCAGGGGAACGAACGCGCTCCGATCCGTCCCGCCGCGACCTTCCGCGTGGACGCGCGCCTCCTCCCAGAAGATCTCCTGCGCCCGGATGACCCGCCGCCCGCGGGCGCGCTTCGCCAGCGCTCCGTCGGCGCGCAGCTCCCGCGCCTTCACGTTGTCGGCGAAGAGCACGTCGAGGATGTGACCCAGCCGCGCACGCAGGGCCGGCTCCACCACCGGGAACACCAGCTCCACGCGCCGGTCCAGATTCCGCGGCATCCAGTCGGCGCTCCCGATGTAGGTTTCCGTCTCGCCCCCGTTTCGGAACTCGAAGACGCGGCTGTGCTCCAGGAAGCGGTCCACGATGGAGATCACGCGGATGTTCTCGCTCATGCCCTTCACGCCGGGACGGAGCACGCACGAGCCGCGCACGTTGAGGAGAACCCTCACGCCCGCGGCCGACGCCTCGTACAGCGCGTCCACGATCGGCTTGTCCACGAGCGCGTTCATCTTCGCCCGGATCTGCCCCGGGTCCTCGGGGGTGGACTTCTCCGTCTCGCGCCGGATCAGGTCCAGGAAGCGCCGCCTCAGCCCCAGCGGCGCCATCGCGATCCGCCTCCACGGCAGAGGCTCGGAGTAGCCCGTCACCACGTTGAAGAAGGCCGTCAGGTCCGCGCAGAGATCCTCGTCCGAGGTGAGAAGGCTCAGATCGGAATACTCCAGCACGGTCCGCTCGTTGTAGTTCCCGGTGCCCAGGTGCGCGTAGCGCTCGATGCCGCCGGGCCCGCGGCGCACGATGAGGAGCGCCTTCGCGTGCGTCTTGAGCCCCGCGAGGCCGTAGAGCACCTGCACGCCCGCGTCCTCGAGGCGCCGCGCCCAGGCCGCGTTCCGCTCCTCGTCGAACCGCGCCTGCAATTCCAGGAGCGCTGTGACCTGCTTCCCGTTCTCCGCGGCGTTCTCCAGCGCCCGGATCACCTCGGAGTTGGGCGCGGTCCGGTAGAGCACCTGCTTGATGGCGAGCACGGCCGGATCCCGCGACGCGAGTCTCAGGAGCCGCAGCACCGGCTCGAAGGTCTCGTAGGGGTGAAAGAGAAGAAAGTCCCGCTCCGCCAGGGCCTCCCAGATCGCCTCCCCCGCGGGCACCTCGGGCACGGGTTGCGGGGACCAGGCCGCCGTTCGAGGCGCGGGAAGCGAGGGAACGCGGGCGAACTCGATCAGAAACTTGAGATCCAGCGGGCCGCTGACGCGGTAGACGCTGGTGGACTCCAGCTCGAAGGCCAGGGTCAGGCGCTCGGTGATCTCCTCGCTCGCGGAGGATTCGATCTCGAGCCGGACGGGATCCCCGCTCCGGCGCTGCTTGAGCACGTTCTTGACCGCCTCGACCAGATCCTCCTCGTCCTGGTCGTCGGTCGCGAAGTCCGCGTCGCGCGTGACCCGGAAGAGCGCCGAGTCCCGGATCTCGTACCCGGGGAAGAGATCGGCCAGATGGCGGCGCACCACGTCCTCGAGGAGCGCGAAGCGGAATCCGCCGCGGCTCCCGACCTGGATCCAGCGGGTGTACTGACGGGGAAGCTGGACCAGGGCGAAGCGCTCCTCCGAGGCGGGGCGCCCCAGCCGGACGGCGAAGCAGAGCGCGAAATTGGTGACATGGGGGAATGGAAGGCCCGGCTCGACCGCGGCGGGCGTCAGGATGGGCAGGATCTCGCGGGTGAAGAGCCGGTCCAGGAACGCGCGTTCCTTGGGCTCCAGGTCTTCGTCGCGCTCGAAATGCACGCCGCCCGCGGCAAGCGCCGGAACGATCTCGCGGTCGTAGGTCGTGTACCCCACCCGGGCCAGACCATGACAGCGCTGGCCCACCTGCGCCAGTACGGCCGCGATCGATTCCTCGCCGGAGACGCCCACCCCGGCCTCCGCGGCCTCGCGAAGACCCGCGACCCGGATCATGAAGAACTCGTCCAGGTTCGAGAAGAAGATGCCCAGGAAGCGCGCCCGCTCGAGCACGGGCAGGGTCGGATCCTGGGCCTCCTCGAGAACGCGGCCATTGAACCCCAGCCAGGTCAGCGCCCGGCTCAGGTAGCGGGGCTCGACGGGGGTTCCCTCGGTCACGAGACTTCCCGCAACACCGGCTTCAGCCCGAACACTTCCTCGAAGAGGCCGCCCTTCTGATCCAGCGTGAGCCGCTCCAGGGCCACGTCCTCGGCGGCTTCGACGTCGATCCGAAGCTCTCCATCCTCCACCGTGATCCTGGGATTCTGGATCCGCTGCCCGTGCGCCTTGTCCAGCGCGTCCGCGACGCGGAGGATGGCGCTCAACCGGTTCACGGTGAGCCGCGCCCCGCGCGGCAGGGCCGCGTAGGCCGGATGGTCGGACTGCGGCGCGCCCTTCCTGTGATAGCGCGCCACGTTGGCCACGATCTCGAGATCCATCTTCGAGAGACCGAACACCTCCGAGTTCACCAGGAGGTAGTACGCATGGCGATGGTGCCCGCGGGCCGAGACGTAGTTTCCGATGTCGTGCACGATGGACGCCACCTCCAGAAGGAGCCGCTCGGTTTCCCCCATCCCGTGCTGCGCCTGCGTGGCTTCGAAGACGGCGCGCGCGAGCGCGGCGGAGTGGAGCCCATGGCGCTCGTCGGCGTGGTACTTCCGCGCGAGGTTCAACGCGGCGGTGATGGTCTGCTCGGGGAAGAAGACCGAGGACCCGCTCTGGATCGACTTCGCGACTTGCAGGAGCAGTCCGTCGCGGATGCTCGCCCTCGCAACGAGGAGGCGGTCCACCGGGTTCAGGCGGATGAGCTCGGCGTAGGCGAGGAAGGCGGGCGCCAGCGCTTCCGCCTCGAGCGTCGGGATGGAGTAGGCCGAGGCCACCTCGGCGGGCGTCATCGCGAGAATCTGGTCGGCCAGGGTCCGCAAATCCTTCGCCGAGACCGCCGCAAGGTCCCCCTCGCCCTTCAGGGCCCGCGCGGCAAAGCGCGCCTCGGGTCCGATGGCGATGAGGTTCGCGACCTTCTCGAAGGGCAGCGTCCGCTTCACGGCGTTCATCATCTCCCGCACGTTGTGCTGGATGAGGCGCGTCATGGCGCGCCGGTCCCCGCTCTCGGCGCGCAGGAGGTCGCGCATCCGCAGCGTGCCGAGATCGTAGGTCACGGATCCCACCACCTCGCCGCCGCGCACCAGCGCCCATTCGGTCGCGCCCGCGCCCAGCTCGAACATGAGCGAATCCTCGCGCGTGAATTCCGGCAGCGCCGCGAGCGCGCGCTGGACCGCGGCGAAGGTCAGCAGGGTCTCCTGCGAGCCCTCGATCACCTCCACCTCGATCCCGGTCGCCAGGAAGACCCGGTCCACGAAGGTGTCCCGGTTGAGCGCGGCCCGCACGGCGCTCGTCGCGACCGCCCGGGTGTGGGTCACCCCGTAGCCGTCCATCATGGTGCGGTACTGCCGGAGGATGTTGACCGCCTTCTGGATGCTCGCCGCGGAGAGCGTTCCGGTGCGGAAGGTCTCGCGGCCCAGCGTCAGGGGCTTCGCGACGTCCTCGAGGACGCGGACCTGTCCGTCCGGCTTGAGCTCGGCCACCAGCATGCGTACGCCGCTCGAGCCGACGTCGATGACGGAGAGAACCGCCGGCCCGCCCGCGGCGTACGCCGCCATCGCGGTCGTGCCCGCGGCGGAAGGCGCCGGCGCCTCCGCGCCCGGCGCGGTCGGGTCAGCCACGGGTCTTGAGCACCGGTTTCAAGCCGAACTCCTCCTCGAAAAGGTCCCCGCCCTTCTCGCCCACCGACCATTCGTCCAGCGTGACGTCCCCACGGGTCCGGGCTTTGAGGACCAGCTCCGAATCGCGCTTCTTGGCCCGGACGTCCACGACGCGCTGGCGGTGGTCGTGGTCGAGCGCGTCCGCGAGCCTCAGCATCGCGGCCAGAGCCCGCACCCGGTCCCGTGCCTTCTCGGCCAGCTCGGCGTAGCACTCGTGGCTGGTGTCGGGCGGCGCCTTCCGGTGATAGCGCGCCACGCAGGCCACGATGTGAAGCTCCTCGTCGGTCAATCCCAGGATCGGCGTCTCGGAGATGATGTAGTAGGCATGCCGGTGGTGCCCGGACGCCGAGATGAAATTCCCGACCTCGTGCAGGAGACCCGCGATCTCGAGCAGGAGGCGGTCGCGCTTGCCCAGCCCGTGCACGGATTTGAGCTGATCGAAGAGGGAGAGCGCAAGCTCGGTGGCGTGACGGGAATGTTTCGGATCGGTATCGTATTTCCGCATGAGCGCCCGGGCGGCGTTCAGGGTCTGGGACGATTCCAGGCTCTTCGTCCCCGACGCCCCTGCCGCGAGGGCCAGATCCACGAGCACGCCGTCCACCAGCCCCACGAACGGGACGGTGATCTGGCGCGCGCGCGTCCGGGCGGCGACGTATTCGAAGATGGCTCCCGCCGGGACGATCACATCGGCGCGGTCGGGGCGCAGGTCGTACTTTCTCGCGCGCTCCTCCGCGCTCATGTCCGCCAGGGTCTCGAGGTACCCCTTCAGGCGCGCCACCGGCAGCCTCACGGGCCTCCGCTGGCTGTCGTCCTTCCCGTTGTCGCTCGCGTTCAGGGACGCCAGCGCCTCGATGTTGCCGCCCGTGCCGATCAGCTTCACCGAATGGCGACGCAGGGACTCCAGGAGGGGAAACCGGGACGCGCGCACCGTCTCGCGCAGAATCCGGAGCATGCGCCCTTTCGGAGCCGCCTTGGCCTTCGCCCCGCCGCTCACCTGCTTCAGGAGGCGGACCGATCCCAGATCGTGCGACTCCACCAGGAGAATCTCCCCGCGCTGCACCAGCGCCAGCTCGCTCGAGCCTCCGCCCACATCCATGATGAGCGAGGTGCCCCGAAGCCGGATCTTGGACTGCACCGCGAGCGCGACCAGCCGCGCCTCTTCGGTCCCCGGGATCATGTCGAGGTCGATCCCCGTCTCGGTGTGGACCCGTTCCAGGAACGCGGCGCGATTCTTCGCCTCGCGCGTCGCGCTGGTCGCGACGGCGCGGTGGAGCACCACGTCGTACTCCTCCATGCAGCGGCGGAAATCACGGAACGCGTCGAGGGCCGCTTCGAGGGTCCCGGGATCGATCCGGCTGCTCTGGAAGACCGACTCACCCAGGCGCACGGGCACGCGCTTTCGTTCCAGGATCTTGTAGCGCGTCGGGCTCTTGAATTCGGCGATGGCGAGACGAAGGGCATTGCTGCCGACGTCCATGCCGGCGCAGCGAATCGGGAACACGCGTGTTTTCGAAGACGGCATAGCCCCCATCTTACGTCATGTGCTATAGTTTGGGCATCCCTGGAGGTTGCGATGGAATTACTTATCGTGCGCCATGCGATCGCGGTCGAACGCGGGGATCCTGCCTTCGAATTGGACGAGGACAGGCCGCTCACACCCGAGGGCATCCACAAATTCCGGCTCGCGGCTCGCGGGCTGAAGGAAGTCGCGCCGAAGCTCGATCGAATCGTCTCGAGCCCGCTCGTGCGCGCCCGCCAGACGGCGGAAATCCTGCGTGAGGCGGTCGCGCCGCATCGGAAGATCGAGTTCTGCGAGCACCTCGTGCCCTCCGGGGACCTGGACGCGCTCGTCCTCTATCTGAGCCGCCTCAGCTCCGAGTCCGTGGCCCTCGTCGGTCACGAGCCCCACCTGAGCAGCTTCACCTCGTATCTTCTCGCGGGGAAGAACGGCGCCGCCTTCGTCGAGTACAAGAAGGGCGGCGCGAGCCTCATGACCCTCCCCCGCGAGCCCGCGGCCGGAAGCGCGACCCTCGAGTGGCTGATCCAGCCGGGAGCGCTCCGCGACATCGGGGCCGCCTGAGATCGAGGACGGCGATGCTCGAGCAGGAGATCAAGTTTCGAATCCCCGAGGGGAGCGACGCCACCGCCGTTCGTGACGCGATCGAGGACCTGGGCTTCGTCCTCGAATCCTCCGGCACCGTCCTCCACGAAGACCGCTACCTCGATACCGACGATTGGATTCTCTACCGCGCGGGGCTCGCGCTGCGCCTCCGGAAGGAGGACGGCCGGACCCAGCTCCAGGCGAAGACGGTTCACTCCCAGAGCGATGCGGTGCTCGCGCGCACGGAGTGGACCCAGGACGCCCCCGCCACCGATCCACCCTGGGGCGTCCTTCCCGATGGACCCGTGGCCTCCCTGCTCAAACCCCTGGCGAGGCTTCGCGTTCTGGAGCGGCTGGGCGTTCGCGCCCGCGTGGAGAGCGAGCGCGAGATGTTCCGGTGGCTGAGCGGGCAGGAGATCCTGGGCTCGGTCACGCTGGATCGTGTGTTCCGGGACGGCTCCCACAACGGGGACGAGAGCTACCGCGAGCTGGAGGTCGAGGCGTTGGACGGCGCGTCCATGAAGGCGCTCGTGGAGGTTCGCGAGGCCGTGAAGCGGAGGCTGGACTTGCATACCAGCGCCGAGTCCAAGCTCGCCGCGGCGCTCGCGCAGGCCGGCGAGAAGCTCCCCGACCACGCGGATGGATCGTTCGCGCTCTACGGCGGGGATCGACTGGTGGACACCGCCGCGAAGACGCTCGGGCGCCACCTGACCCGCCTCTTCTGGAACGAGCCCGGAACGCGCCTCAACCTGGACCCGAAGTACCTCCACGACATGCGCGTGGCCGCCCGGCGCCTCCGGACGGCGCTCCTCGTCTTCCTGATCGCGATCCCCGAGGACAGCCGGGAATCCCTGGGCCAGGATCTGAGGTGGATCGGGCGCGCGCTCGGGAGGGTCCGCGATCTGGACGTGGGGTTGAAGCGCGTGGCCTCGATGGCGGCGAGAGCGCCGGAGCACGAGCGCGCCGCGCTCTACGTGTTGGCCCGATATCTCGAGATCAAGCGGGCGCGCCGGCGGAGAAGGCTCCTGCGCCGGCTCGATTCGAAGCGGTTCGAGGCGTTCCGCGAGCGCGCGCACAAGTGGATCGTCGGCATTCCGGATTTCGTCGCCTCCGCCACGACGGCCGAGACCGCGGATCCGGGGGCCGCGCCGGTATCGCCCGCCCTGGCGCCCGCGTACATGGTGGGGCCCCGGATCGTGGCGGAGTGGGACAACCGGATGCGCGACGCCTGCCAGGAGGCCGAGCGGAAGTCTACTCCGGCGAACGTCCACGCGCTCCGGATCGCGGTGAAGCACGCGCGCTACGCCGTGGAGTATTTCACCGCGTCCGAGGGCCAGGGCGCGCACCAGCGCGCCAAGCAGCTCGCGCGGATCCAGGACAAGCTGGGGGAGCACCAGGACGCGGCGACCCTGCTTCGCCAGGTGCGGCGTTACGCGCGCACGATCCCGCGTGCGGACCGAGAGCTTCTTCTGGGCGTCCGGGGCGTGCTGGATCGGTTGGAGCCCGAGGTGCGGATCACGCGCGCCGAGCTCCATGAGCTTTGGGAGCTTGGCGCCGGAGCCGACGTCTCCTAAGAGCCTTGCCCCGCGTTACTTACGGGAGCCCATTCATCAAAGTCCTGCCCCAGGCACCGGCTCCTGCGTATATTTACGTCCCCATGGAGACTGCGTGACGAGTCACGTTCGCGATCGGGCACAAGAGCCGGGCTCATCCGTACTGGATTTGGCGGGTGTCCGTCGACGCGATCCCCAGGCCCTCGCCGCGCTTTTCGAGCAGCACTTCGATCGTGTCTATGGGCTCGTCTTCCGGCTTCTCGGCGATCGGCACTCGGCCCAGGACGCGACGCAGGAGGTGTTCCTCAAAGTTCATCGGGCCGCCCACACCTTGGACCCGAGCCGGGACCCCGAGCCCTGGATCACCACCATCGCGTACAACGTCTGTCGCGATCTCTGGAGGTCGGGCGCGTACCGGCTCACGCGGCAGGCGGTCTCGATCGACGATCCGGAGCACGGAGACACACCGCTCACCTCGCGCGCCGATGACCCGGAGCAGGCGCTCATCGCCGCCGAACGGAGGGGCATCGTGCAGCAGGCGATCGGAGCGCTTCATGATCCCCTCCGAGCCGTGGTGGTGCTTCGGGAGTATCAGGGGTTGAGCTACGAGCGGATCGCGGAGCTGACCGGAACGACGCCCGTGGCGGCTCGAAAACGCTACTCGCGCGCGCTGGCGGAGCTGGGAAGACTTCTCGAGAAGGCGACGGTGTGATGCACGGAGCGGAATACAAACCGAGCCCGGAAGAGGCCAGAGTCGTGCAGATGCTCCGAGCGGCGCCGCCGCTTTTGGCGAACCCCGCGTTCCGCGAGCGGCTGAGGCGCGACTTCATCTCCGGCGAGTTTCCGGAGCGGGCCGTCGTGGTGGCACTACCCCGGCGCCGAAGACACCGCGCGCGGTGGGTGGTTGGATTCGCCGCGGCCGCCACCGTCGCGATCGTCGCCGCGGCGCTCAATCAGGCCCCGCGCTGGACGGCGCTCCCCAGCGCCGGATCGGGCAACCTGGTGGTGAACGGCGTGTCCCTCTCGGTGGGCGACACCGACGAGCTGACGCGGCGCCTCAAGCCCGGCTCGCGTGTCCTGCTCCAGAGCAGCCAGGACCTGGATCTGGTCAGCTCCGGCCTCCTGGCCATGCAGCTCTCGCCCGGAACGGAGATGGTCCTGCCCTCGCCCCCCGGACGCTGGTTCGGACGCACCGGGAGCGCCAGCGTGGACCGCGGCCTCCTGCGCGTGACCACCGGGCGGCGCTTCGGCGGCGCGCGCCTCGCGATCCGGACTCCCGAGGCCACCGTCCACGTCACCGGCACCACCCTCGCCGTGATCGCGGAGTCCACCGGCACCAGCGTCTGTGTGCTCGAGGGCGTCACGCACGTCCGCCCCCACCGGGGCTCCATGACCCGCGTCCACCCTGGCTCGACCTGCGTCGTGGTGCGCGGCGCCGCCACCTCGAGGTTGCGCGAGATGCGCGAGGCCGAGCGCCCGAAGCTTCTGGACTTGAGGGACCGGCTGCAGGCCGTGATGAACTAGGCTACACTGCGCGGCCATGCGCTCATTCGCCGTACTCGCACTGGCCCTTCTCGCTCTCGTTCCCCGCCCCGCGCGCGCCACCTACGTCGGATCCGAGCGCATTCCCACGTCGAGCCCGGTGTACCGGGATCTCGAGCGCCTCGCCGACACGTTCGGAAGCGCGCCCCAGTTCCTCTCCATGCGCCCGCTCCGGGTGGCCGAGGCCGCGGCCTTCCTCGATGCCCTCGCCGCCGCGAATCCCGGCGCCGCGTCCGATCCCGCCTACCACCGCGCGCGGCGGGAGCTGAGCGCGGATTGGAGCGAAGCCACGCAACCCCTCATCCACCGCGCCGAGGGAGACGAGCAGGTCTCCTTCTCCCCCTACGTCTCCATCCGGTACGAGGACGACCCGCGCAACCGCCCCGACGTGAACCGAGACTACCGGGCGGGAGGGCGCCTGGCCGTAGCACCCGATTCCGGCTCGGTCTTCGTGCTGGACGGGTACGCGGGCACCGCCTCTCAGGGAGGACGCGGCACGCCCAACTTCGGGACGGGAAACGCCCTCATCGAGGGCGTGGACGTGAACACCTGGATGGAGGAGGCCTACCTCGAGTTCCGGGCCGGCAGAGTTCGCATCCTGGGAGGACACACGTCGCTGCGCTGGGGACCCGGGCGCGACGGCACGCTCGCCCTCTCCGATGCCGCGCCCCCGCTGGATCTCGCGCGCGCGGAGGTCGGGTTCTTTCACGCCTGGCGGTTCCAGTGGTTCGCGGCCATCCTCGATCCCGGCGCCCAGACCTACCTCGCGGGGCACCGCCTCGAGTGGTCCCCGTCGCCCCGCGTCACGGTGGGCGCGACCGAGCTGGCGCGTTTCGACGGGACGAGCCAGGCGCCTCTCTACTTCATTCCCCTGGTGCCCTATTCCTTCTGGGAGAAGCGGCCGAAATCGGCCCCCGCGGGCGTCATTCCTGGAGACACGACGAGCGTGGCGTTCTCCAAGAACAACGTGCTCTGGTCCGCGGACGCCTCCTGGATCCCGCGGCGCGGATTAAGGCTCTGGGGCGAGCTCATGGTGGACGACATCTCGTTCAGCCGGGACTACAAGCCCGACATGGTCGGGTACCAGGCCGGGCTCGAGACGCGACGGCGCGTGGGGCTGCACGGCGCGGGCGATCGGGCGCGGGCGAGCATGCTGGGCGCTTCGCTCGAGTACAACCGCGTGAACAACTTCACCTACTCGGCCTGGCACGGCCACGACTTCGACTCGAACGGGTTTCCCCTGGGATTCGTCCTGGGGCCCGACGTGGCCTCCCTCTCGGGGGAGCTGTCGTACGAGCACAGCGACGTGTTCGAGCTGAGGCTCCGGGCGGAATGGCGGAAGAAGGGCGAGGGCAGGATCGGCGACTTCTACAACAAGGTCGCGGGCGGGACCGTGGACGCGGCCCGGTTCGAGGGCGTGGTGGAGCGCGAGACCCGTGTAGCGGGCTCCCTGATCGTGACGCCCCGGCGGTGGCTCAGGCTCGAGGGGACCGCGGGGGCGAGCGAGATCAAGAATCGCGGGCACGTCCCGGACGGAACCGACCGGACCGCGCCGTTCCGGCTGGAGGCGACGGTCGCCTGGTGAGCTAGTAGGCGCCCTTTCCCTGGGCCATGACGGGAAGGGTCTGCGCGATCAGCTTGAGGTCGCCGAGCAGGGTGCTGTTGTGCGCGTAGACCAGGTCGAGCATCACCATGTCCTCGAAGCGGACCCGGCTTCGCCCCGTGACCTGCCATAGCCCCGTGCAGCCTGGCTTCACGTCCAGCCGCCGCCGCTGCCAGGGCAGATAGAGCTCCCACTCGTACGGCAGACACGGCCGCGGCCCCACCAGGCTCATCTCCCCGCGCAGCACGTTGTAGAGCTGCGGCAGCTCGTCCAGGGAGAGCTTTCGAAGCCATGTCCCCAGCGGGGTCACGCGCGGGTCCTTGCGAGGCTTGTAGATTCGATCGCCGGTCGCGGTGATCTCGGCCGGCCGGCCCTCCCGAATGTGCGCGCGAAGATACTCCTGGTGCTCGCTCGCGTCGTTCCCGTCCCG
>DASQBE010000049.1:0-5712 GCA_035635355.1 Binatia bacterium | reverse complement strand
TCATGGCCTGGATCGCCGTGGGCGCCGTCGCCCTGGGTGGAGCCTTTTTCGCCTCGCGCACCGCGGCCCCGAGAAAGATGGTGGCCGAGCTCGGTCGCGCGCGGCGTCTTCTTCTGCTCCTGGATCGCGGCGGATCGGCCGAGGCCAAGGTGCCGCCGGATTTCCTGGAGGACTGGGCGCAGGTCTACGAGAAGGTGAATCGCCTCTCGTTCGAGGCCCGCAACCCCGCGTCCGGGGGCGGACAGGACGAGCAGCTCAGGAAGCATGTCGAGCTGGCCGCCTCGCTTGTGCGCGACGGCAAGGATCCGCTGGTCGAGGCTCCGGAGCTCCGCGCCAGCCCCCTCCTGCCGTTGCTCGAGGGCGTGAAGGGATCCTCGTCGCTTCCGGTCGTGAGCCACCTCTCGCTCGGCGAGGAGGAGGAGCTGATCGGGGCGGGCGGTGACGCCCTTCCTCCCGATTGGCCGAAACCCTCCGTCGAGGGACCGGCTCCCAGCGTGGGACCCGCGCTCGAGCTGGGCCTCAAGGATCTCATCCGCGAGATCGAGTCGCTGCGCACCACCCTCGCGGGGAGCGCGAACGGCCAGACGCCCGCGGGCGCCGAGGACCCGTCGCTTCGCACCCCCGCCCAGCTGGTGGACGCGGTGGTGCTCACCGCCGCCGATGGGATCGAGGATCTCGCCGCGGGGCTCATGCGCGCGAACGAGCTGGCCTCGGTCGCGGAGCGCGTGACCAATCGCGCCACGCTGCTCGCGCTGAACGCCGCGCTCGAGGCCACGCGGTCGGGCAGCGAAGCGTTCGCGGCGATCGCCGAGGAGACCCGCCGGCTCGCCGAGTTCGCCCGTGAGGCGACCGACACCATCTCGCGGTTGTCCTCGGAAATCGAATACAAGGTGGGCGAGACCATCACCGCCATCCACGCCACCAGCAACGACGCCAAGACCGCCCTCGGCGAGATGTCGGGGTCCGGCGCCCCGCTGCCGTCGAACCGGAGCGCGCGCGTCCAGATCGTCCGGCTGCTGGACCACTCGCGTGAGCTCTTGAAGAGCGTCGGCTCCTCGGGGGCCCCTTCCGGCTCGGGCGACGCGATCTCCATTCGTTCCAGCACCGAGCCCCGGAATTCGGCGCAGGATAACGTGGAGAACGCGCCCCGACCCGCCGAAAAATCCCCCGTGGAGGGAGTCTTGTTGATCGAAGGGCTGAAACCCGGAGCCCACTTCGAGAGCTGACCCCTCGCCCCGGACGGTAGGCCAACGAGAGGCGGCATGAGAACCGCGGCTTCCGAATACCTCAACCAAACCCAGGTCATGTCGCGCCTCGGCGCGACCTTCGGCGCGCTCATCCACGAGCAGGTCGCCGCCGTGCGGCGCTGCCTCGACGACGAGACCAGCTGGGACCAGAGCGAGCTCATGTCCATCGCCGAGCTCGCGATCCGTCTGGTGGAGCGAAGCGCCGAGTGGCTCGAGGTCGGCGAGATCGCGAGCCTCGCGAGCGAAATGCGCGAAGCCCTGGCCCAGATGGGCCACCTTCGGCCCGCGCAGCGCCAGGAGGTGGTGGCGCAGTGCCGCGTGGCGCTGGATGCGGAGGAGAAGCTCATCGAGCGCCTTCGGGCGGACGGGTTCGTCGCGCTCGTGGAGCACGCCGGCATCGTGAGCGAGGTCCTGGAGCGGCTGCGCGCGAACCTCAAGCAGGCGCGCTCGCAGGAGGCCAACTCGGCGCGCGGCATGATCGACGAGACGACCGCCTCGGACCTGGGGAGCCAGGAGAACCTCCTCGCCCTCACCTTCGAGATCAAGAACTCCCTCATCCATCAGAACGAGCGCATCGGCTCGATGACCGACACGGTCAACGACACGCTGGACGCGGCGCATTCGGCGCTCACCGAGTGGGACGGCGTGCAGAAGGCGGTCGAGCGGCACCGTATCGCGCGGGGCAACAAGCGCGGCGAGCAAAGCCCGCTCGAAGGCCGCTCGCTCATCATCCATCAGAAGCTCCAAGACACAACCTCGGGGCTGCGAAGCCTCGCGCACGAGCTGAACCAGCTGCTGGGGCTCCAGTACTCGCTGGAGCGCCGGGCGCGCGATCTGGACGAGCATCTCCTCTGGGAGTTCCTCGATCCGCTCGACCGCTACCTGGACGACATGTACACCGCGGCCCATACCGGGGACCGGGGCCGGCGCATCTGCCTCTCGGTTCAGACCGGCGGCGTGGGGTTCGAGCCCGAGATCGGCGCGATCCTTCTTCCGCTCGTGCTCCGGATTCTCGAGACCATGCAGCCTCTGCCGGGATCGGGGGACACGATCGAGATCGGACTCACCGCGGCCCGCGAGGGACTGGAGGCCCGGCTTCGCATCGAGGGCCCGGTCACGCTCGACCCGGAAGCGCTCCAGCTCCTCGAGAACGCGCTGGAGAGCCTGGGCGGGTTCGCCTCGCGGCACGATACGGAAGGCGTGGGCACCACCCTTCGCCTCCAGTTCCCGATGGCGCGCTCGCTCCGGAGCTTCCTCATCGTGGAGGCCGGTGGCCAGAGAATCGCGCTGCCGTGGAGCGCCGTCGAGCGGATCTACGCCAGCGACTCGGATCCCGCGTGGACCTCGGCGGCGATGCCGGGCCCCATCCATTCCCTCGCGACGCTCTTCGGCCGGGACGGCTCCGAAGCGGGCGAGCATTCGGGCGACACGACACGGCGGGCAAGTGAGCGCGAGGGGCGGCCGATCGCCGTGCTCCGCTCGGGCAGCGGGTCGGCGGTGGTGAGCTTCGACCGTCTGGTCTGGCGTGAGAACGCGCGGCTCAAGCCCCTGCCGCCGCGCCTCTATCCCGTCGAGGAAGTGCTCGGGGGGATCATGACCCCGGATTCCGGAATCACGCTCGTCCTGAATCCGAGCGCCCTCCTGAGGCGGACCCACGTCGAGGAGATGGACGGGAAGGGGAGCGCCTCCTCGTGAGAGAGCTCCAGATCGAGCGGCTCGGCTCCGCGGACGAGTTCCACTTCTCCCTTGCGGGCGTGATCGACGCGGACGGGTCCCGCTCGCTCGATCGCCTCCTCCTCAAGTGCCAGGGCAAGAGCGCGCGGCGCGTCCGCCTGGATCTCTCCGGCGTCGAGAGCGTCTCGAGCTTCGGGATCTCGGTCCTGACCCGCTGGGGGCGCGTCTACGAAGAGACCGACCGGCGGATCGAGATGTGCGGCGTGGCGCCGGAGATCCAGACGCTGCTGCAGGGCTCGGGCGCGATCGTCTACATGACGAACGGCCCGGCGAAACCCGGGAACGCCACCGCGAAGCCCGCGGACGCCCCCCCGGAGGCCGCGGTCCCCATCGCGCTCGCCCAGGCCGAGGCTCCGGTCGGGCCCGAGATGGCATCGCTGCAGTCGAAGCTGAAGCGGAAGATCGTGGAGTTCCGGAATCTCTTCGAGATCACGCAGGCTCTGAACCTCGCGCAGGATCTGGACGAGGTCATGAACCTGTTCGGCCTCAGCGTCATGGGCCAGTTCGGTCTCGAGCGGCTGGCGCTCTTCCTCGTCGATCCGGACAAGGACGGGCATCTGGTGCCTCGCCACGTGCGCGGGTTCCCGCAGCAGCATTTCCAGGACTTCGTCCTCCCGTGGACCGTGTTCCGGCGCTTCGGCCCGGACCGATCCTTCGTGACCCTGCAAGAGCTGGAGCTGAAGCAGAGCGGGGCGGAGGAGATGGAGGCGCTCCGCGAGACCGGATTCGAGTGGGCGATCTTGATGTGGGTGCGCCGGGACCTCGAGGGCGTTCTCTTCGTGGGGGGCCGCGGCAGCCGTAGGAAGTTCGAGGACGACGATAAGGATCTCCTGACCATCCTCTCCCACCAGGGCGCGGTCGCGATCTCGAACGCGCGCGTGCAGCGGGCCCAGGAGGAGCGGAATCTGGGCCTGGTGCGCGGGATGATGGCGCTGATCGAAAGCCGAGACGGCTACGCCAAGGGCAGCACCGAGCGCGTGGTGCGGTACGTGAGTGCGGTCGCGCGCCTGCTGGATTACCCCAAGGAACATCTGAAGTCCCTGGTCTACGGTGCGGTGTTGCGCGACATCGGCATGATCACCGTGAGCGGGTTGATCTTGAAGAACCCCGCCCATCTCTCCGAGGAGGAGTGGTCGCTCATCAAGCAGCACCCGCTCCGCGGTGCGCAGATCCTCGAGGAGATGAACTTCCCCAAGGAAGTGATCGCGATCGTCCTGAATCACCACGAGCGCTGGGGAGGCGAGGGGTACCCGAACGGGATCCGGGGCCAGGAGATTCCGCTGGGCGCGAGGATCGTGTCCCTGGTGGACGCCTATGTCGCCATGACGAGCGAGCGCCCCTATCGCCGCGCGCTGCCCTACGAGAAAGCCCGGCAGGTGATCGCGGAGAACTGGGGAAGCCCGTTCGATCCCAACGTGATCGAGATCTTCCTGAACGTGCTCGACAAGATCGAACGCCGCACGCGCCTCAAGACCGGGCAACCGGTCCCGTCCTCCATCGCCGCGGCCGATGCCGCGGGAGGCGCCGGCGAGAACGAGGCGCACGGGCTGGGCTCGATCGACCCGCTCGCCTCGGGCGCGATCGTTCCACCGGAGGCCGAGACCCGCCGATGAGCTCCGACAGCATGAAGCCGCTCCTCGACGCGCGCGACACGAAGCAGAAGCGGACCATCCTCGTCGTGGACGACGATCGGCGGGTGGTGGATCTCCTCCAGATCTCGCTCTCCCAGAACGGCTATCACGTGAACGCGGCCTCGACCGGCGAGGAGGGGCTGGAGGCCGTGCGCCGCGAGACGCCCGACCTGATCATTCTGGATCTGAGGCTCCCCAAGAAGAACGGCTTCGAGGTCTGCGCCGCGCTCAAGAGCTCCAAGGATACCGCGGCGATCCCGGTCATCATGGTCTCGGCCACGGCCGAGGTGGACGCCCGCCTCCAGGGGCTCATGCACGGGGCGGACGACTATCTGACGAAGCCCTTCTCCCCGAAGGAGCTTCTGATCAAGGTCCGACGCATCTTCGAGCGGATGGAGAAGCAGGAGACCCTCAGCATCAAGAACCGGGAGCTGGAGACCGAGGTCGCGCGAAACCGCGAGGACCTGGTCGTGCGCAACAAGGAGCTCCGCTTCCAGGTCTTCAGCCTCGAGACGTTGATGGGTCTGACCCACCAGCTCAATTCCTCGCTCGACCTCGAAGGCCTCCTGGGCACCATGATCCTGAGCGTCGTGGGGCAGCTCCGGGTGAACTCGGCGTGCCTCTTCCTCACCGACCAGCGCGAGGACCCGAAGCGGCTCGACGCCTGGACCTTCAAGGGCGTGAAAGAGGACCTGGTCCGCTCCATCCACTTCCTCTACGAAGACGAATTCATCCGCGCCATCCTGCCCACCGAGGGCGAGGAGGGCCGTCCCGTGCGATTACAAGATATCTCCGAGGATCCCTCGCTGGAGGGGAGCGTGGGTCCTCTCTACGCAGCCGGCTTCACCCTGGTCTGCCCGGTGATGATGAAGCAGAAGCTCACCGCCATCCTCGCCGTCGGGGAGAAGGTGAGCGGGCAGGATTTCCAGTCCACCGACCTCGAGATGGTGAAGGCGCTCTCGGAGTCGGCGGGCATCGCGATCGAGAACGCGCGGCTCTTCAAGGATCTTCAAGACACCTATCTCGCCACGGTTCGCGTGCTGGTCTCCACCATCGAGGCCAAGGATCCCTACACGCACGGGCACACCGAGCGGGTCGCG
>DASQBE010000048.1:0-15080 GCA_035635355.1 Binatia bacterium | reverse complement strand
CTCGCGATCTCTTCCAAAGTGAGCGGCAAACGGATCTCGAGGTTCCGGCCGCGGCGCTCGTTTCGACCCGCGCGGCGGCCGCCCCCGGCGGACTCGAAGACGTCGCCCCCCATGCCGCCCCCGAAGTCGCGCATGAACGCGCGCAGGGCGTCGGCCAGGTCGAATCCCTCGGTCTCGGTGAACCCGCCTCCACCTCCGCCCGGGAAGGGCGCGCCCGTGGAGCGCCCGAACCGGTCGTAGCGCGCGCGCTTCTCCGGATCGTGGAGGACCTCGTAGGCCTCGGCCACTTCCTTGAAGCTCTCCTCGGCCTTCTTGTCCCCGGGATTTCGGTCGGGGTGATACTTCATCGCGAGCTGCCGGTAGGCTTTCTTGATCTCGTCCTCGGTCGCCGTCTTCGGAACGCCGAGGATCTCGTAGTAGTCCCGCGTGGTGGTCACGCGACCACGACCTGCGCGTGCCGCAGCACGCGGCCCCGGAAGCGGTACCCGGGCACGATCACCTCGAGCACGGTCCCCGGCGGCTCCTTCTCGCTCGGATGCTGGGCCACGGCCTCGTGCAGCTCGGGATCGAAGGTCGCGCCCTTCGCGTCGATCGGCTCGAGGCCTTCCTTGACCAGGATTTGCCACAGCCGGTCGCGGATCATCAGGAGGCCGGAGCGGAACGGATCGTTCTCGCGCTCCCTCGAGGCCAGGAGCGCGCGATCGATGTCGTCGAGCACCGGCAGGAGGTTTCGCACCATCGACTCCTGCGCGAAGGAGGCCACGGTGTCCATGTCCTGCTTCCGGCGCCGGTTCACGTTGGTCAGCTCGGCCACGGCCCGCAGGAGCTCGTCCTCGCGGACCCGGGCGCGCTCCAGCTCCTCCGCGAGCCGCGCCGGATCTTCCACCTTCGTATCGGGCTCCTGGCCGGTCCGGTTCTCCGGATCCGCTTCCGGGTGCTCTTCTTTTTTGCGTGTCATGTGAACTCCCCCAGCCGCTCTCCGACGTAGGAGACGAGCGACAGAAGTCTGGGATAGGGCATGCGAACCGGTCCGAGCACGCCGACGGAGCCGCGGATGTGCCTCGAGGCAACCCCCGCGCCGACGAGGGAGCAGACGCGCATCGCGCCCTCCCCCAGCTCGCGCCCGATGGTGACGCGCGCCGCGCCGGAATCCATGTAGGCGTCGAGCGCCCGCGTCAGGGGCTCGGGCCGCGCCAGCAGCGACACGAGGGCGCGCAGGCGGTCGGCAGTCTGGAATTCAGGCTGCGCCGCGATGTTCTCCGCGCCGCCGATGCGCATCTGGCGAACCGGCGTCTCGCTCCACGGCCCCAGCGCGACCATGGCCAGCTGCCCCGAGAGCTGGGCGAGCGCGTCCGCGGCCTCCTTCTGAAAGTCCTCGAGCACCCGGTGGCTTCGCCCGAGCGTTCGCTCGAGGGCGCGCTTCGTGGCGGGCGAGATCGGCTCGGGCTCCATGAGGATATCGACGTAGTAGCGGTAGCCGGCCTCGGTGGGAACCCGGCCGGCCGACGTGTGCGGATGGTCCAGGAGACCTTCTTCCTCGAGCCTCTTCATGGCGCCGCGGATGGTCGCGGGCGAGATGCTCAGGTGGTAGGCCACGCGGACGTACTGGGAGCCGACCGGCTCGGCGCTCATGACGTGGCTCTCCACCACGAATTTGAGGATCCGGCGCTGCCGCTCGTCGAGATTGGGTCGGGACATTGGGTTTTTCGGGCGTTTGGCACTCGGGACACCCAAGTGCTAACCCTCGCGAACGCTAGCAGGCCCCGGGTTTCGGTGTCAAGGGATGGAGCCGGAACCGGCTCGCCGGGTTTCACTTCCCGCCGAATCGGCCCGCGCGAAGAGCTCGGACGCCAGGTCCTGCGCGAGGAAGAGCCCGCGATCGGTCGGACGCACGCGGCCCCGGGGCGTGAGGGTGAGCGCTTCGCCCGCCCGGCCCCATTCGTTCCAGGCCTCGACGTCCGAAGGGCGAAAGCGCGCGAGGTGGCGGGTCACGCGGAGCCCACGGGAGCGCCGAAGCGAGAGGAACACTTCCTCCTCGCCCGCCTCCCGCGGCGAAAGCTCCCGGTGGTCTTCCCGGGGCAAGGCGCCCGACTCCACCCGCGTGAACCAACGCGCGATCGACCCGTCGTTCCCCCAGCGCGCCGACCCATCGAAGGAATGCGCCCCCGGGCCCAGCCCCAGATACGGACGCCGGGTCCAGTAGCCCTCGTTGTGCCGCGAGTGGAATCCGGGGAGCGCGAAATTCGAGACCTCGTAATGCCGATACCCCGCGCCGCCGAGCGTGGAGACCAGATCCTCATAGCGCGCCAGCACGTCCTCCTCGCCGGGGATCTGGATCGCGCCTCGCGCCGCCTTGGCGTGGAGCGGCGTGCCCTCCTCGAGCTGGAGCGGGTACGCCGAGAGATGGGGCACGCCCCGTCCCAGGAGCCGCTCGAGCCCGGCGCGGAAGCCGGCCGCGGTCTCGCCCGGCACGCCGTACATGAGATCCACCGAGACGTTCCGGAATCCCGCGCGCCGCGCGAGCGCCAGCGCGTCGAGCGCGTGCTCGACGGTGTGGATGCGGCCGAGCGCGCGGAGCGCCGCGGGCTCGAGGGATTGAACGCCGAGGCTGAGGCGGTTCACGCCTCCCTCGCGAAGGATGGAGAGCTTTTCCTCGGTCAGGCCCTCTGGATTCGCCTCCACCGTGAACTCGCGGACGCGGCGCGTGTCCCACGCGGCCGCGATCCACGCCAGAAACCGCCGGAGGGGATCCGCGTCCAGCGCCGTGGGCGTCCCACCGCCGACGTAGATCGTGCGCGGTCGGGTCCAGAGGGTTCCCTCCTTCGCCAGCGCCAGCTCCCCTTCCCGCTCGAGCGCGCGCAGGAGCCGGTCCGGCTCGGCGCGATGGAGCGGCGCCTTCACGAAGTCGCAGTAGGGGCAGATGCTGCGGCAGTACGGCAGGTGAATGTAGAGGCCGTATTCCAAGCGTCAGCGCACCGGCCGGAAGAGGCGGTTGAACCGGGGCATGTTCTTCTCGGCGTCCCAGGACCAGTAGAGGATCATCGCCTTCCCCTTGATGAGGTTGAGCGCCAGGGGCCCCCAGAACCTACTGTCGTGGCTGTTGTCCCGATTGTCCCCCATCATGAAGAGGTGCCCCTTGGGGACCACGGTGGGCCCGAAGTTGTCGCGCGCGCTGATCTCCTTGGGCAGGACCCGGTCGTCCGAGTGGATGATGTAGGGCTCCACCTGGGCCTTGCCGTCCACGAAGAGCACCTTGTCCCGGATCTCCACCGTCTGGCCCTCCACGGCGACGCAGCGCTTGATGAAGTCGCGGCTGGGGTCGTCCGGATAGCGGAAGACGATGACGTCGCCGCGCTGCGGCTGACGGATCGCGGGGAACCGGTAATAGATGATGCGATGCCCGGACACCCCGATGTCGATCTCCGAGCCGTAGACGAGCTTGTTCACGAAGAGAAAGTCCCCGACCAGGAGCGTGTTCTCCATCGATCCGGTCGGGATGCGGAACGCCTGGACCACCAGCCCCCGGATGACCACGGTGAGCAGGATGGCGAGGACGATCGCCTCCACGTACTCGCGCATGATGGACTTGGTCCGGGCCGTACGCCGGGACGACGCCTTCGCGGCCACTCTCGCACCTTCCATTCGGTCTCCTCTCAAAGCGGTCTAACGCTCCACGCGCAGGACCGCGAGAAACGCCTCTTGCGGGATGCGGACGGTTCCCACCTGTTTCATCCGTTTCTTGCCCTCGCGCTGCTTCTCCAGCAGCTTCCGCTTGCGCGTGATGTCTCCGCCGTAGCACTTGGCGAGCACGTTCTTGCGCATCGCGGGAATGGTCTCCCGCGCGATGACCTGGTTTCCGATGGTGGCCTGGATGGCGATCGGGAACATCTGGCGCGGAATCAGCTCCTTGAGCTTCTCCGCCACATTGCGCCCCCACTCGTAGGCTTTCTCGCGGTGCACGATCACCGAGAGCGCGTCGACCCCCTCGCCGTTCAGGAGGAGGTCCATGCGCACCAGCTCGGCCGGCTTCAGCCCCGAGAATTCGTAGTCCAGGGAGGCGTAGCCGCGGCTGATCGACTTCAGGCGGTCGTAGAAATCCAGCACGATCTCGCCGAGCGGAAGCTCGTAGCTCAAGTGGGCCCGCGCCTCGTCGGGATACTCCATGCCGATGAAGATCCCCCGGCGGCCCTGCGCCAGCTCCATGATGTTGCCCACGTACTCCGTGGGAACCACCACCTGCGCGCGCACGAACGGCTCCTCGATCTGCTCGATGTGGGTCGCGGGCGGCAGCAGGGCGGGATTCTCGACCAGCACCACGTCCCCGTTCGTCTTGGTCACGCGGTACTCCACGCTGGGCACGGTCGCGATGAGGTTCACCCCGTACTCGCGGGTGAGACGCTCCTGGATGATCTCCATGTGGAGGAGCCCCAGGAACCCGCAGCGAAAGCCGAACCCCAGCGCGAGCGAGGTCTCGGGCTCGTACGTGAGCGAGGCGTCGTTCAGCTGGAGCTTCGCCAGGGATTCCTTCAGCCCCTCGTAGCTCTCCGCCTCGATCGGGTAGAGCCCGGAGAACACCATCGGCTTCACGGGCCGGTACCCGGGGAGCGCTTCCGCCTCGACGTCCCCGGCCTCGGTGATGGTGTCCCCCACCTTGGCGTCCGCCACCACCTTCACGTTCGCGATCACGTAGCCCACGTCCCCGGCCAGAAGCTCCTCGCGCGCCTCGAGGCCCAGGCGGAGCACGCCCACCTCGAGGACCTCGTGGGTCTTGCCGGTGGAGTGGAACCGGATCGAGGCGCCCGCGCGGATGGTCCCGCGCACGATGCGCACGTACACGATGACGCCCCGGAACTGGTCGAACACCGAATCGAAGATCAGCGCCTGGAGGGACCCGCCGCTCGCGTCCGCGGGAGGCGGAACGCGCTGGATCACGGCCTCCAGAAGCTCCTCGATGTTGTGCCCCTCCTTGGCCGAGACCCGGATCACCTCCTCCGGCTCCACGTGCAGGAGGTGCGCGATCTCGAGGGAGACGTCGTCCGGCCGGGCCGCGGGCAGATCGATCTTGTTCAGCACGGGCAGGATGGTGAGCTTCTGGTCCAGCGCCAGGAAGAGGTTCGAGAGCGTCTGGGCCTCGATGCCCTGGGAGGCGTCCACGACCAGGATCGCGCCTTCGCAGGCGGCGAGACTCCGGGAGACCTCGTACGTGAAGTCGACGTGTCCCGGCGTATCGATGAGGTTGAGCTGGTAGGTCCGTCCGTCCCGCGCACGGTACTCCATCGCGATCGCGTGCGACTTGATGGTGATCCCCTTCTCGCGCTCCAGGTCCATGTTGTCCAGGACCTGGTCCTTCATCTTGCCGCGCGGAATCGTGTTCGTGATCTCGAGCAGCCGGTCGGCCAGGGTGGACTTCCCATGGTCGATGTGCGCGATGATGCAGAAGTTCCGGACGAGGGAGCGCGGGATCATGGGGGCGGGGCTAGAACCGGATCCGGTAGGCCAAGGTGAAGCGGGGCTCTTCTCCCAGGTCCACGGCCGATTCGGGCGAGCCGAAATCGGCGTCGAAGCTGGCGAGATGGGCGTCCACGTAGGCGTCCATCATGGACAGGAGGTGCGCCGCGATCCCGAACCAGATCCAGCTGATCTTGCGGTTCCGATGCGTCTCCTGATCCAGCGAGGCTTGGACGTAGGCGGGATCGGTGATGTCGCCTCCGCCGGCGAGCACTAAGTCCTGGCGATCGATCGCCTGATTCTCCCGATGCAGCTCCTGGACCGCCTCGTAGGCGAGGAGCCCCTCCCCCGCGAGGACGAGACCCGCCTTCACGTACTTGTGATTGTAGAGCTGCCCCCAGCTGGGGACCGCGGCCGAGCGAAGCATCACCGTGAAGGGCTTCGCGCGATGCGGGAGGGAATCGGCGCGAGCGGGCTTCCGGCCCACCGCGGGCTGAGCGTGCGCCGGCACGACGGCCCCCGCGAGGAGAAGCGTCGCCAGGGCGAGCGCGGCCAGCGTCGGCCGCGCGCCCGCGTCGTCATTCCTTCGTGAAGGCGTGCGCGATCGCGAGAAAGAGAAGGAGCAATCCGCCGAATCCATAGACCCCGATCACCACCCCGTGGGTGAAGTCATGCCCCAGCGAGGAATTCGCCAGGAGGTACTGCAGTCCTTCGGCCAGCGCGACCACCAGGACGATGAGGATCACGAAGGACCACTTCCGCGCCAGGGCGATGATCACCAAGGCGATCATGAATCCGATGATCCGCGGATCTTTCCAATCGAACGTGACGAGCGAATGGATGAACCCGTTCATGGTCCCCTCCCTCAAAAGGGTGGCGGGAACGTGTGGGAATCGAACCCACCTCGGACGTTTTGAGCGCCCGACGGAAGGATTTGAAGTCCTCGGAGTCCACCAGAACCCATCCGTCCCCAAGCCTCATGCGACGACCTCGATGGGGCGGCGACCCCGGGGCCGGACCTCCCCGATCACCGCCGCGGCCACCTTGGCGCGAGCGAGCCGGCCCAGGAGCGCTTTCCCCCGCGACGCCCGGACCGCGATCAAGAGGCCCCCGGACGTCTGCGGATCCACGAATACTCGGCGCAGCGCCTCCGGCACGCCCTCGTCGAACGTCACGTGCGGGGCGGCATAGGCCGCGTTGGTATGGAGGCCTCCCGGCACGACGTCCCGGCTCGCGAACCCCACGACGCCGGGCAGGATCGGGACCGCGGCGCTCCAGATGCGGAGCGTCTTCCCGCTGGCGCGCGCCACGTTCAGCGCGTGCCCGAGGAGCCCGAAGCCGGTGATATCGGTCGCGGCGCTCACCCCCACGGCCTGCATGGCCTGGCCCGCCGCCCGGTTCAGCGTGGTCATCTGGTCGGTCATCGTCCGGATCTGGCCCTCGGAGAGAAGCCGCTGCTTCAAGGCCGTGGCCAGGATGCCCACCCCCAGAGGCTTCGTGAGCACCAGGAGGTCGCCCGCCTTCGCGCCCGCGTTCGACACGATCCGCTTCGGGTGGACCTCGCCCGTGACCGCGAACCCGAACTTCATCTCCTTGTCGCGCACCGAGTGCCCGCCCATCAGGGCGACGCGCGCCCGCTTCAACGTCTCGGCGCCGCCGCGCAGGATCTCCCGGAGGATCTCCATGTCTCCCGTCTCGGGGTAGCAGACGATGGAGAGCGCGGTGGTCGGGGTCCCGCCCATGGCGTAGACGTCGCTCAGCGCGTTCGTCGCGGCGATCCGGCCGAACTGGAACGGGTCGTTCACCATGGGCGTGAAGAAGTCCACCGTCTGCACGAGAGCCCGGGTGGAAGAGATTCGAAAGACGCCCGCGTCGTCCCAGGTCTCCGGTCCGACGAGGACCCCTTTCGGCCTGGGCCCCCGGAGCACCGACAACACGTCCTTCAGATCGAGCGGGCTCAGCTTGGCGGCGCAACCAGCGCAGGAGACCTGCTCGGTCAGCCGCACCGTCTCGGCGCGGGCGGGGCTCATGGAACGATCGCCCACACCTCGATCTCGACGCGCGCCTCGCGGGGCAGCCCCGAGACCGCGACCGTGCTGCGCGCGGGCTTGGGGTCCGTGAAGAAGCGCGCGTAGACTTCGTTCATCGCGGCGAAGTCCGCCATGTCGACCAGGAACACCGTGGTCTTGACCACGTCCTTGAGGCCCGCGTTCCCGGCCTTCAGGACCGCTTCCAGATTTCGGAGCGCGCGCTCGGTCTCGGCGGCCACGCCGCCGGGAACGAGCTTCCCGGTCGCGGGGTCGAGTCCCACCTGACCCGACGAGGCGAGCCATCGACCGGACAGGGGGCCGGTGCGGGCCTGCGCGTAGGGGCCGATCGCCGCGGGGGCGTTGGGTGTCTGGATGGCCGTCCGGGGGTCCTGGCTCACTCGACGGTGACGCTCTTGGCCAGGTTCCGCGGCTGATCCACGTCGCACCCGCGCTCGACGGCGATGTAGTACGAGAGGAGCTGGAGCGGCAGCACCGCGAGGAGCGGCGTCAGCGGCCCGAGGGTTTTCGGGATGTAGATCACCTGGTCCGCCTTGGTCGCGACGTGGTCGTCCCCCTCCGAGGCGATCGCGATGATGTTGCCGCGGCGCGCCCGGACCTCCTCCATGTTGCTCAGAACCTTCTCGTAGGCGGAATCCTGAGTGCAGATGAACACGACCGGCATGTTCTGGTCGATCAGGGCGATGGGGCCGTGCTTCATCTCCGCCGCCGGATAGCCCTCGGCGTGGATGTAGGAGATCTCCTTGAGCTTCAGGGCGCCCTCGAGCGCCACCGGGAAGTTGTAGCCGCGCCCCAGGTAGAGGAAGTTGTTGTGGTGCGCGTAGGCTTTCGCGATCGCCTTGACCTTGTCCGCCCCCGCCAGGATACGCTCGATCTTCTCGGGGATCACCGCCAGCTCGCGTGTCAGCTCGGCGCCCAGCTCGGAGGAGAGCTCGCCGAGGCGGCCCAGATAGAGGGTGAGGAGCGCCAGCGCGGCGACCTGGGACGTGAACGCCTTCGTCGACGCGACCCCGATCTCGGGGCCCGCGTGGATGTAGACGCCGCCGTCGGACTCGCGCGCGATCGTGCTCCCGACCACGTTGCAGAAGCCGAGCACGCGCGCGCCGCGCCTCTTGGCCTCGCGCATGGCGGCCAGCGTGTCCGCGGTCTCCCCCGATTGGCTGATGGCGATGACCAGGGTGCCCGGCTCGAGGATGGGATTCCGATAGCGGAACTCGGAGGCGTACTCCACCTCCACCGGAATCCGCGCCAGCTCCTCGATCATGTACTCGCCGATCATCCCGGCGTGCCAGGACGTCCCGCAGGCGGTGATGACGACGCGCGTGATCGCGCGAAGCTCGGCCGGAGACATGTTGAGGCCGCCCAGGCGCGCGGTTCCTTCCTCAAGAATCAGGCGGCCGCGCAGCGTGTTCCGGAGCGACTGGGGCTGCTCGAAGATCTCCTTCAGCATGAAGTGCGGGAAGCCCGCCTTCTCGATCATGTCGAGGTCCCAATCCACGGTCTCCACGCGCTTGCTGACGGTCTCCTCGCGGATGGTCGTCGTCTGGATCCCGGCGGGCGTGAGCACGACCATCTCGCCGTCGTCCAGGTAGACCACCTGGTTCGTGTGGCGGATGATCGCGGAGACATCGGAGGCCAGGATGTACTCGGAATCGCAGATGCCGACCACCAGCGGGCTCCCGTGGCGCGCGCCCACGATCTTGCCGGGATCGGCGCTCGAGATGACCGCGATGCCGTAGGTACCGGTGACGTGCTGCAGCGCGGCCGCGACGGCGCGCTCCAGGTTCCCTTCGAAGTACTTCTCGATCAAGTGGGCCAGCACTTCCGTGTCGGTGTCGGTCGTGAAGCGGTGGCCCTCCTGCACGAGCTTCTTCTTGAGCGTGACGTAGTTCTCGATGATCCCGTTGTGAACCACGGCGATGTTCCCGTCGCAGTCCACGTGCGGGTGCGCGTTGATCGTGTTCGGCTCCCCGTGGGTGGCCCAGCGGGTGTGCGCGATGCCGAGCGAGCCCTTGGGTTTGGCGTTCTCCAGGCGTCCTTCGAGGACCGCGATCTTCCCGGCGGCCTTCTCGACCACGAGCCCCCGTCCGTTCAGGACGGCAACGCCCGCCGAATCGTAGCCTCTATATTCGAGCCGCCTCAGCCCCTCGATCAGGATGGGCAGCGATTCCTGCGAGCCGACGTACCCGACGATGCCACACATGATGACTCCTCTCCCCTAACGCGTCCGCGCGTGCGTCTGGGAACGCTCCACCGCTTCGCCGGCCCGGTCGGCCAACGACTCGGCTTGCTCCCTGGTTCGAGCTTCCGCGAGAATCCTCACGATGGGCTCCGTACCCGACGCGCGCACCTGAACCCAGCAATCTTCCCAGAGGTACTTTTCCCCGTCCAGAACATTGCGCTCTCCGTCCGGAAAGGCCCGGGCCAGCGCGTCTTGAAGGGCGCCCACGTCCTCCAGCTTCACGTCGAGCTTGCGCTTCACCATGGTCACGGGCGGCAGCTCCGCCGCGCGCGCGCTCAGCGGGCGCTCCTCGGCCGCGAGCCAATCCATGGTGATCGCGGCCGCGAGAAGCGCGTCGCGGGTGGCGTGGAGCGCGGGATAGATGACGCCGCCGTTCCCCTCGCCGCCGATCGCGCCCCCGATCTCGATCAGCTTCTGCGCGACGTGCGCCTCGCCGATCTTGGTGCGGTGGACCGTCGCGCCGTACCGCCGCGCGATGAGCTCGACGCCGATCGACGTGGAGGCGTTTACCGCCACCGGGCCCGGCGCGCGCGCCAGCGCCCAGTCGACCGCGATCTGGAGCGTCCGCTCCTCCCCGATGGGGTTGCCCCGCTCGTCCACGATCGCGAGGCGGTCGGCGTCGGGGTCGTTCGCGAACCCGATCGCGGCCCCCGTCGCGCGGACTCGATCGCCGAGCGCGCCGAGATGCTCGGGCAGCGGCTCCGCGACGCGGGGGAAGCGGCCGTCCGGCTCGCAGTAGAGCCGTTCCACGGTGCAGCCCAGGGCCTCGAGCAGGGCCGGGGTCGCGATCGACCCGGCCCCGTTCGTCGCGTCCACCACGACGCGGAAACGCCGCTTCCGGATGCGGTCGCGGTCGAATCCCGGCAGGGCCAGGATCGCGTTTCGATGCCGCTCGATCGCGCCCGGATCCTCGCGGTATTCCCCGACCTTCTCGTTCGGCACCCACGCCGCGCGTCCCTGCCTCGCGCGACGCGCCACCTCTTCCGATTGCGCCGGCGCCAGGAAGGTTCCGCCCGGGCCGAAGAGCTTGAGCGCGTTCCAGGGCGCGGGATTGTGGCTCGCGGTGATCGCGATCCCGCCCGAGGCGCCGTGGTGGCGGATGGCGAAGAGGATGGTCGGCGTGGGTGCGACCCCCACGTCGATCACGTCGTGTCCGGAGGCCATCAGGGCCGCCTCCGTCAGGCGCGAGACCCACATCCCGCTCGGCCGGGTGTCGCGGCCGACCACGACCGGACCCGGATCGAGAAAGGACGCGTGCGCGCCCGCGACCCGCAGCACCACGTCGGGCGTCAGGGTCTGCCCCACGATCCCTCGCACCCCGGAGGCGCTGACCATGAGGCCGTGCAACGGATCGTTGCCGAAGCGTTCAGTCATCCGTGAATGAGCTCCGCGTTCGAGGCAGCCGCGTCCCCTCGAGGGGGCGCGCGGCGTGGAGGCTGGTTGTCATGACGAACGGCCGAGGGTTCGGGCCGGCCGACCCGGGAATGGAGCTGGTGACCGGAATCGAACCGGTGACCCCGTCATTACGAGTGACGTGCTCTACCAGCTGAGCTACACCAGCTTGGAATTCGTGAGTCGCGAAGCTCTACCGTGGGGGGAATCCCTCATGAAAATGAATGGTGCGACCCCGCAGAATCGAACTGCGGACACCCACGTTTTCAGCGTGGTGCTCTACCAACTGAGCTAGGGTCGCGCCGGACGGGAACCTTACCATGGCACCCCGGCAAGGTCAACGGCTAGGCGAGCCTGCGGCGCCGGTCGGAGCGCGTGTCGCGGCGGTCCGGACGTCTCCTGCGGTCGTCATTCTCCCTCGTCGGCAGATAGATCGTGACGATGCTGCTCCAGTCCCCTTCGCTCCGGGCCCGGATCTCCCCACCGTGCTCCCGCACGATCTGATACGCCATGGCCAGGCCCACTCCGGCGCCGTAACGGCGCGAGGTGGAGAACGGAACGAAGAGCCGGTCCAGCGCCTCGCCGGCCACCTTGGGTCCGTCGTGCGCGATCTCCGCCTGCACGGCGCCCTGCGCCGCGCGCGTCTCGACGCGGACGCGCCCCCCGCTCGGGACCGAGTGGAGCGCGTAGCTCAGCACGTTCACGAGGACCTGCCGCATCTTCTCGTTGTCGAGGAGCAGGGTCGGCACGTCGGGCGAGAGCCGTTTCAGGAGCCGCACCCGGCGGCGCACCAGATCCTCCGCCTGCGACTGCAGCACGTCCTGCACGAGGGCGTTCAGGTTCTCGAGCTTGAGGCGGGGACGCGTCATCTGGGCCAGCGCCACCTGCTCGCCCAGCACCCGCTCCAGTCGCTCGGTCTCGCGCAGGATGATCTCGAGGTATTCGCGGTTGGGATCCTTCGCCGTGAGCGATTTCAAGACCCGCTTCGCGAAGGCGGTGATCGCGGCGACCGGGTTCCGCACGTCCTGCGCGACCTGAACTCCGCGCTCGCCCACGACCGCGAGCTTCTCAGCATGGCGGAGCTGCGCCTCCACCTCGTGAAGCCGGCGGTCCTTCACGCGGAGGGTCTCTTCCTGCGAGAAGCGCGTGTCGGAAAGGGAGGCGATGGCCGCGATCAGCTCGGCGACGCGCGCGTCCTCGGCATCGAAGGTGAGCGGATCGTCCTGGGTGCCGCCCGTCTTGTTGAAGACGAGCAGGACGCCGGTGATCTTCTCACCGCCGTGAATCGGCGCCGCCAGGAGGCAGCGCCAGTCCTCGGGCGGCGTCCCCGAGAAGCGCGGATCCTCGCTCACGCCGTCCGCCGCGATGGGCTTGGAGTCCGCCTCGAACCACTGGAGGAACCACGCCCCCATGGCCGCCAGATCCTGCGTCGAGCCCGGATCCACCGCGTGCACGTGCGCGAGCTCGAGCGTGCCCTCCTCCCCGAGCACCCACGCCACACCCCCCGCGGCCTGGGCCGCGAAGAGGAGGGCCCGGAGGGCCTGCTCCGCGCGGACATCGGGGCGGGACGGCAGGGCCGCCACGCGGCTGAAGTCGATGGCGGACCGGACCGCGGCGCCGCGGCGGCGCACGACGTCGAGCACCGTGTTCCCCTCCAGCGCGATCCCGGCCTGGGCCGCGATCGCGCTCAGGAGCTCGATCTGGTCCGCGGTCCAGCCGGAATGGCCCGCCGCCTGGGAGATCACGAGAACGCCGAGCACCTTCTCGCGGCCGAAGAGGGGCAGCACGAGGACGGCGCCCTCGGGAAGGGACTCGACGACGCGCTCCGGAAGCCGGAGCTCCCGCTGAGGACTCAGGACCACCGAGACGCGGCCGTCGAAGACGGCGTCCGAGAGGAGATCGCGGTTGGGCTCCATGGGCAGCCGCTCTTCCCGCAGCCGCGCGAAGACGTCGCCCGAGAAACCGCCCTCGGCCTCGAACGTGTCGAGATCGAGCGGGGTCCGTTCGGGCGCGTCGGGATCCGAGCGGTCCGCCCGGCGGAAGCTGTCGGCCAGCTCGAGCGCCGTTCCCTCCGAGACGATCCGGAACAGGAGGATCGTGTCCGCTTCCTGCGCGAAGGCCCCGCCGATCGCGGTGAGCAGGAGCCGACCGATCCGATCGTGGGTGAGCGCGACGTGCATGAGCGGGATGGAGCGGAAGAGGAAGCCGGCGCTCTTGTAGCGCTCCGCCTCGTCCTCGAGCCCGTCCTCGTGCTCCCTGCGGACGGCCTTCGCCTCCTCCTCCAGAAGGTGGAAGAGAAGGGGCAGCGTGGGAACGATGCCGGTGGCTCCCTCCGGAGGCGCCTTGATCTCCTCCACCGCCCCTTGAATCCGCGAGCAGTGGACGCAATCCTGCGCGAACCGGGTCTCGAAATCGGGCCGGGCCTCGAACGGGCACGGGCGAGACTCCATGTAACAAGCACCTTCGGCGACACGGTGCAGCCCCTGGGCCTTCCGATCCGCGTACCGCTTCCAGGCGACGACGATCTGTTCTTCGACCCGCGCCGACCCCACCCGCTTCGCGCCCATCGCTTGCCCTCCAGGAAGGTACCCCCTCAAGCGCCTGCCGGCACACGCCGCCCTATCAGATTGATTTACGGCAGCTTAGGCGATATCTTGAGACGGCATTGCAGACGCAACTATCTGAAAAAAGGAGGGTTACGGATGAACGCCAAGCGTGAGGGGCCGCCCGGCTCGATCAACATGGAGCTGGGCGAGAAGGAGGCGGAGGGCATCTACTCGAACTTCGTGCTGATCAGCCACTCTCTGTCGGAGTTCGTGCTCGACTTCGCGCGGATCCTGCCGGGAAATCCCAAGAGCAAGGTGTTCGCGCGCGTGGTCATGACCCCGCCCAACGTGCGCTCCCTGCTCACGGCGCTCGAGACCAACGTGAAGAAGTACGAGGAGCAGTTCGGGAAGATCAAGACGTTCGAGACACCCGCGAAGGGGGACATCGGATTCACGTCGTAGGGGGCGGAGTTTTCCAGCGGCGGTGGATCCAGTACCAGTGGTCGGGGCGCCGGCGCACGCCCGCCTCGATGGCCTCGTTGATGGCGCGCGTGAGCCGCTCCACCTCGCGCGATTCGTCCTCCATGGGATTCGGCGCGAGCGTGGCGATGAGCCGGGAGCGAAAGCGCGCCCCTTTCTCGCGCTCGATCAGGCCGATCGCGATCGGGGAGCGGGTCCGGTACGCGAGCCGCGCGGGCCCCGTGTGGGTCGAGGCGGGCCGGCCGAAGAAGGGCACGTGGATCCCGACCCGCCGCGCGTCCTGGTCGGGGAGCATCCCCAGGAACGCGCCCGAGCGGAGCGCCCTCAAGGCGTCGCGCATCCCATACCCGATCTTTACCGAGGGAATGCCGAGACGCTCGCGGATCCCGTCGAAATAGGAATCGCTCCCCTCGTTCGACTGGGGCGGCAGGAGGTACTGCATCGGCGCCCCCATCGCCCGCATCGACGCCCCGAGCATCTCCCAGTTTCCATAGTGCGCGGTGAGCACGACCGCGCCCTGGCCTCTCCGGGCCCACTCGAGCACGGGCTCGTACCCGACCAGCTCGACGCGCGCCAGGATGCCCCGGGGGCCCAGACGCGGGAGCGCGAGGAATTCCAGGAACGAGCGTCCGATCTGCGCGAAGGTCCGGCGCGCCAGATCGCGCGCGGAGGCGCCGTCGATCTCGGGCCCCAGGGCCCGCGTGATGTTCTCGATCGCGATGCGGCGGCGGCGGCCCATGAATTGGAACGCGAGAAGGCCGACGCCTGCCCCGAGCGCGCTGGTCCACGGGAACGGGAGAGAGCGCGCGAGGAGGCCCATCGAGCGAAGGGCCAGGACCTCGAGCTTCTGGCGGAGCGGACGGAGCGGCGAGTGGCCCACGTCTAGGGGCGCCGCACGCGGCGCGCGAGACCACCCGGGTCGCG
>DASQBE010000047.1:0-7699 GCA_035635355.1 Binatia bacterium | reverse complement strand
GAGCCCGGTGAAGAATGCGATGCGGATTCGTTTCCACATGGTGGGTTGGGTTTGCGACCGATTCATGGTTGGGAGATTGGAATTCACGCGGACGATAGATCGGCCATCATAGCATCGGGCCCAGTTCGCGCAAGAGGCGCGACTCGACGGCTCGCATCCTCCTTCGCTCGGCGGGGCTCGCGTGGTCGTGGCCGATGAGGTGCAGGAGCCCGTGGATCACGAGGTGGGCGACCTCGCGCGGGAAGGGCCGCCGGGCGGCTCTCGCCTGCGCTCGCGCCGTCTCGACCGAGATGTAGATCTCCCCGAGAAAGAGGTCGCGGCCCCGGTCGGCGAGATCGCCGGGCTCGGCGAGCGGAAAGGAGAGGACGTCGGTGGGGTGGTCGGTCTCGAGGAAATCCCGGTTCAGGACCCGGATCCGCGCATCGTCGGTGAGGACGAGCGATACCGAGGCGCGCGGAAAGCCCAGGATCCGGAGCGCGCGCCGGAGCAGCGCCCTAAGAGTGGTCGATCTTAAGCCGTGATTTCTCTCCGTGGACGCGACGCTCGTCCTGGGCGCGGCCGCGCCCGGGCGCGGACCGCCCGCGCTCCTCGTCCGCGACCCGGCGCTTGTCCTCGGAGGTCGGGGCGCCCGGGTAGTGGACGCGCGCGTGGAAGAGCGCCGTGAGGATGGGGATGAATCCCTCCCGGATCTTCGCGAGGTCTTCGAACGTGATCGGGCTTTCATCGAGCTGGCCGTCCTCCACGCGCGCGTCGAGAATCCGCGTCACCACGCCCCGGATGCGGCTCGGCGTCGGCTCGGTGAGCGAGCGGGACGCGGCTTCCACCGCGTCCGCCAGCATGAGCACCGCCGTCTCCTTGGAGCGAGGCTTGGGGCCAGGATAGCGGAAATCGCGCTCCTCCACGTTGGAGTCCGCTTGATGCGCCTTGTGATAGAAGAAGCTCATGAGCGTCGTGCCGTGGTGCTCGAGGATTCCGTTCAGGATCGCCTTCGGAAGCTTCTCGCGCCGGGCGATCTCCGCCCCCTCCCGCACGTGCGCCTCGATGATGAGGCAGCTCATGGTCGGCGAGAGCTTCTCGTGGCGGCTCCGGGCGCTGGATTGGTTCTCCACGTAGTACTCCGCCTTGTCGATCTTTCCGATGTCGTGGTAATAGGCCGCAACCCGGGACAGGAGCGGATTTCCTCCCACCGCTTCCGCGCCCGCCTCGGAGAGGCTTCCCACGACCAGGCTGTGATGATACGTGCCCGGCGCCTCGAGCATGAGTCGACGCAGGATCGGCCGGTTCAGGTCCGCCAGCTCCAGCAGGGTGATGTCGGTCGTGACCGAGAAGAGCAATTCCAGGAGCGGGAGGAGCAGCGTCACCAGGAGCACCGAGCCGAATCCCGCCACCACGCCCCAGGCCATGCGGCGGATCAGGGTGTCCCACCGCGCGCCGTCCACCAGCCCCATCGCCCCGATCGCGAACGCGTAGGCGATCGCGACGATGAGCATGGGGAGGTAGAAGTCGCGCCTGCGGCGAACGCCGGAGGCGGTGGCGATGGCGGCGATCCCCGCGAGCGCGCTTCCCGTGAGGAACGGAAGCCCCAGGCCGTACACCACGGCGACGAGAAGCGAGACCACCAGCGTCCCCACGAAGGCCAGCTCCTGCCCGAACAGCACGGCGACCGTGAGCGAGAGGACCGTGGTCGGGATCAGCATCTCGTAGCCGCCGATCCGGTTCACGATCGCCCAGCCCACCCCCAGCACCGCGGCGGTCAGGATCCCGATCAGGAGGAGCATCGACGTGTCTTCGTAGACCGGACGGTGGTGCACCCTCAGATATCCCAGGAATCCGAAGAGCAGGAACGCGATCAGCGCGGCGCGCCCCAGGAGGCCGGGCATCTGGGCGCGGAAGTTGGACGCCCCCTGCACGCGCGCGCTCCACGCGCGCAGCGACTCCAGCTTCCGGATGTGGTCGCGCGTGGCGAGTTCATGGCTCCCGATGATCTTCTCGTCCTTCTGAACGACGCCCTCGTACTGGTTGACTCCCTCCCGCGCCTGCGCCCTCAGGGCCTCGGTCGTGGAAGCCTCGTAGCGGAGGCTGGGCTGGAACGAGGCGGTGGCCAGCTCTTGCAGGGCCTGCGCCGCCTCGGGGCGGGTGGGGAAGGCGGCCTGGCCCTCGGTCCAGGCGAGATCGCGAACCGCGGCCCGGTCGTAGAGCAGAGACCAGGGCGTGGCCACGCGCACCCCGTTTCGTTCCACGCCGGCCACCGGTGAATCCGTCTCGGCGCGCGCGGCTTCACGCTCGGACAGGAGCCCCGCTTCGTAGACGCGGTCGGCGATCCGGAGTGCCACGGTCGCGATGCGCCGCCCCTCGGGCCCGTCGAACGCCCGCACCGCGTCCCTCGAGAGCCCCAGAGCGCGGATGCGGTCCACCGCGCGCGGCATGAGGGATGCGCTCTCGGTCTGGACCCGGAGCGAATCGAGGGAGGTCCTCACGCGCGTCTCCACGCTTTCGTCCACCGAGAAGACGGGCGCGATGCGGCGCGCGGCCACGGTCTGCTCCTGGCGAAGGAGGTCTCGGTCCTTGAGCAGATAGAACTGAAACGGCGCGATGAGGTCCCGCTTCGCCGGGTACCCCTCGCGAAGGGTCATGACCTCGAAGCTCGACTCCCTCGGGAAGAGGAGGCAGGCGAAGAGGAGGAAGCCCGCGAGAAGGGTCGCCCGGCGGAAACGCCAGGTCAGGCGCACCAGCCGGCGGACGAAGCCGGCCGGATCGCGACGGCGCGGCTCGAGCACCCGGAGGGGCTCACCGCCCATTGGATCCCCTCTTGTGCTCGTTCGCCTTCTCGTGCGAATCGAACGCGCGGATGATCTCGCGAACCAGGTTATGGCGGACGACGTCGCGGTCGGTGAGGTAGACGAACTCGATCCCCGGCACGTCGTGCAGGATGGATTGGATCTCCACCAGCCCCGAGGCGTGCTCCACGCCGAGATCGATCTGGGTCACGTCCCCGGTGATCACCGCTTTCGAGCCGTAGCCCAGCCGCGTGAGGAACATCTTCATCTGCCCCACGGTCGTATTCTGGGCCTCGTCCAGGATCACGAACGCGTTGTTGAGGGTGCGCCCGCGCATGTACGCGAGCGGCGCCACCTCGATGACGCCGAGGTCCAGAAATCTCCGGATCTTCTCGAAGGAGAGAAGATCGTTGAGCGCGTCGTAGAGCGGGCGCAGATAGGGATCCACCTTCTCCTTCATGTCCCCCGGAAGGAATCCCAGGCTCTCCCCCGCCTCGACGGCGGGCCGCACCAGGAGAATCCGCTCGACCTGGCGCGACTTCAAGGCGTGCACCGCCGCGGCCACGGCGAGGTAGGTCTTCCCCGTCCCGGCGGGACCGATCGCGAACACGATGTCGTGCTTCTGGAGCGCGGAGACGTAGCGCGCCTGGCCCAGCGTCTTGACGCGGAGCGTGCGCTTGTCGAAGGAGAAGAGCACGGGGCGCTCGTAGATCTGGAGCGACTCCTCGCGCTCGCCGGCATCGGTGACGCCGATGAAATTGTGAACGTCGTGCTCCTCCAGCACCGCGCCCTTCCGGACCAGCTCCGCGAGCGAGCCCAGGATGGCGGCGACCTCGTCGACCGTCGCAGGCTCGCCACGCACCGCCAGCGAGCCGTCGCGGTAGGTGAGCTGCACGGGGTAGCTCCGCTCCACCAGCCTCAGATTCGAATCGTTCTTGCCGAAAAGGGAGAGCGGGTCCAGGTCCTGGATCCCCACCAGCCTCGTCGCTTCCTTCCTTCCGTCCTTCGTCTCGTCGGTCATCTCGGGATGGAGAGCTCCTGTCCTGGGTGGATGAGGTCGGGGTTCTTGATGTGCGCGCGATTCGACTCGTAGAGCTTGCGCCAGCGACTGCCCTTGCCGAACACGTCCGGAGAGGCGCTGATGGCCCAGAGGGATTCGCCCCGCCGCACCACGTGGCGCGTCCCTTGGCCCGGGTCCGGGCCGGGCGTTGCGCCTGCCGCGACCCTCGCCTCGAGGGCGGTCCCCACCGCGAAGAGCGAGTCCCCCGCCGCGCGCAGCCGAAGCGAGCGGGCCTGGGTCTGATCCAGCTCCTGTCTCAGGGCGAGGAGCTCCCCCTTGTAGACGGAGTCCTGCCTCGCCAGCTCCGCGCAGTATTCGGCTCTCTGGTCCTTGCTCAGCTTCTTGAATTCCCTATCGGAGTAGTAGTCCCCCAGCGAGGCGTCCGCGACGCGCAGGACGGGTTTCCCGCATCCCTCTATAGATGCCGCGAGGGCCAGGAGCAGTGCGGCCCCCTGAAGCCAACGAACGCTCAATGATGGCGCACGGCCGCGAGGGAGTCGAGCCGCGCCTGGATATCCGAAACCCGCTGCGCCGCGGCCTCCTTGCGCGCGTCCCAGGCCCCCTCCTCGGTGTTCGCCCGATCGGCATCCTCGCGCAGGCGCCCGGTTTCATCGCGCAACCGGTCGAGCTGGGTGGTGGGCGTAGGGCACGGGACCGTCGCCTGCCCGCAGCCGGGCGCACCGAGGGCCGTCGCGCCCAGGAGCATCACCGCGGCCAGGGTGCGGCGACCCGGCCAAGCCTTCACCGTCCCGGAACGGGCCGGTGGCAATTCAGCCCTGGCCGAGGCTGGCTCGCCCCGATTGCGGCCAATTGTAGGTAAGTTATTTGATTGTATCACTTACGATAGTATGGGGGTGGGCTTCCCGGCCCCGATCCCTCCGTTTAACCTAGGAGCGCCCACGGGCCAAGTCAAGCCCGGTCGGGTCCCTCCCGGGTAAGAGCAGGAAGGATACCAGGTCAGGGTTGGATGCGAATCCCGAGTTCCTCGAGGTCCGCCGGGTCGATCGGCGCGGGCGCGCCGTCCATGAGCGAGGTCGCGCTGGCGGTCTTGGGAAACGCGATCGCGTCGCGGATGGAGTCCCCCCCGTGGAAGAGAACCACCAGCCGGTCGAGACCCAGCGCGATCCCGCCGTGCGGCGGCGCCCCGTACTCGAAGGCCTCGAGCAGGAACCCGAACTTGAGCTGGGCTTCCTCGGCCTTCATCCCGATGGTGCGCATCACGGACTCCTGGATGTCCTTGCGGTGGATCCGAATGCTTCCGCTGGCCAGCTCGTTTCCGTTCGCGGCCAGGTCGTAGAGCTGGGCGCGCACGCGTCCGGGGTCCGATTCGATGTACGCGAGGTCCTCGTCGAGCGGCATGGTGAAGATGTGGTGCGCCGGTCCCCACGCGTCGTGATTCTGCAACCGCTCGAAGAGCGGAAACCGGTGCACCCAGACAAATCTGAAATCCTGATCGTCCAGCTTGAAGGCGGCGTTCCCGATCTGCGTGCGCAGGAGCCCCAGCACCCGCTGCGCGAGCGCGCGCGGGCCCGACGCGAAGAGGAGGAGGTCCCCGTCCTTGGCGCCCGCGGCGCCGAGGAGCTTCGGCACGAGGTCCGGCCCGATGTGCTTCGCGACGCCGCCGTCCAGGGCCGCCCCCTTGACGCGCGCCCAGGCGAGACCCGGGGCGCCCGCCTGCTTCGCGGACGCCTCGTAACCGTCGATCTCGCGGCGCGAGGCGGTGGCGAGGCCGGGCACGGGGAGGAGGAGCGTGGCGGTCCCGGGCGCGCTCGATTTCGCGGCGCGGAACACCTCGAACGCGCTCTCCCCCGCGACCTCGGTGACGTCCCGGATCTCGAAGGGAATGCGCAGGTCCGGCTTGTCGCTCCCGAACCGGGCCATGGCGTCGTCGTAGGTGATGCGCGGGAAGGGAGCGCTGAGCTCGCGCCCGAGGTCGCGGCGGAAGATGGACTGGAGCGTCCCCTCGACGACTTGAAAGACGTCGTCCTCGGTCACGAAGGTCATCTCGAGATCGATCTGCGTGAACTCGGGCTGGCGGTCGGCGCGGAGATCCTCGTCGCGCAGGCAGCGCGCGATCTGGAAGTAGCGATCGAAGCCGGCGACCATGAGGATCTGCTTGTAGAGCTGCGGCGACTGCGGGAGCGCGTAGAACTTGCCGGGGTGGAGCCGCGCAGGCACGACGTAGTCGCGCGCGCCCTCCGGCGTGGGCTTCACGAGGAGCGGGGTCTCGATCTCGAGAAACCCCTCGTCCGAGAGGTACTCGCGCACGCTGCGGGCGAGATTGTGCCGGAAGATGATGCTGTTCTTGAGGGTCTCGCGGCGGAGGTCCAGGTAGCGGTACCGGAGCCTCAGATCCTCCGACGCGGTTCCTTCGTCGTCCAGCGGGAAGGGAGGCGTGCGGCTCACGTTGAGGATGGCCAGATCGACCGCCTCCACCTCCATGCTTCCCGTCTTCAGATCCATGTTCTCGCTGCCGGGCGGCCGCGTCTTCGCGTCCCCCTCGACCAGCACCACGTACTCGCTTCCGATCGTGCGGGCTCTCTCGAGCACCGGGGCCGCGAGCTTCTCGGGGCGGAACACCACCTGCGTGATGCCGTAGCGATCGCGGAGGTCGAGGAAGAGCACGCCGCCGTGGTCGCGGACGCGGTGCGCCCAGCCCATGAGCCGGACCCGCTGTCCCGCGTGCTCGGGCCGGAGATCGCCGCAGCGGTGCGTGCGCTTTCTTCCCCGCAGCGGCTCGATCATCCCCGGACGGCCTCGACCGCGTCACGGCGCTCCGAGAGCCAGCCCCGCAACGCCTCGATCGAGGGCTGCCGCTCCTCGTCCAAGCCCTTCGTCATGTCCCGCACCGCGTATCCCTCCGCTCCCGGGGGAACGAAGACGGCCCATCGGGCCTGGACCCTGGAGGCCCACTTCATCTGCGCGTTGGCGCTGCGCCCGGCCGTGTCCACGAGCGCGACGAGCGCGCGTCGCCGCGAGGGCTCCTGGGCCAGACCGCGGAGCGCGCGCGCCAGGGCCTGGGCCTCGAGGACGGCGCCCGGCTCGAGCGCGATGACGCAGACATCCGGCTTCGCCGGCCCGGGCCAGGACTCCTCGCCGACGGCCAGGAGCAGCCGCTCCATCCCGATCGAGAACCCGATCGCGGGCGTGTCGGGCCCGCCGAAATCCTTCACCAGCTGGTCGTAGCGACCGCCGCCGCCCACCGCGTTCTGCGCGCCCAGATTCGCCGCGTGGATCTCGAAGACGGTGCGCGTGTAGTAGTCCAGCCCGCGCACCAGCCGCGGGGCCACCTCGTAGCGGATGTCCAGGGCCGTGAGCGCCCGCTTCACCCCCTCGAAGTGCTCGGCGCATTCCGGGCAGAGCGAGTCGAGGACGCTCGGGGCGCCCGCGATCACGGGGGCGCACGAGGGGACCTTGCAGTCCAGGATGCGAAGCGGATTCGTCTCGAGGCGCTCCTTGCAGTCCCCGCAGAGGCGGTCCTCGTGCTGCTTGAAATACGCGCGGATCGCCTCCCGATAGCGGGGCCGGCAGACCGTGTCTCCCAGGGAATTCAGGAGCACCGTCACGTCGCGAAGCCCCACGTCCGCGAGGATCGCGCGGAAGAGATCGATCATCTCGGCGTCCGCCTCCGGCTTGGCCGAGCCCAGAAGCTCCGAGCCGATCTGCCAGAACTGACGGTAGCGCCCCGCCTGCGGACGCTCGTAGCGGAACATCGGACCCATGTAGTAGAGCCGCGCCGGAGACTCGGCGCGAAGGGTCGCGTTCTCGAGATACGAGCGCACCAAGGGCGCCGTGCCCTCGGGTCGCAGCGTCAGCGACCGCCCCTTCCGATCCTGGAAGGTGTAGAGCTCTTTCCGGACGA
>DASQBE010000046.1:0-13756 GCA_035635355.1 Binatia bacterium | reverse complement strand
CGGTGGTGGCCTTGCCGGGAGCCACCGAGAGGCGCACCCTGGCGCGGTAGGGCTCGTAATCCTTGGCGTGCGCCGTCCAGTTCGCGAAATAGAGCGGCATCTCGTGGCGGAAGATCACCGTGATCTCCTCGTCCGTGTTGGCGGACGTCTCGTGCGCGAGGCCGTCCTGCGCCTCCGCGAACCAGGGCTCGTTCTTGAACCACTGCACGTTCGCCTCCACGTCCTTCTGCCATTCCGGGCCGGTCGTGGGCGAGGTGTCGTAGAGGATGAGGCCGCGAAGGTGGTCGGGATGCGCCAGCGCGTAGGCCTGCGCCACGAACCCGCCGTGGGAATGGCCCAGCAAGACGAACTTCTGGAGGCGGAGGTGGGCGCGCAATCCCTCGACGTCGCCCACGTAGCGATCGATCGTGTATCCGCGTGGATCGGTCAGCCGGCCCGACGCGCCCGTGCCGACGGGCTCGAGGTACACGGCGGTCGCGAGCTTCTCGAGGCGTGGCATGCGCACGAAGGACCACTCGATCCCGGGCCCGCCGGGGTGCACGACGACCACGGGCCCCGCGCCGGCCACATGGTAGGTGATCTCGACGCCATCGATCATGATGTGGTGCGCGCCGGGACTGAGTGGCGCCTCGGAGGGCACGGCCGCTCCCGCCCGCGCCACGGGGGCGAGAACGAGAGTGAGGATCAGGAGGAGAATGGGGCGCATGGAGGCCGGAGCGTACCGACGGCGCGGCGCTTTCGCAAGCCCGATGGCTGAACCTCGATCCGATCCCCCGCATCCAATGCAGTGATTCGGTAGCAGGTGGAAGTCCGCGAGAATGCAGATTCAGGCCGCCAGCGACGAGCTGACGGCCTTTTTTCATGGTCGCGCGTCCTCTGATCCGATGCCCGGTCTGTCCGACCGGGGCGCAGCCGTCGCGTCCGACGGCGTTCGACCAGGAAAGGGAATCCAGTGAATACTGGCACCGTGAAGTGGTTCAACGAGGCGAAGGGCTTCGGCTTCATCGCGCAGAGTGAGGGTGAGGACGTATTCGTCCACTACTCCGCGATCGAGGGCGACGGCTTCAAGAGCCTCGGCGACGGTGATCAAGTGACGTTCGAAGTCACGCGCGGCCCGAAGGGCCTCGCGGCGGCGAACGTTCGCAAGATCAACTAAGCGCACCACAGGCGACGAGGCGGTTCGGGCGGCCGAGAGGCTCCCGGGCCGCCTCTCCTATTTTTCGGTGTCTAGAGCGGCTCGTCGCACTCGGCCGCGACGACGTCCTCCAGCGCCTCGCGTCGGGTCACGAGGCTCGCGCTCCCCCGTTCCCACCACACCTCCGGCGCCCGGCCGATCGAGAGGTAGTTCATGGCCATCGCCGAGCCGTACGCGCCGGCGTCGTGGAGGGCGATCAGATCGCCGGCCTCGGGCCTCGGCATCTCGCGGGGCTGGAGCAGCTCCTCCTCCCCCCGCGTGAACACATCCCCGCTCTCGCAGAGAGGGCCGGCCACGACGCAGGGCTCGGGGGGACGCGAAGCGCGCGGCCCCAGGACCTCGATGTGGTGGTAGGCGCCGTAGAACGCCGGGCGCAGGAGATCGCAGAAGCCGGCATCCACCATCACGAACGTGTGGCCCGGCCCCCGATCGTTCGCGCGGGTTTCCTTCACGTCCGTGACCCGCGCGATGAGCGCGGCGCTCCCGGCGACCAGGAACCGGCCCGGCTCGACCTCCACGCGGATGGGCCTACCCGCCCTGGCGCTCAGCGAGGCCGTGGCGCGCTTCATGAGCGCGCGGAGCGAGACGAGATCGTAGGCCGCCTCGCCGGGGCGGTACGGATGCGGGATCCCACCCCCCAGGCTGACCGCCTCGACGTCCCGAAAGTCCGGAAGGAGGCGCTCGAAGAACTCGACGAGACGTGCGGCGTTGGTGTCGAACTCGCGCACCGCGGGTCCGGTGCCCACGTGCGTGTGGAGGAGCGTGATCCTGAGATCCACGCTCGACGCCTCGCGCCTCATCTCCTCGAGTCGGTCGGGCCAGATTCCGTGTTTCGAGGAGGGGCCGCCGGTGTCGCACGCCTCCACGTGCCCCTGCCCGAACCCGGGGTTCACCCGCACCGCGATCGGGCCGCGATATCCCGCCTCCCGCAACGCCCCGAGCATTCCCGGGGAGCCCAGGTTGGGCGTGACGCGCTCCCGGAGCACCGTCTCGAGCGCGTTGTCGCGAAAGACATCGGACGTGAGGAGGATCGCGGGCGGCTCGAACCCCCCGGGGAACCCGGCGCGGCGCGCGCGGAGCACCTCGTTTCCGCTGACCGCGTCGATCGACATCCCCGCGTCGCGCATGACGGCGAGAATCCTGTGCCCGGAATTCGCCTTCATCGCGTAGCGGCCGGAGGTCCCATGGCCGCTCACCGCATCGGCGAATCCCGCCGCGGCGGTTCGGAGCGCCCCGCCGTCGTAGAGGTAGAACGGCGTGCCGACCCGGGAAGCCAGCTTCTCCATTGGATATTCGGCCAGATCGAGCATTCGGCCGTTGAGAGTAAGCCGCACATTGTCGGGGCGTCGCCACATTTCTGCCAAGCCCCGGGGAGTCTATAGGGTCAGGCACGGGCAAGGGGGCCCGCGCCCGGCGACTTCCGGCACCACGAGGTCCGGAGGGCCAGGATCGACCCCAAAGGCTTCGCGGAGGAACCACCATGAAACGCTTGGTCCTGTCACTCGCAGCCGCCGCGGCGTTGCTCGGCCCGACCCTGGCCGGAACGGCCCTGGCACAAGACTTCCAGTCGCAAGCTTCGCGCAACGCCAATCCAGCGTTCTTCGCCCAACGCCATCAGGGAGACGGGCGGGGCTGGGGCGGGGATCGTGGCCGCTTCGACAAGACGAACCTGGACGGTCGCTGGGTCGCGGACAACCACTCGGGCGACGCTCGCGGCGGTCGCGGGATGATGCGCCAGATGCTGCTCCCGGACCTGATCACCATCGATCAGAGACCGAGCATGCTTCGCATCACCGACCCGAGGAACAGCCCGCTGCAGACGATCCTGCTCGGCGGCAAGTTCGATTCGCGCTACGGCGACGGCCGGCCGGACTATCTCCTGGGCCGCTGGAACGGCTCGATGCTCGTGGTGGAGCGTACGACCCCGAGAGGCGGCACGATCACGCAGACCTTCGCGCTCGAGAACCGCGGGCACCGCCTGGTGGTCCGGACGAAGCGTGAGGGCCAGGGCCCGAGAACCTTCGAGATCACGACCACGTACCACAGGGCGTGACGCGGGCTCGAAGTCGATGCCGCCGAAAACCCGGCCGCAAACCAAAACGGCGCCGCCCCGGAAGGGGTGGCGCCGTGGCTTGTTGTTAGGTGACTAGTGCCGGGCCCGGCTCGGATGCGTGGACTTGGTCGACGGCCGCGTCGATGGCGCGGGCGCCCGTGCGTGCGACGAGCCGCCCAGATCGAAGGACACGCCCGCCTTGAGGGACAGATGCCCCACGTCGGACATCGCGGTGTACCAGAGGTCCAGGCTGAAGTCGGTCTTCTCGCTCAGCGGCGTCGTGAAGCCGCCCCCCATGTCGAGACCCAACTTCGTCGAGGTGTCCGAGGCCTCCATGGCCGGGATGATGACGCCGCCTCCAAGGTCCTGAGCGGCCGTCGAAACCTTCGCGTGAACCATGTGGATCCCCAGTCCCGCGCCCGCGTACGGCTGGAACTTGCCCGAGCTCATGTGGAACATGTAGAGCCCCCGTGTCGCGAAGGAGATGTCGCTGATGGTTGCCTTGGCTCCGAAGGCCTCCTCCGACTTCGACCAGTAGCCCACGTGGGGCGCCAGGCGAATATCCGGCGAGATGTTCCCCATGTTCGCGAACGCGCCGAATCCCATCGTCCCGCTGATGTTCTCGGGGTCCACGTACCCGACATCCACGCCTGCGCTTCTCAGTCCGAGATTCGACCCAGCCCATGCGTTTTGCGACACCACGCTGCAAAACAATAGAATGGCCCACACTACGAGTCGTTTCTGCATCAGCCCCTCCATGTTCGCCATGCGAAATGGCACCAGGCAACTGCGGCTCTTGGATCCTGGATGGTCCCCCTCCGGAGGTCATGCGGAGCGCAAGAGTCGTACCCGGACGGGGCCGCCGTTCCTTTCCGCTTCAGACGGGGGTTCCGGGTGCCGATCTTCCGAGCAAGCCTCTATGCGCCATCGATCCTGGGTCCTCATCCTCGCCCTGCTCGCGCCGGTCAGCTGCGCGGGCACCGGTCCGCCTCGAGGCGCCTCTCTCGAGCGCGAGGTCCAGGTGGGGTTCGCCTCCTACTACGACTCGCGCTTTCACGGCGCCCGAACGGCCAGCGGCGAGCGCTACGACGAGAAGGCGCTGACCGCCGCGCACCGCACGCTGCCTTTCGGGACGCGCGTCCAGGTCACCAACCTGAGCAACGGCCGGAGCGTGATCGTCACCATCACCGACCGCGGCCCCTTCGCGCGGGGACGCGTCATCGACGTGTCGCGCCGCGCCGCGCGTAGGCTGGATTTCCTGCGCGACGGCACGGCGAGGGTGCGGCTCGAAGTCGTGGAAAACTGACGGAGCCCTCGAGGCTCCGCCCCGAGGGCTCCCGATGCTCGACTTCCGCGGCCGGACCTCAACGTCCGTCGGATTCCGCCGGTACCCCTCCCTCCACGTTCAGGAACACCCACACCCGCTTCCACCGATTGGTGCCGTTCGTCGCGGTGACCGAGAGTCCCAGCTTGTCGAGGCTGGTCTTGATCGGCACCCGATAGTGAATCCGCCAGGCCTTGGCATCCGTGTCGTACGCGAAGGGGTACTTGTGCCCCAGCCCGTCGGTCAGGATCACCGTCCCCGCGTCGGTCGAGGCCTGCGCCGTGATCTCCACGACGCTGCCCGGCGTGACCAGGGAGTCCGGCGCCAGTGCCGTGACATCCGGCGGCAGCGAGTCGGTGGTGGCCGCCAATCCCCCGCTTCCCATCTCCGCCTCGGGCGTGGTCGTGGCGGTCACCGCGACGCCCGCCGTCGGGATCTGCTTCAGCGCTGCGGCCGGAGTCGCGCTTGTCTCCACCTCGGCGCGCTCCTTCTGCTCGCCACATCCGAGCGCCAGAAATGCCACCATGGCCGATGCCGCGATGAACATGGTCCTCGCCCCTGCCCCATCCGTTTTCATGGCCCTTCTCCCAGCCGGCGTTTGGTTTCGCGATCTTCGGCCGTTGCCGGTCTCACCGTTGATCGCTCGGGCGTGCCCTTCTGGCCGCCGCTCTGCTATGGGGGGCTATATCAAGGGATGTGCCGTTGGAGTAAGGTGTTGTTAATGAATGGTTTGAGGCTATAGCCATGATTCATCGAAGAAGTAATTGTGTCAAGCTTGACACATGCGAGGATCGAGGAGCACTCTGCGGATGCGGAGTAACGGCTTCGCGCACAACGTACTCGGACAGTCAGGGGGGCGTGTCATGGCAGACACAGGCAGGACGGTAGTCCGGACACTGGCGTTCGCGCTGATCGTTCTCATTCTGGGGGCCGCTTCGGCGGGCGCGGAGCCAACCGAGCTTCAGGCGAAGGTAGTGTGGGCGGCGGCGGGGCGTGTCTATGTGGCCTCGACCAGTCCCCTCTCCATCGTCGAAGGGGATCTCCTCACGTTCTACGACGGCAAGAAGGTCGCGGCCCAGGGCGCCGTGTCCAGCGTTCTGGACGGGACCCTCGCGATCGCCCGCCTCAAATCGGGATCACTGGACGCGATCAAGAAGTACGACCGGCTCCGCATCATGGCGGAGCACCCGCGGCTCCGTCCCGTGGACGTGCTGCGGATCGGGATCCCTTCCCGATCCAACCTCCTGTTCGCCTGCGCGACCCCGAGCGTCCGGTCCCCGCTTCCGCGCGCCGTCTTCCGCGGGGAGGCCATCAGCGTTCGCTCCTTCATCCTGTCCCGGGACAAGTCCGATGGGGCCACCGCCCAGTGGCCCGATACCTTCCTCGTCCGGATGTTCGACGAAGAGACCGACGAGGAGATCGCGCTGGAGCGCGGCGAGCTGGACGCCGGCGTCTTCTGGCCGGGCGAGGTGTCCTCGCACATGCGCGACGACCCCAAGTGGCACGACTTCTCGTTCGGAACGCGCTCGCGCGCGGTGCTGGCCGCCCTCGTTCCGCACGACATGCCGCCGACCGCGATCGCGGCGGCCGACACGAGCGCGCTCCTCTCCCTGAATGACGCCGTGTTCCGCGGCGACCTGGTGCCGTGGGACGCGGCCGCGGGGCGCGCGGCGGGCCTTCGCCCCTTCGACGCGGACTCGCCCCCCTCGACCCATCGCTTCGAGGTGGATCGCTCCGTTCCTGGCTGGCAGGCCCTGGAGCGCGCGCTTCGCGCCGGGGCAAGCAAAGAGGCCGCCAACTCCGACGCGCCCCCGGTTCGCGTGGTCCTCATGGGGTCCCAGGCGCAGACCCCCGAGCCGATCTGGTTCTCCTTCGCGGTCCGATGCCCGGTGCTGTGCTCCCCCGGCCTCCGCGACTATCTGCACACGCTCGGGCCGGACGCGCTCGTGAGCATCGTGGATTGCGCCATCGCGAGGGGTGGTCGGTGACATCCCTCAAGGCGAGGCTCATCCTCGCCTTCTCTCTCATCACCCTGATCCCGCTCGCGACCGCGATGGTGATCCTCACCGCGCGCATCCAGTCGATGGTGCGGAGCCAGGCGGAAGACCGGCTGGGCGCCGCGCTCGACGGAATCGCCGGGCAGGCGGCGGAAGACGGACGCCACATCGCGGCGAAGATCGAGATTCTGGCCCGCGACCCGCAGTTGAAGCGGCTCTACCTCCTCCGCCCTTCCGGGAGCCGGGATCTCTCCGAGTACCTGGCCGAGCGCCAGGTGCTTCTCGGGCTGGATCTTCTCACGGTGGCGGACTCGAGCGGGAGGGTGGTGGCCATGGGGCCGGCGCCCGCCGGGGCCGCCGCGTCGTCCCCGGCGCCTCCCGCGGAGGTCGCCTTCAACACGCCGGCGATCGCCAGGGCCTCCGGGATCGGCGCGCTGGCCATGATGGCCCGCTCCGCGATCCTGTACCAGGGCGCGGCCGCGGGCGCGGTCCAGGGCGGATTGCTCTTCGACGCGGCGGCGCTCGAGCGCCTCGGCAAGACGAGCGGCGTCGAATGGATCCTGCGCGACGCCCAGGGGCGGGTCGCGGCGACGACCTTCCCCGATCCGAAGCTCCCCGACGGGGCGCCCCGCCTGCCGGGTATCGGGCGGGCCGAGATCGCGGGGCAGACCTACGCGACCCGGAGCGTTCCTCTCGCGGTGGGAGCCCCTCCCTACGCGACCATCACGGGCCTCGCCTCCACGGCCTCGGCCGACCGCGCGATCGCCTCGGTGCGGCTCTGGTCGGCGCTCCTGGCCCTCCTCGGCCTCGCCATCGCCATCCCGCTCGCCATCGTGTGGTCCGCCCAGATCTCGCGGCCCGTGGAGCGGCTGGCCGCCTTCTCGGAAAAGGTGGCCCGCGGAAACTGGGAGGAGCCCCTGAAGCTCCACAGCGTGCGCGAGCTCGAGACCCTGGTCGAGGCCCTCGATCGCATGCGGCTGGATCTCAAGGCCTACCGCGAGAAGCTGGTCGTAAGCGAGCGGCAGGCGGCCTGGAGCCAGATGGCCCGCAAGGTCGCGCACGAGGTGAAGAATCCGCTCACCCCGATCGCGATCTCGATCGAGGATCTGAAGCGAAGCTTCGACCAGAAGCGGCCCGACTTCCCGGAGATCCTGAATCAGGCGGTCCGGACCATCGGCGAGGAGGTGGAAACCCTGCGCCGGCTCCTGCAGGAGTTCTCCGACTTCGCGCGGATTCCCGCGCCGCGGATCGCTCCGTGCCGCGTGTCGCAGCTCCTGGGCGACCTCGAGGCCCTCTACGGACGCGAGGTCGCGGCCGGACGCCTGGTCGTGACCCTCCCCGGCCCCGAGCTCATGGTCCGCGCCGATTCCGGACAGATGCGCCAGGCGCTGATCAACCTGATCAAGAACGGGCTGGAGGCCCTGAACGGCGACGGCCGGGTCACCGTCACCGCCCAAGCCCACGAGGGCGCTCTGGTGATCGCGGTCGCGGACTCCGGATCGGGGCTGAGCGAGGAGCAGCGGGCGAACCTCTTCGTGCCCGGGTTCACCACCAAGGCCCATGGCAGCGGCCTGGGGCTCACCATCGTGGAACGCATCGTGAGCGATCACGCGGGCACGATCGCGGTGGAGGCCGGGACCGGCGGGGGAACCACCTTCCGGATCCGGATCCCGCTCACGGGCGCCGCCTCATGACCCTCCTCATCGTGGACGACGAGGCCAACATCCGCTCGACCCTCGTGAGCGCGCTCGGCCGCGAGGGGTACCAGGCCGATCCGGCCGCCTCGCTCGCCGAGGCGCGGACGAGACTTCGCGAATCCTACGACTTCGTCCTGCTCGACGTGTGGTTCCCGGACGGGAGCGGCCTGGATCTCCTCGCCGAGATCATGCAGAACACTCCCGATACCATCGTGATCATGATGTCGGGACACGCGACCGTGGAGGCCGCGGTGAGAGCCACGCGGCTCGGGGCCTTCGATTTTCTCGAGAAGCCGATCTCGCTCGAGCGTCTCCTCATCCTGCTGCGGAACGCGGCCGCGGCGACGGCCCTCCGGGCGGAGAACCGCCGGCTGGCCGAGCCGGGGCCGCACGCCATCGTGGGACGCTCCGCGGCCGTGGAGAAGCTCCTCCGCGAGATCCACATGGCCGGGTCCAGCGCGGCGCGCGTCCTGATCCAGGGCGAGAACGGCACCGGGAAGGAGCTCGTGGCGCGGGCGCTCCACGCGGGGGGGCCGCGCCGGGACCAGCCCTTCGTGGCCGTGAATTGCTCGGCGATCCCCGAGGAGCTGATCGAATCCGAGCTCTTCGGACACGAGCGGGGCGCGTTCACCGGGGCCACCCAGTCGCGGCGGGGCCGTTTCGAGGAGGCGCACCACGGCACGCTCTTCCTCGACGAGATCGGGGACATGAGCCTCCGCGCGCAGACGAAGCTCCTCCGCGTGCTCGAGGAGGAGGAGATCACGCGCGTCGGGGGAAACCGCGCGATCCGCGTGGACGTGCGGGTCATCGCCGCGACCAATCAGGACCTGGCGGAGCGGGTCAAGACGCAGCGCTTTCGCGAGGACCTCTACTTCCGGCTCGCGGTCCTCCCGATCACCGTGCCGCCGCTCCGCGACCGCGTCGAGGACATTCCCCTGCTGGTGGAGCATTTCGGGTCACGGATCGCGAAGGAGACCGGCGGGAAGCCCCGGACGTTCCACCCCGGCGCGGTGGAGCTGCTCCGGCACTACCCGTTCCCCGGCAACGTTCGCGAGCTCAGGAATATCGTGGAGAGGCTCTGGATCATGACGCGCGGCACCACGATCGGTCCCGAGCAGGTCCAGGCGATCCTCCCCCGCCCCGACGGCGCCGCGGCCCAGGGTGTTCGGTTGAGCGAGGCCGTGCGGGAATTCGAGAGGAAGGAGATCGAGGCGGCGCTCCTGGGCGCGGGTGGAAGCATGACGCGCGCCGCATCGATGCTCGGCCTGGAGCGAAGCCACCTCTACAAGAAGATGAAGAAGCTCGGGTGGAAACCGGAGACCTGGAGCCCATAACGACCGATTCGGGGCACGGTTCGCTCTGCCACAGAATTGCCAAGAGTTGCCACGTTTGCTAACCTGTTGCCTCCTGATCCAAAAGCGTTTGTCCATTTTCACGTGGAGGCAGCATGCCGATCCGTCTGGGAGATATCGCCCCCAATTTCGTGGCCGACACCACGGAAGGAAAAATCGATTTTCACAGCTGGAAGGGGAACAGCTGGGCCGTTCTCTTCTCGCACCCCAAGGATTTCACCCCGGTGTGCACCACCGAGCTCGGCCGCGTGGCCTCGCTCAAGAAGGAGTTCGAGAAACGCAACGTCAAGGTGATCGGGCTGAGCGTGGATCCGCTCGAGAATCACAAGGGATGGCTGAAGGACATCCAGGACGTCACCGGGCACGCGGTCAATTTCCCGCTCATCGCCGATAGCGACAAGAAGGTCTCCGACCTCTACGACATGATCCATCCGAACGCGAACGACACGCTGACCGTGCGTTCCGTGTTCGTGGTGGCCCCGGACAACAAGGTCAAGCTCACGCTCACCTATCCCGCGAGCACCGGGAGGAACTTCGACGAGCTCCTGCGCTCGATCGACTCGCTCCAGCTCACGGCCAACCATTCGGTGGCCACGCCGGCGGACTGGAAGCACGGCGAGGATGTGATCATCGCCTCGAGCCTCTCGGACGAGGACGCGAAGAAGAAGTTCCCGGCGGGCTGGGACGCCAAGAAGCCGTATCTGCGCGTCGTGCCCGAGCCGGGCAACAAACCCGCCTCCTCGGTGAAGTAACCCCCGCCGCGCGAGGCACGTACGAAGGGCCGCCCGCTCTCGAGCAGGCGGCCCTCGTCGTTTCTTCGCCGGCTCTCGATCTCGTTACCGGGCGATGACCGCCTGGGACAGGAGCTCGGGAACGATCAGCTTCGCGATCTCGGTATTCACCTCGCGGCCCGAGTTGGGGTTCATGGTCTCGGTGGTGCCGCTCCATACCATCATCCAGTCCCCCGCGGTGCTCCACACGTCGGTGCGATACCGCACGAACCGGTCCGTCTCCACGTAGCCGGGCTCGTGCACTTCGGCCCAGTAGGTGTGGTAGTTGAACGACCAGCGGCTTCGCACCCAGACCGGCTCGAGATGCGTGTACCCCGGCACGTACGTCGACTGCGTGGTGGCGCCGAGCCGGTGCGCGAAGAGGACGCCGTCGAAACCGTGGTCGCGCACGGCGCCCTCGATCTCATCGGTGTCGGGAGGGGCCTGGGAGAAGAGATTGTACGAGGGCGTCGCCGTCACCCCGCGCTTCTCGAGCGCGGAAACGAATCCGTCCTCCCAGACGCGCCGGCTCGTGGGGTCTCTGCGGAGCGCCACGACGAGCATTTTCCTGATGGGTTGGGATGGGGCGGTAGGATCACGCCACATGTCGACGAGCTGGGTTCCGCCCGCGCATCCTCCCAGGACGCCCGCGGTCGCGCAGGCGAGGATGAGAAAAGCAGCGCGGCGGCGGATCGCTCGGGAATCAACGCAGGAGAACATGGCACCCTCCCAGCTGGTTGTCTCTGGGCGGCCCCTTGTGGGCTTGCCCAAACAAACCAAGTTTAGCAACAACCGAGCCGGGGAGTGCGTCGTCTGTAACCGCCGTTCGCTAAAGGGTCGCGACGGCCTGCTTGCGTCTCAATTGTAGAATCCTGACGTCCGGATCCACCACAACCTGCTTCGGGGCGAACGCGCAGTGAATGGTGAGCGTCTTGGATTCGCCGGAGCCCAGCGTGACGGCGCCGCGGGATTCGCGATAGTCGGGGCGTTCCTCGGCGGCCAGGCGCGTCGCCGGGGTTGCGGTCTGGACCGTGTCCTTGGAGGCCTTCGCCCAGCGCTCCCCCGCCTCGGCTGCCACCTCGACCGGCATGCGTCCGGTTCCGGTGTTCTGCACCGTCACGGTGACGTCGTAGCCGGCCCCGCGCTTCAGCTTCTTGGCTTGGGTGATTCGGTACTCCGGCATGGCACGGTCCTCGAACCATTGCTTCACGAAGGCGTCGTACGCCACCGGGTCCGCCGCGTAGGGACGCATGGCCGCCACGTAATCCTGTAATGCCGGGTGATCGCGGCTCTGGCTCCAATCGCGGATGAAGTGCTGCACGCCCGCCAGCGCCCGATCGTGGCCCATGAAGTCGTACAGCATCCAGAACACCCAGCCCCCGCGGTCGTAGATCACGGTCTCGTCGGAATCACGCTTGCCGTCGATGTCGTACATCGGACGCTCGTCGTCGACGCGGCGCCGATCCACGTAGCGCGCCTCGATTCCCTTCGCGAATTCCATCCGTCCCCGCGGGCCCTTCACCTTGTCGAAGAGCAGGAGCGTCGAGAAATGGGCCATCCCCTCGCTCAAGAAGTCCCCGTTCGGCCCGTCGGCGGGGGTCAGGATGTTGCCCCACCACTGGTGGGCGGACTCGTGCGCCGTCACGAGGAAGGTCGCGTCGGTCTTCTCGTCGTTCTTGGTCAAGAACCCGATGTTCTCGCTGAACGTGATGTTCGTTCCGAACCCCTGGGCGTAGCCCGCGAGCGCTGGGAACTCGGAGAGCTTGAGCTCGCGCCAGGGATAGGGCAGGAACCACTCCGAATACCACCGGCGCGCGGCGTCCAGAGTCGCGGACATCTCGGCCACGTTGTACGGATGGACCGCGTTGTAGAAGATGGTGGTACCGTGGCCCTGCTTCTCCTTCCATTTCCCGCAGACAATGTTCAAGATCTTGACGGGGTAATCCGTCTCCCACACCTGCGTTCTCCAGCCATCCTTCACCGTGTTGCTGGTGCAGACGCCGGGCGCGTTCAGCGTGTAGCTCTCGGGCCCGGTCACCGCGATCCGCGCCGGGAACCACGCGGTGGCGCCGTAGCCCCCGCGCGTGACCCCCTTCCAGTAATCGCGCCGGTAGCGACGAGGCTCGGTCTTGTTGTCCTTGTCTTCCCCGACGCCCTCCATGTACCCCAGCACCGGGACGAAGCTCGGGGTGAATCCGGTCAGAACGACACCCGAAGGCAGCACGAATTCGTCGGTGTTGCCGCCGTTCTTCGTGATTCCGCCGGGCAGGCGGCCGTCATAGCGCCAGCCGATGACCACGCTGTCCCCTTTCGCCAGGGGATGCGGCGGCGTGAACACGAACAGATGCTGCCGGTCGTCCGGCTTGTAGGGTTTCCCATCCAGGGTCCAGGCCAGATTCTTCCACTCCAGGCCGCCCGTGAGCGGGATCTCGGCCAGCGTCGAGTCCAGGTCGTTCACCAGTGTGAAGGCGCCCACGCTCGAGAGCCAGTGGCGCGGCGGGTCCACCTTCACCGTGACGTCCGCCCGGGCGATGTCGGGCAACGGCGCGTTGAGCCAGGTCTTGAGATTCTTCGCCCAGTAGTCCTTCCTCGCCTTCTTCGCTGCGCCTCCCTCGAGCCCCTGGCTCACCTGGAAGATGAGCACCGTCCACGCGACCAGCGGCACGAGGACGTAGGGTGAGAACCGGAGCGCCGAAGCGGCCAGCCGGGACGGCGCGAGGCGGTGCATGGTCTGCACCGCATCCGGGCCCCGCCGCGCGAAGAGCCGCACCGCCAGCGCGACGAAGAGAGCCGCAAGCCCGAGAACCAGGATCCGATTCCAGATCAATCCGGAGCGGTCCGTCTCGAAGAACCCGAGGTCGCTCCAGCGAAGGGTCGAGCGCCCGAACAGTGGCCAGTTCCCCACCCAGCTGAGCTGGCCCGTGATCGCGCGGAATCCCGTGTAGAAGAGCGCGGCCAAGGCCACGCCGTAGGCTGCGTAACGATTTCCCACCCACGCATAGACCGCGGTCACGAAAACGGTCCAGGCGAGGAAGGTCGGGATCAGGAGGAGCCCCCAGATCAGCGCGTACGGCCCGAGCGAGAAGGGCACGGTATGCTGGACCGCGAGGGCCACGGCGCTCGCGAGGAGCGAGCCGGCGAGGACGACGGCCGCGAGGAGGCTGTTCGCGACCGCTTTCCCCCAGAGGATGGCGCCCGTTCGGACCGGGGTCGCATAGAGGATCTGCGCGAGCCCGGTCGAGCGCTCCCGCTCGAGCGACTCCACGGTGTAGAAGAGCAGGAGCAGCAGGACCCACGCGGTGGCCTGTCCCGCGATCGCGACCGCGCTCGTGCCCGGCGTCAGGAGCAGCGGCGTGTCGAACGCGCCG
>DASQBE010000045.1:0-13370 GCA_035635355.1 Binatia bacterium | reverse complement strand
GATCGGCGGCTTCGGCAGGGAAATGGTGACGTGTTTGCTCATGAGAGGCGCTCCTTAGGACTCGAGAAGTGTCGGCGATCGCCGAAGCGAGCACTTCGGCCTGCACTACCTGGCCGACTGCGCTCTGACCGAGGGCAGGTGCGAGGACTCGCTCCAGATCTACGGGGAAAGCCTCGCACTGGCCCAGGCAATCGGCGACCGGTTGGAGACCAGCTTCGAGCTGCAGGGCGTTGCCATGTCCCTGGCCGGCCTGGGAGATGACGAGGGCGCAGCTCGACTGGTTTCCGCCGCAAGGGCCGAGTGGGGTCGTCTCGGGGCTGATGTTCACATGAAGTTCTGGGATCGGCTCCTCGACCGCTACATCGGTCGCGCGTGGGATGCGCTTGGCCCCGAGGTTTCGGAACGCGTCGCCATGGAGGGGCGCCTGCTTCCGTTCGACGAGGCGTGCTCGATGGGACTCAAGATAGCCGGCGGGAATCGATAAGGGGGACGTCATGGGTGAACGGCAGAGAATTCTCGACTTGATGGATCGGGCCTACAAGAAGGAAGCGTGGCATGGGCCCGCCTTGCTCGAAACACTCAAGGGAGTGAACGCCCCGCTCGCGGCCAAGCGCCCACCTCACGGCGCCCACTCCATCTGGGAGCTGGTGGAGCATGTCGCGAGCTGGAACGAGCTGGTTGCGAAGCGGCTCGAAGGCCGGAAGATCACGTACACGCCCGAGTACAACTTCCCGCCGGTCCCGAAGAACCCTTCGCCTGCCGCGTGGAAGAAGTCGCGGGCGCGCCTCGCGCGAACCCAGGCGCATTTCCGCCGCGAGGTCGCGCGATTCCCCGTCGCGAAATTGGGCCGCCTGCGTCCAAGCCCGCCAGGGCAAAAGGCGCAGTCGTGGAACGTGCTCATCCACGGTCAGATCCAGCACGGCCTCTACCACGCCGGGCAGATCGCGATGCTGCGGAGGATGTTCCGGAAGCCGATCGCGTAGGGTTCGCGAATTACGCCGCGCGCCAGGCCCCGCGAAGGGGTATTGTGCTGCGTCATCTCTCTGTCTCTCCTGTATGTCGAAACCCAATGGGAGGAAGCGTGAAACGAGGACCTTGTGCGCTCTCCGCGTCGGTTCTCGTCCTCGCCGCGGCCCTGCATCCCGGGAATCCGCGAGCTGGACAACTGCCGTCCGCATCGGGAACGTTCGCCTTGGAGCTGGGGGGTGCCCAAGTAGGACTGGTGCGCTCCGCAAACGGCGGAGAGGAGTCCGCGGATGTAGTTCCCGGCATGCTCGGGAAGGGTCACGTCAAAGAGCATCACTTCCGTGATATCGCGCTCGAGGTAGGCGCTGGCATGAGCCCGGCAGTCTATGACTGGGTTGCTTCCGCCTGGCAGGGGAAGTATAGATTGGCCACCGGGGCAGTCCTGGCCGGCAAATCCAGCCTCGAGATCGTCGCACGGAGGGAATTCTCCGGAACCCTATCGGAGACGACCCTTCCAGCTCTGGACGCGGCGAGCAAGGAACCTGCTTACCTGGCGTTCAAGATACAGCTGGAGGATTCGCGGTTGGTCGCGGGTCCGGGCGGGTCCGGATCCAAGGTGAGCGCCACCGGACCGAAACCATGGACGCGAAACAATTTCCGACTCGAGATCCCGGGACTCGACTGTTCGCATGTAAGGAAGATAGACGCGATGACGGTCACATCCACTCGGGATCGAATTGATTTCCCGCACATCACCCTCACGCTTTCCGAAGGCTCGGACTCGTGGAGGGCGTGGTTCCAAAGCGTCGTCGCGGGGGGCGACGACGACAAGCTGGAAAAGAACGGGGAGCTTGTCTTCCTTGCCCCCGACATGGCGACCGAGCTGGGGAGGGTCCATCTCTTCAAGCTCAGGATGATGATGATACAGACACTCAAGGTCGCGACGGCGTCAGACCCGACCAATACCGTCATCGTACGACTTTCCTGCGATCACATGGCGTTCGACTGGAAGACTACGCCCTCCGCGCGTTGATGTCGCATGCCCGGGACCGTCGGGCGGAAGCCCAACGTCGTGGCGCTCATCACGAGGTACGCAGCACCGTCGCAAACAAGGAGGGCAGGAAATGAAACGGAGAGTCGCCATCGTTGCAGCCGTAGCTGCACTGCTCTGGATTGGCTGCCTTAGTCGGCCGGTGAGCAGTGAGGAGAAGACACCAGCGAGACCTCGCGCCATCTTGACGAAGCCCTACACACCGCAACTCGGTGACATGATTGCGCTGACAACAGCTCAACTAATGACCGGCCTGAAGACCATCAATGCTCCAACGCTCACCGCGTATGATCGGGACGCGAAACGGATCGCGATATTTGTATACGGCCAGAAGGCGACTCTGGATCGTGCGAAGGGCACGCTCGATGGGCTTCGGGAAGGCACGACGACGATGATCGACGTTGTGGGAGAGATCTACGGCGTCAAGCTCGATGAGAAGGACTTTGAGTACGCCTACTACGATGCTGCGACCGGCAAGGAGTTGGTGCATTGGGCTGACGGAACCTACACGCTCGGCGAGGAGAAAGAGAGCGGAGGAGAATAGCGATCTGAAGAACCGGAGGTAGTACACCATAAGCAGGTGTCTTGTGCTAACTTACTCTGCTCTCAACAGATGGGCCGTTAGCTCAGGCGGTAGAGCACCTACCTTTTAACAACAAGACTCACAAGCGAGCCCGCTCGGCCAAGCCGCACAACACCAACGAAATACAAAGCGCCCCCGCGAGTTACCTTTCGCGGGGGCGCAGCCCTTTGGCGCCCTATGCGTAGCTCTGGGACCCCCGAGAGCTCTTTCAAACCGGGAATACCGGGAACGGCGGAGAAAGCCACTTCTACGGTTGACACGAGACCTCAATAAGTGGTCATATGACCCATTATGAGGGTCACAGATAGTTCGAGCCCCTTCGGCAGCTACGCCCGAACCCGCGTATTGCTGGCTCTCCAGCTACTGGGGGAGAGCTATGCGCGGGAGTTGGCCCGTATGCTCGACCTAAGTCTCTCCGGCGTACAAAAGGCTCTTCAGTCCTTCGAGCGTGACGGCCTGATTGCGGGTCGCGCGGCGGGACGGACGCGGCTCTATCGGCTGAATCCTGGCGCGTTCGCCCATCGGGAACTCGGGCGTTACCTGGACCGGCTCCTCGAATCCGAGACGGAACTCCGGGGCCGCGCAGCGGCTCTGCGTCGCCGCCCCAGGCGGACTGGCAAACCCCTTTGAAGTTGACCAAGCGGTCGTCCCTGGCCGACGTGGCCGTGGCGGCCGGCGATGCACTGCGGCGCGCGGGGATCCGGGCGGTGCTCACGGGCGGAGCCTGCGCGAATCTCTATTCCAGGGGGGCCTATCAATCCTCCGATGCCGATTTTGTACTTGCGGGACACTGCTCCACAAAGGACGTGGACCGCGCTCTCTCCACGCTCGGCTTCACGCGCAAGGGAGACCGCTACGTCCACCGGCTCATCTCGTTTTTCGTCGAGTTTCCCAGCGGGCCGCTTGGGATTGGCCGAGACTTGAGGATCCGTCCGGTGTGGAGAAGTCGCAGAGCCGCAAAGACCCTTGTGCTGTCGGCAACCGACGCATGCCGGGATCGGCTCGCCGCGTTCTACTTCTGGAATGATCGGCAGAGTCTCGCGGCAGCTGTGGCTATTGCGGTGCGTCATCGCGTTGCTTTCGCCAAGATCCAGGCGTGGAGCCGGAGTGAGGGCCACGCGGAAGGCTATATTGTGTTTCTCGCCGAACTCCGTCGATGGCGAGCGGCACACCGTCCGCGGAAGAAGCGCGCACGAACCTCACCGAAGGGCTGACCGGCGTCCGACCCGATCACTCCCGTTCAGCCCATAGGCGCTTCCATTGGATCTGAGGCCCCGGTAGTACGGTGTACTTAACGAGCATCGTACCGCCGATGTGACCGTCCTCGAACTCGGCAAAGGCGTATGGCGGCTTGAGCAGGACGATCTTTTCATCGGGAACGATGAACATCTTCCCGCCCAGGACGCCCGGGTAGGGGATCAATTCCGCGTGAGCGATGAGGCTCTCCCGGAGCTGCCGCGGAGGATTCTCCAGGCCCTGTCGCTTTAGGTCGGTTATGTCCGCTTCGTCCAGCAGCGTTAATCGAAGCCCGACCCAATGCCGCACCGCCTCCTGCCAGCGCCTCGATTGAAGCTGCGCCGTTGTCGCGACCCACTGCCAATAGACTGAGTCTTTCCCCTCGGCTCCGACCGGGGGGGCCGGTGGACTGAGCGTGGTCCCGAGAGAGTCCATCACGAAGTGAGTCCAACGAACGGTCTCCATGCGGCGTGACTCTGCCTGGCGCCACCGGTAGGCAAAGTATCCCGCCGCAACAACGCTTAGGATCAAGACTGGGAGAATGATCGCTCGCTGCTTCACGAGAATCCTATCGGCTGCCCGCGCAGTAATCTTGCTGGCGAGGGTAAGATATCGGCCGCGGCTTAGGTTTGGTGCGACGGACTACAAATCGTGCTAAGTTTCGTCGGTTCTGAAAGTTGGGCCGTTAGCTCAGGTGGTAGAGCACCTGCCTTTTAAGCAGGGAGTCGTTGGTTCGAGTCCAACACGGCCCACCATTCAAGCCTGCGCGGTCGGCGTCGACCATCCTCTATACTCGATCCATGCCCACACCCATCGATCCGGGCGTCGATATCGGCCATGTCCATCTCAGGGTCGCGGATCTGGACCGCGCGATCGCCTTCTACCGCGATGTGCTGGGCTTCGAGCTGAAGTCGCGCATGCACGGCGCGGCGTTCCTCTCCGCGGGCGGATACCATCACCACATCGGCCTCAACACCTGGGAGAGCAAGGGTGGCTCACCTCCACCACCCGGGACCACGGGGCTCTACCATTTCGCGATCCGCTACCCCACGCGCCGCGCGCTGGCCGACGCACTTCGCAGGCTCGCGGAAGCGCACGTCCAGCTCGAGGGCGCCTCGGATCACGGCGTGAGCGAGGCGCTCTACCTCCACGGTCCCGACGGAAACGGTCTCGAGCTCTACTGGGACCGCCCGAAAGACACCTGGCCACGGGGTAAGAACGGCGAGATCGAGATGACCAGCGCGCCCCTCGATCTCGACGCGCTCATCGCCGAGCTGCGCTAGGGCGCCGCCAGCTTCCGCAGATACATCGAATCCACCGCCGCGCCCAACCCCGCGGCCGTGCGCGCGTCGCCCAGCGCGTGCTCGCGGTCGTGGAGCGCCCACCAAGCCTGGCTCCTCCGCATGTAGTAGCCGCTCAGCCGCTGGCGATCATTCGCGGGCGCACCGCCGATCGCCTCGCCGTACGCCGCGACCGCGTCGCCCGCCCTCCCCAGCTGCTGAAGGGCGAGAGCGATCGAACCCATCTGCACGTAATTCATGGGATTCTTGGGATCCAGCCCGATGACTTGCCTGCGGTCGGCGACGGCCTTCTCGTACTCGCCCATCTTGAAATACACCAGCGCCCGGTTGTTGTAGGCGTCGCGGAACGTGGGCTGGAGCTCGATGGCGCGCGAGAAGTCCTCGACCGCGCCCGCGAGATCCCCGCGGCGCGAGCGGATCCCGCCCCGGTTGCTCAACGCCTCGGGGTAGTCCGGCTTCAGCTCGATGGCGCGCGCGAAGCAGACGTACGCGGAATCGTTCTGGTTCTGCTCGGCGAACACGCTGCCCTTGTTGACCCACACGCGGGCCACCTTGGGATTGAGCGCGATCGCCTCGTTGAAATCCGCGAGCGCCGAGGGGTAGCGGCTCTCGGCCAGGTAGTAGTAGCCGCGGTTGTTGTACGCATCCACCACTTGCCCGGGGTATTTCGCGATCGCGTCGTCCCAGAGCGTGCCCGAGTTCTGCCACACCTCGCACCGCCGCCAGGTCTGGACCAGGGAAACCACCGCGAGCCCGACGAACAACACGCCCAACACCGACCGCACCAGCACCCCCACGAGCCGCGGGCCGGGACGCTCGTCCAGCCACCAGGCCAGCGCGAAGAAGAGCCCGATGTAGGGCAGGTAGGTGTAGCGATCCGCCATGACCGCCTGGCCCACGCTGAAGAATTGCAGCACCAGCACGATGTTGATGAAGAAGAACGCCAGCCCGAACAGGACGACGCGATTCCGGCGGAACAGGAACACCACGAGGGGCAGAAGCACCGCCAACACCCCGAACGCGACGTAGTACTGGGCGCCAAGCGGCGCGCCCTCGGCCGTGGGGTAGGGATAGATCGCCGAGAGCCGGAACGGGAGGAAGAGCTTCACCACGTACATCACCGTCCCATACGACGCAAAGAGGACCTTCTGCACGAACGTCCACTGCTGCGGCGCCGCGACCGCGCCGGCGGCCCTCTGGGCCATCACCGTGAGCGCCCCCATCGTGGCCGAGACCACGAGGAAGGGCGCCTTCTCCAGCCACACACCCCACCCGCGGAACGATCGCCGCTTCAAATAGTCGATCGCCAGCAGCGTCAGCGGAAACACCACCGCCGCGGGTTTGGAGGCCACCGACAGAACGAACACCACCCACGTCAGCGCCAGCCACGCGACCCGCCGCGTGGCCAGATAGCGCAGGTACGCCAGGAGCGCGAGGAGGTAGAAGAGCGCGTACAGGACGTCCTTCCGCTCCGAGATCCACGCCACCGACTCCACGTGCATGGGATGGATGCCGAAGAAGAGCGCCGTGACCACCGTGGTCCAGAGCCGCCGGCCCGAGAGCCTCCACACCAGAAGGAACACCAGCGCCGTGTTCGCGACGTGGAGCAGGAGGTTCAGCCAGTGGTAGGAGAAGGGGCGCGGGCCCGAGAGGTAGTAATTGAAGGCCAGCGAGGCCATGGTGAGCGGGTGGTAGTTTCCGCCCAGGGGAATCGCGAGCCCCTGCAGCGTGGGATGGGCCACGACCGCGTTCTCGGTGACGTAGTAGTTGTCGTCCCAGTTCGTGAACGCGTTGTCGAGGCTGGGCATGTAGACGAGGTAGGTGACGAAGAGAAGGGCAGCCAGCCAAAGGTACCGGCTCACGTCGCGCGAGGCTCGTGCGGGCTGCGGGTTCCTTGGGGACGCCTTCTTGGCTCTGGTTTTCGGCATGGGGACCCGGGTCGCCCCGGGGACGGATGAGTCTAGGCCAACACGGCGCCCTTTCAATGAAACAAGTGATGCACTAGATTACCGGCGACACCAACCGGAGCGCTGACCGACCCAACCCGGAGGCCCGATGGCGGAATCCCCCCGGCGACGATGGCCCTTCCTCGCGATCGCGACGATGGGCCTCGCCCTCGGTTTGTGGGGGATGCAAGGCCTCCCGACGCTGTCCGAGCCGCCCCCCGGTTACCCCACCAACCCCATCCTCTACCCCGCCCGCATCGGCCCCGCCGTGGCCGGATCGGCGGCCGAGCTCCGCTTCTTCGCCCAATCCCGCCCCGCGGGCTCCATCCTCGAGATCCGCTCCGACGCGGGCGTCGTCCGCGCGCGCCTCGACCCCCAGATCTCGAAGTTCCACCTCGCGGTCATCCTCCTCGAGGGGCTGGCCTTCTTCGCGGTCGCCTTCCTCGTCTTCGCGCCGCGCGCCGAGCGGGGCCCGATGCGGGACCTCTACTGGTGCTCGCTCCTCTACGGCGTCGCGACCCTGATCCACGGGTTCTATTTCCCGCCCACCAGCTCCTGGACCGGGTGGCTCTTCCCGGTGGTCCGAACCGTGTGCCTCACCGCGCTGCCGGTCTTCCTGTTTCGTATGACGCAGACCTTCCCGCGCTCCCGGAATCTCCTCGACCTGCACCCGCGGCTCATGCGGGCGCTCTGGATCGCCGCGGGGGTCCTGGTCGTGTGGCAGGTGGCCACCGCGTTCCGCTACTTCGCCGACCCGCGGCCCGAGGTCTGGCGCGGCATGGCGCTGCCCCGCGCCCTCGCGGCCTGGTTCCTGGCGGGATCCTTCGCCCTGGGGTGCCTCACGCTCTATCGCAGCGGCCGGAAGCTGGAGCTGACCCGCGAGCGCGAGCAGATCAAGTGGCTCCTCTGGGGGTTCACCATCGGCGCCCTGCCGTACCTCCTCCTCCGCACCATCCCCAGGCTTTTCGACATCGCGTCGGGAATACCGCCCGAGCTGGACCGGCTCTGCGAGCTGGCGATCCCGATCGCCCTGGCCTGCGCGGTGGTGCGCTTCCGCTTCCTGGACATCGACATCATCATCCGGCGCAGCGTCATCTACGGCACCCTGACCGCCGCCCTCGCCTCGGTCTACCTCCTCGTCGGCGTCGCGCCCGCGAAGTGGATCGCCGAGAACGCCAAGTACGCGGGCTTCATCCAGGCCCTCGCGGTGGCGCTCCCGGTGATCCTCGTCACGCCCCTGCGCCACTGGATCGGGGCCTGGGTGGACCGGAACCTCTACAAGACTCAGTACGACTACGCCCGCGCGCTGCTCTCGTTCCGGGACGCGGTCCGGGGCGCCGCCAGCCAGGAGGAGATCGCCGACCTGGGCCGCCATTTCGTGATGGAGCAGCTCGGGCTCGAGCCGGCGATGGTCATGGCGCGCCGGGGGGAGACGCTGGTGACGGCGGGGGAGGCGGAGGGGATCGACCCCGAGGACCTGGTCCTCCCGGAGACGGCGAACGGATCCCGCCGGCTCCTCGCGGCGCCGAACAGCACGAGCCGCCCCGACCTCGAGACCGCGGATTTCCCGGCGGCCCTCTCGGGCGCGGGGTTCAAGCTCGCGGTGCCGCTCTCGGTGGAGGGAAGGTCGCTGGGCGGGATCCTGGTCGGCGAGAAGAAGTCGGAGCGGCGCTTCATCGAGGAGGACCTGAAGCTCCTCTACGCCGTGCGCTCCGAGGTGGAGAGCGCCCTGGATCGCGTGGAGATGGTGCAGCGCGCGGCGGGGGAGCGGGAGCGGGTCGAGGCGCGGCTGGAGGTGGTCGAGAGCGCAGGTCCAAGACGAGGCCCATCATGAGGCGACGCCAATATGCACGAGCGTAGGAAGGGGACCGACAGGCGCAAGAAGCAGCCCGCCCACCTGAGCGCGGATCCGCACGCGCCGATCGATCGGGAGGGGAAGGAGCCCCTGAGGCCGCCCCGGCCCCCGATCGGGCTGCCGGTGCTTCCCGACGGCCGCACCGCGCTCCCCGTGGGGAATCCCTGCGAGGGCTGCGATCACTGCTGCCGGTACGTCTCGATCCAGATCGACCGGCCGACCACCAAGCGGGACTTCGACAACATCCGCTGGTATATATTGCACAAGAACGTCTCGGTCATGATCGATTTCGAGGGGGACTGGCTGGTCCAGTTCGACACGCCCTGCGAATGGCTCATCGAGGGGCAGTGCCACCATTACTCGCTGCGCCCGGAGATCTGTCGGGATTACGACCCGGCCGATTGCGAGCGCTACGCGGGGCCCGCCGAGAAAGTCCTCCTGCGCACGCCCGAGGATCTGGAGCGATATCTGGAGTCCCGGCCGAAGAGGAAGAAGAGGGCTTAGCCCCCCGCTCGGGTCCACGCGGCGGCCACCGAGGGCGGCAGGTCGTGGATATGGCTCAGGAACGTCACGACGGTCCAGATCTCCTCGTCCTTCGCCAGAGCCTCCCACCCTCCCATCCCCGTGTAACGGATCCCGTGTTTCACCACGAGGAACATCTGCGGAGCGGGCATGTCCGGCGGCTCATCCGCGAACTGGGGCACCGGAGGATAGAAGTCTCTCGTTCCCCACTCGCTGGGCTTGCCGGGGCTGCCGTGGCAGCCGGCGCAATCGTTCCGGTACATCTTCATGCCCGCGAGCAGGACCGCGTCGGTGGTCTTCACGGGGTTCTTCATCCCGCGGGCCTCGTGATCCAGCCTGGCGTCCAGGGCGCGCATGGCGATCGCGCTCTCGATCCAGGAAGGCTTGGCGGTGGCGCGGAACGACAGGTGCCCGGTCAACGCCAGGACACCGAGTGCTGCGACCGGCAGGATGATGACGAGCGCGACAATGGCGAGGAACCGCCCCATGCGTGGCCTCCCAGTGGAGCTAGGGTCTGGTGTGCAACTCCTTCACGAATTCCATCGGGTCATGGATCCGGAGAGGCGACACCGAGAGATAGGACTGCGCGTGCTTCGCCCCGATGGCCCACCCGTGGCTCTGGGCCAGGTTGCCGATGTAGTCGGAGAGCTCGGGAAGGGGCGTGGTCGGCTTGGGCTTCTCGGGGTTGTAGAACTGCGTCTTGTGGACGGCGAGCGCCTCCATCCACTCCTTGAAGTACTTCGAGACATCCACGGTGAACGTGGGCCGCATGCCCGGCGGGACGAAGTAGTAATAGATCGCCTTGGCCTGGAACGGCTCGCCCTCCACCGGCGCCTTCTTCAGGTGCGCCAGGTTGAACGCCTGCGAGACCAGGATTCCCGTCTTGAAGTGGTCGTTGTGTCCCAGGCCGCGTCCGATGGGGAGATCGTAGTAGGGTGCGAAGACCAGCTCGGGACGGTATTTCCGGAGCGCGCCGGCCACGATGCACCGGTTCTCGAAGGTGTCCTCGATCCGGTTGTCCCCGAGGTCCAGGTTCACGCGCACGTCCAGCTTCAAGATCTTGGCCGCTTCCGCGGATTCCTTGTCCCGCTCCTCGGGCGTGCCCCAGCCCATGTCGCCGCGGGTCATGTCCACGATCCCGGTGGCGTGGCCCAGATCCTTCATCTTGAGCAGGAGGCCCCCGCAGCCGATCTCGGCATCGTCGGGGTGGGGTCCGAAGACGAGCACGTTGAGCTTCATTCGGGGTCTGGCTCCTTGGTCTTGAACAGCTGGTCGAGTTTCGATCGGGCCGTGGACGCGCGGTCCGCGGCGGTGTTCCCCTTGGCGGCTGGGCCGCCTCTTCCCGGGGCCTGGCTCAGCGAAAAGTAATCACAGAAATTGCGCCGCTCGCGGTCGGTCACCCACTCGGCCTGGGGCTCGCGGCACATGTTGTGGGCGGTGCGATCGAAGTGCCGGCACTGCACGCACGCGTGCATGTCCCGCCCGCACGACGGGCACTCGGTGTCCTTGACGATCCGGATCCTGGGATCGAGCGACGTCCCGCAGAAATGACAGGCGCTCATGGGCCCTCATGATAGGGAGCGGGCCCGCCCGTGGGCCAGCCATTTCTAAGCCCGCCCTTGACTTGCCCCTCCGGGGGACGGATCATCGACGCTCTTCTACTTTTTTTCGTCGACGGAGGGAAGTCCGTATCATGAGCTTTCGTGCCCGGGGCTGGATCGTCGTTTCGCTCGCGTTGTCCCTCATCGCCGCCGGCTGCGCAGAGGCCAAGAAGCCGGTGCCCGCGGGGATCACCTGGACCCGCGCCATCGACGCCGCGCTCGCCGATGCGCAGGCGCATCACCGCCCGATCCTCCTCGACATGTACACGGACTGGTGCGAGTGGTGCCATGCCCTGGACGACACGACCTACGTCGATCCCACGTTCGTCCGGTTCTCGAAGCGCTTCACCATGAGCCGGATCAACGCCGAGGTCGACACCGCCACCGCCGCGCGCTATCACGTCTCGGGCTACCCGACCGTGCTGGTCTTGAACGAGAAGGGCGACGAGATCGACCGCGTGGTGGGGTACGCCCGCGCGCCGCAGTTCGTCGCCCAGGTCGAGGACGTCCTGGCCGGGCGGAACACGCTCGCGTCGATCCTGGCGCAGGAGGCAGCCCACAAGAACGATCCCGAGTTCACCTACAAGCTCGCCGAGAGTCTCAACAACCACGGCCGCACGGACGAGGCCCGCGATCACTACCTCCGGTTCGTCTCCATGGATCCCAAGAACGTCTCCGGCTACACCGACGACGCCTATTACAGCCTCGCGCGCATGGCGCGGAAGCAGAAGGACTACGCCAGCGATCGGAAGTACGCCCAGATCATCCTGGACCGCTATCCCGAGAGCGACATGATGAAGCCCGCGTTCCTCGAGGTTGGCCAGGGGTTCCGGAAGGACGGCCAGCTGGCGAAGGCGCGCACGATCTTCCTCGATTACGCCAAGCGTTTCCCCGACGACGGCGACGCCCCCTGGGCCCGCGAGCAGGCCGATTCGCTCGGCGTGAAGCTCGGCGCGCACCGCGGCGCCTGACGCCGCACCACTCCCTAGCGCATGAAGATCGGCATTCTGGGGCTCCCCCAGGCGGGGAAGACCACGCTCTTCCAGACCCTGACCCGCGGCCAGGCCCAATCCTCGTCCTCCCGCGGCGAGAAGGTCCATCTGGGCTCGGTCCAGGTTCCGGACAAGAGGCTCGATCGCCTGGGCGAAATGTACAAGCCGAAGAAGTTCACGCCCGCCAAGGTGGATTACGTCGACGCGCCCGCCATGGAGACGACCGGGCGTGAGCGCGGCGCCCTTGCGGCCCTGACGGCGCTTCGCGACGTGGACGCCTACGCGCTGGTGACGCGCGCGTTCCCCGACCCCTCGGTGGCCCATTCCATGGAGACCGTGGATCCGGTGCGCGACGCGGGGTGGCTCGTGGGAGAGCTCCTGCTCGAGGATCTCGCGATCGTGGAGAAGCGGGCCGACAAGATCGAGAAGTCGCTCAAGATCGGGAGGAAGCCCGAGGACCCGAACGAGCGCGACGCGCTGAAGCTGGCGATGGCGGCCCTGGAATCGGAGAAGCCGGTGAGCGCCGCCGGGCTGAGCGCGGTGCAGGAGCGAAGCCTCCGGGGATTCCAGCTCTTCTCGGCGCGCCCCTGGATCTTCGTGGTGAACGCGGACGACGAGCAGATGAAGGCGGGCGAAGCGGGGCAGACCGGTCCGATCACCAAGCGCTTCCCGTCGCTTCGCGCGATCGCGCTCTCGGCCAAGACCGAGGCGGAGCTGGCCGCGCTCTCGGACGAGGAGGCGCGCGAGTTCATGGGCATGCTCGGGATCGAGGAGCCCGGGCTCACGCGCATGATCCGGATCTGCTACGAGGCCCTGGGACTCCTCTCTTTTTTCACCGTCGGTCCCGACGAGGTCCGGGCCTGGACCATCCGCGACGGCTCCACGGCGCCCCAGGCGGCCGGCGCCATCCACAGCGACCTGGAGCGCGGGTTCATCCGCGCGGAGGTCATCGCCTACGACGACCTGGTTCGCGTGGAAACCATGGCCAAAGCACGCGACCAGGGTCTCTTGCGGACCGAGGGGCGGGACTATAGAGTCCGGGACGGCGACATCCTGAACATCCGCTTCAGCGTGTAACGGGGAAACTCATCCCTCCGGGCGGGCGTAGGGGATCCGGGCAGAACCCAGTCCCTGGCCGAGGAGGGAACTCATGATGAGGCTCACGAAGAGGTTCACTGTCGCGGGGGTTGTGGCCGCACTCGCGGTCGCGGGAATGTCACTCCCCGGAGCCGCCCGCCGGGCGGGCGCGGAGGAGGTCCGCCGCGTCGCCGAGCGGCTCATTCCATTCTCGCCGGGCGGCGAGATCAAGGTCATCGA
>DASQBE010000044.1:0-8923 GCA_035635355.1 Binatia bacterium | reverse complement strand
GGCAGCGTCTTCGCGAGGGAATCCGCCCAGACGCGCGCCGTATCGGGCACGCCGGATTTCTTGCGGATGCGCTCGAGCGTCCGCTGCACGTCGCGCTCCGAGATGGGACGCGGATCCGAAAACGAATCCGTGGCGCGGGCCAGGATCTCGGCGTGGAGCTGGGCCACCCGGTAGCGCTCGGGCCGCGCCGCGTAGTCCTGGCGCGCCAGCGAATCGATCTCGGCGTCCCGGACCAGGGCGTCGGCGTGGTGCTTCGCGATCCCCACGGCGTCTCGGAAGGCGCGCGTGGCGGGCTCGCGGTGCTCCTCGAGGCGGACCGCGAGAAAATACGGCCCGATCCGGACCGGCTCCGGCAGCCACTGCTTCTGGCGCGCCGACCGGACCGCCGCCGCGAGCGCGTCGGATCGCCCCAGCCCCCGGATCGGGTCGCCCACGTGGAAGAACCCGGTGTCCTTGAGCCCGCCGAAGGGCTGAGACACTTTTTCCGCGGATTGGCCCGCTCGAAGCGCGGCGATCACCGCCTTGACGTTATAGGCCGCCTTCGCCTGGGCCGCCGCGTGGAGCGAGTCGGAGGCGCCGGGAACGGATTCGACCGGCACGCGAACGTAGGCGACCCGGGCCTCCTCGGGCGAGCGAAAGTCGTCGGGATGGCCCTCGTAGTAGGCGCGGATCTGCCCGGCGGTCGCCTGCGGCTCGAGCGAGATCGCGTCCGGGATGAGCCAGAGATAGCGGAGCGAGGCCTGGGCGGTCCGGCTCTGGAATTCCTTCCGGAGCAGCGTCTCCGGGACGGCGTACCGCGTCCTCATCCATGCCACGTACTTGTCGAGCAGCACGGCGTTTCGCACCTGATCGAGAATCTCGTGGTAGTTCGATTCCGGTGAGAACTTGAACTGCTTGAATTTCACCGGATCGAACTTGCCGTTGGTCTTGAAGTAGTCGTTCCGCTCCAGGCGCGCGTCCAGATCCGCCTCCGTCGCGACGAAGCCGCGTCGTTTGGAGTCGGCCACCCACAGCCGTTCGCGAATCAGCTCCTCCAGGACGTTCTTCCGGAGCAGCCGTCGCTCGTCCTCGGTGGTCGGACGGCCCGCCCGGGCCTCCACCTCCTGGAAGTAGGGAGCCGCCAGCTTGTCCCATTGCAGCCTCGTGATCGGGATGCCGTCGACGACCGCGAGAACCTCGTTCTCCGGGCGCGCCGCGGGTGGAACATCGGCCGGCTGCGGGGTCGCCGCCAGAGCGGCGTGGCCATGAGAAGGGGTCGCGAGGAAGAGGAGCGTCGCGGCCAGGAGACATGCGGGTTTCGTGAGGTTCACAGGATGGGCACGAGTCTATTCAGGAGGTCCGGACCTGTCCATGGCAACTTTTTCTCCAACGGATGTTGCTGCGGGACAAACCGATCCACTACGATGTCGGCCCATGCCGCCCGATCCCGAATCCGATCTCGTCGAGCGTCTCGCTCCCGAAGACCTTCTGGAAGCGTGGCAGCTGCTCGTCCCGGAAGATCGCCTGGAGAGCTTCAAGGCGCTCGCCCGGCCCGAGGCGGAGGATCTGTTCCTGAGCTTGAGCGCCCGCGATCAGGCGGAGCTCGTTCGCTCGCTCCCGCCCCCCGAGCGGCGATCCTGGATGCGCCTCCTTCCGCCCGACGATTGCGCCGACCTGGTGCAGGAGGTTCCGCACGAGGATCGCGAGGATCTGCTCTCGCTCCTCGACGACAACACGCGCAAGGACGTGAACGGGCTTCTGGCCTACGCGGAGGACGACGCCGGCGGATTGATGAATCCCCGCTACGTGCGCGTCCGGCCCGACATGAGCGTGGACGAGGCGATCACCTACCTGCGCCGCCAGGCCGCCGGCGTGGGCGCGCTCAACTACGCCTACGCGATCGACCACGATCAGAAGCTGCGCGGCGTCATCTCCTTCCGGAAGCTTCTCGCCGCCCGGCCGGAGGAGCGCGTCTCGGAGGTCATGCAGACCGACCTGGTCACCGTCCCGGAGAAGATGGATCAGGAGGAGGTGAGCCGTCTCTTCGCCACCTACCGCTACATCGCGTTCCCCGTCGTGGACCAGCAGGGGCACATGAAGGGCGTCGTGACCCTGGACGACATCGTGGACGTCGTCCGCGAAGAGGCCACGGAGGACATCCAGAAGATCGGAGGCACGGCGCCCATCGACGCGCCCTATCTGCGCATCGGGATCGCCGACATGATCAAGAAGCGCGCGGGCTGGCTCGCCGCGCTGTTCATCGGGGAGACGCTGACGGCGACGGCGATGGGCTACTTCGAGCAGGAGATCGCCCACGCCGTCGTCCTGGCGCTCTTCGTGCCCCTCGTGATCTCGAGCGGCGGGAACTCGGGAAGCCAGGCCACCACGCTGGTGATCCGCGCCATGGCCCTGGGGGAAGTGCGACTCCGCGACTGGTGGCGCGTCGTGCAGCGCGAATTCATCTCGGGACTCTCGCTGGGGCTCATCCTGGCGTCGATCGGGGTGGCGCGCATTCTCCTCTGGCAGGTGCTCTTCCACACCTACGGGCCGCACCATCTCCTCATCGCGCTCTCGGTGGCGTCCAGTCTCGTGGGAGTCGTGCTCTGGGGCACGCTGGTGGGTTCGATGCTTCCCTTCCTGCTGCGGCGGCTCGGCGCGGATCCCGCGAGCGCGTCGGCGCCCTTCGTGGCGACGCTGGTGGACGTCACGGGGCTCATCATCTACTTCACGATGGCGAAGATCATCCTCTCGGGAACGCTGCTCTAGCGAGGAGCGCGGCCCGCATCAGGAGACGTGGAGCGTCTCCCCCGCCTGCTCGTCCGCGTGGTAGGAGCTTCGCACCAGGGGGCCGGAGGCCACCTGGCGGAATCCCAGCGAGAGCCCGTACGCGCGGTAGTGTGCGAATTCCTCGGGCGGCGCGTAGCGCTCGAGCGGCAGGTGCGATCCCGAGGGCGGAAGGTACTGCCCCAGGGTGACCATCGAGCACCCGTGGGCCCTGAGGTCCCGCAGGAGCTCCTCCACCTCCTCCAGCGTCTCTCCCACCCCCAGCATGATTCCGGACTTGGCGGGGATTCCGGGCGCCAGCTCCGTGACCCGCCGCAGGAGCTCGAGCGATCGTGCGTAGCGCCCCGCGGGCCGGACGCGGGCGTAGAGCCGCTTCACGGTCTCCATGTTGTGGTTCAGCACGTCGGGCCGCGCGTCCAGGACGCACTGGAGCGCGTCCCGGCTTCCCAGGAAATCGGGAATGAGCACCTCGACGCGGGCGCCCGCGCTCGCGGCGCGGATGGCGCGGATCACGGCCGCGAAGTGGAACGCGCCGCCGTCGGGCAGCTCGTCTCGATTCACCGAGGTCACGACCACGTAGCGCAGGCCCAGCTTCCGGGCCGCCTCGGCCACGCGCGCCGGCTCGTCCGGATCGACCGGGAGCGGCTTTCCATTCCGGATGTCGCAGAACGGGCAGGAGCGCGTGCAGACGTTGCCCAGGATCAGAAACGTGGCGGTGTGGCGTGAAAAGCAGTCGCCGATGTTCGGACAGTTCGCGCTCTCGCACACCGTGTGGAGATCGAGGGTGCGGAGGATCGCCTTGGTCTCGAGGTAGGCGCGCCCCGCCGGGATCCGAGCCTTGAGCCAGTCCGGACGTCGCGGGGGGGCCGGGGTGAGGCTCAGCCTCTGGTAGACGCGGAGCGGTTTCCGCTTCTCGCCCGCCTCGCGCCTGCGGTCGGAGGACAGCGTGAGGGGATCTCCCCCCTCAGAAGTGGATCGGTCGTCCATCGGTCGCGAGCATCGCCTCCATCGTCGCCTCGGCCAGCGTGGGGTGCGCGTGCACCACCTCCGCCAATTCCAGGGCGGTCGCTTCGAAATGGCGGGCCACCACCGATTCGGCGATCTGCTCGGTGGCCTGAACGCCGATGATGTGGACACCCAGGATCTCGCCGCTCGTGGCGTCGGCGACGGTCTTCACGAACCCGTCCCCCTGCCCGAGGATGCTCGCCCTGGAGTTGGCGATGAAGGGGAACTTGCCCACCTTCACCGCGCGTCCGGACCCGCGCGCCTGGGCTTCGGTCATCCCGACGCTCGCGATCTGCGGGTGGCAATAGGTGCAGCTGGGGATCGCCTGGTAGTTCACCGGGTGCGGATTGAGGCCCGCGATCTTCTCCACCGCGACCTCGCCCTCGTGCGAGGCCACGTGCGCGAGCGCGGGGCCCGGGACGATGTCCCCGATGGCGTAGATACCCGGGACGTTGGTCTCCATCATCTCGTTCACGCGCACGAACCCGCGCTCCAACGCAACCCCCAGGGCCTCGAGGCCGAGGCCGTCGGTGTTGGGCTTTCGCCCCGCGGCCATGAGCACGCGGTCCGTGTGAAAGCGCTGGACCTTGTCCTGGACCTTCACCTCCGTCCAGGCCTGGTCGCCCTCCACGCGAACGCTCTGGATCGAGGCGCCGACCAGGATCTCCATCCCCTGCCGCGTGAACGCGCGCAACAGGGCCTCCGAGATCTCGACGTCCTCGAAGGGCACGAGCCGCGGTTCCCGCTCGACCAGGACCACCTTGCTTCCGAAGGAGTGATAGATGGACGCGAATTCCACGCCCACCGCGCCGCAGCCGATCACGAGAAGCGATTCCGGCACCCGGTCCAGGCTCAGGATCTCGTCGCTCGAGACCACCACGCGGCCGTCCACGGGCGCCACGGACAGGGACCCCACCCGCGATCCCGTCGCGAGCACGATGGCGCCGGCCTTGACCTCGCTCTTCGCACCGGCGGCGTCGGTGACCTCGATCCGGTCCTTCGCCTTGAGGCGCCCCTCCCCCTTGATCGTGACGACCTTGTTCTTCTTGAGCAGGGACTCGGTGCCCATGAAGTTCTTCTTCACCACGCGGTCCTTCCGTTCCATCGCGGCCTTGAGATCGAAGGACGCCTCGGAGACGCGTACGCCGAACTCGCCCGCGCGGCGCGCGAGGAGAAGGACCTCGGCGGACTCGAGGAGCGACTTGGTGGGGATGCACCCCACGTGAAGGCACGTCCCGCCCACCTTGGCCTTCTCGATCAGGGCGGTCTTGAGGCCCAGCTGGCCGGCACGGATCGCCGCCACGTAGCCCCCGGGTCCGCCGCCCAGGATGGCGACGTCGTATCGCTCGCCGCTCATCGGGACCCCCACCTCACTTCTTGCCCTCCGAGAGGAGACGCGCCCGGATGATCGGCTCGAACAGGTCGATCGGGATCGGGAACACCGTCGTGGAGTTGTTCTCGGTCGCGATCTCGGCGAGGGTCTGGAGGTAGCGGAGCTGCATCGCGAGCGGCTGCGTGGCGAGGACCCCGGCTGCCTCGGTGAGCTTCTGACTGGCCTGGAGCTCGCCTTCGGCGTTGATGACCTTGGCGCGGCGCTCGCGCTCGGCTTCCGCCTGGCGCGCGATGGCGCGCTGCATCTCTTGCGGGAGATCGACGTTCTTGACCTCGACGGTGCTCACCTTGATGCCCCAGGGCTCGGTGTGCCGGTCGATCACGGCCTGGAGCTCCTGGTTGATCTTCTCGCGCTTCGAGAGGAGCTCGTCCAGGTCCGATTCGCCCAGGGTGCTGCGCAGGGTGGTCTGGGCGATCTGGGAGGTGGCGTAGAGGTAGTTCTCGACCTCGAGCACGGCGCGATTCGCGTCGAGGACGCGGAAGTAGATCACGGCGTTCACCTTCACCGAGACGTTGTCCTTGGTGATCACGTCCTGGGGCGGCACATCCATCGCGACCGTGCGGAGCTGGACGCGCACCATCTTGTCCACGAACGGGATGAGAAGGATGAGGCCCGGGCCTTTGGCCCCGACTGCGCGCCCGAGGCGGAAGATCACCGCGCGCTCGTACTCCCGGAGGATCTTGATCGAGCTCGACAGAAGCAGGACCGCCATGAAGATCAACACCGCCGCGGAAACAGAAAACATCGCCTTCCCCCTCCCTACGCTTTTCGGACGTGCAGCCGAAGGCCGTCGACTTGCTCGACGACCACGGGCGCGCCTTTCTCGATGCGATCGACCGCCACCGCCGCCCAGTATGCCCCGTGAACGAAAATCCTCCCCTCACGGGACGGAAGCTCCGTCACCGCGACCCCACGCTCTCCCACGAGGCCCTCGCGCCCCGTGAGCGGCTTTCTCTTGAGCGCGCGGTATCCGGCGCCGATCACGAAGGCGAAGAATAGCACCGTCGCCACGGTCACCGTCAGGACCACCGAGAGCGAGAGACGCATCTCGCCTCCCCCGCCCGACATCAAGATCAGCGAGCCCAGCACCAGGGAGAGAATGGCCCCGGCCGCGAGCAACCCGTGGCTCTGCACTTTGACCTCCACCAGGAACAGGATCATGGCGAAGAAGATGAGGAACAGGCCCGTCATGTTGACGGGCAGCGCCTGGAACGCCAGGAGTGCCAAGAGAATGCTGATGCCCCCCACGATCCCGGGCAGGATCGCTCCGGGATTCCAGAGCTCGATGATGATCCCGTAGAACCCGAGGATGAACAGGATGTAGGCGACGTTGGGGTCCACGATCCTCGTGAGGAGCCGTTGCCTCCAGCTCGGCACCACGCCGTGGTGCTCCGCGCCGCTCGTGTGGAGCGTGAGGGTCTTGCCCGCCACGATCACCTTGCGCCCGTCCATCTGCCGCAGCAGGTCATCCACGTCGCGGGCCACGTAGTCCACCACGTGGAGCTTCAGCGCCTCGTCCTCGGGAAGCGAGCCCCCCTCGCGCACCGCCTTCTCGGCCCAGTCGGCGTTCCGGCCGCGCTGCGCCGCGAGGGAGCGGATGTAGCTCACCGCGTCGTTCTTCACCTTGCGGGCCAGGTCCTTCTGGATGTCGGCCCCGCCCATGTTCACCGGGGTGGCGGCGCCGATCGAGGTTCCCGGCGCCATCGCGGCCACGTGGGCCGCGTAGGCGATGAACGTGCCCGCCGAGGCCGCGCGGCTTCCGGCCGGCGCGACATAGACCACGACGGGGACTTCCGAGACGAGGATCCGCTTGATGATCTGGCGCATGGAGGTGTCGAGACCGCCCGGGGTGTCCATGCGAATGATCAGCGCTTCGCGGTGATCGCGCTCCGCCTGATCGATCGCGTGGACGACGTATTCGGCCGAGATGGGCTGGATCGCGAACTCCACCGTGGCCACGTCGACGATGCGCTTCTCCGTCGGGGGTGGCGCTTCGGCACGCGAGACCGGCTTCGCGCCGAGGAGGAGTGCGGCCGCGCAGGCCGTGGCGAGGGTTCGGTAGAGCAGCGCGCGCATCGCGGTCAGCTCCGTGCCTTGGGGCCGGGGACCGCCTCGGAACGCCGGATCCGGTTCTTCTCGTCCACGAAGACGATGGTCGGCACGTGGCGCAGGAGATCCTCCCGCTCCATCTCCGCGTACGTGAGGATGATCACGGTGTCCCCCACGTGCGCGAGGCGCGCCGCGGGGCCGTTGAGGCAGATCACGCCCGAGCCGCGAGGGCCGCGGATCGCGTAGGTGTCGAACCGCTCGCCGTTGTTCACGTTCAGGATCTGGACCTGCTCGTGCGGCAGCACGTCGGCGGCATCCATCAGGTCCGCGTCGATCGTGATCGAGCCCTCGTAGTTCAGATCGGCTTCGGTGACGGTGGCGCGGTGGATCTTGGACTTGAAGGCGGTCAGGCGCACGCGAGCACGGCCTCCCTCGCCGCGGCGTAATGGCGCTCCGGGGCGGCGGACGGCACGGCGCAGCCTGGTCCCAGGATGAACCGCGTGCCCTGCGATTCCTCGATCGCCGCGCGGGCCTGCGCCTGCACGGCTTCGGGTGGGCCCAGGACCATGACCTTTTCGTGATCGAGGCCCGTCAGGAGAGTCTTCGTGGTGGCCTTCCTCATCTCGGCGATCGAAGGATTGCCGGGATCATGGTCGGCCCAGGACACGACCGCCACCGGGTAGTCCAGGTGCTCGCGCACGAACGCCCGCGGGCCGCAGACATGGATGATATTCAAGAGTCCCCGCTTCGCCTCTTCCAGCACGCGGAGATCGTACGGCCGGCCGAATTCCTGGAGCAGCGACTTGTCGATCCGGCTCTCGTTCCCGTAATCGGTGGTCGCGAAGAGGATCCCGGAGGCGCCCCGCTGCATGGTCTCGCGGGTGAACGCCTGGAACGTCTCCGCGATCGCGCGGAGCGCGCCGTGCACTCGGTCCCCATGGCGGCGCAGGTGCTCCACGAACCGCGCGTCGTCGTTGATGAGGTCCGCCGCGATCGAGATCGGGTTGAACACCGTCATGACCCAGTCGGTCTCGCCCTGGATCTCGGCGGCGATCCGCTCCTCGGCATCCAGCATCTCGCCCAGCGCTCCCTTGGTGGGATCGAGCGGGCGGATCCTGTCCCAGTCGGCGGGCTCGCGAACGGGCGACTCGAACACCTTCGGCTTGTCCAGGGGGCCGGTGCCGGGGCGCTTCGTCTTCACGCCCCAGTCTTCCACGTGGTAGGAGGCGCGCGGGTTCACCTTCATGAAATCCCAGTCGTACTTCTTCTGGAATTCCAGCATGGAGTCGGCGAGGTCCTTGGCCGATCCCTCGCGGTCGTAGAAATGCCGCCAGAAGGACATCGGGGGGCGATCGGTCCGCTCCCCCTGCAGTGTCTTTCGGATTCGTTCGCGGCGCGTCATGGAATTAGAGCCTTCCCCGGGCCGAGTTTACGTTCTTGCAAGTCGTTACAGGGTGGGCGCAAGATGTCGATGGTACACGGAACCATCCCCCCCCACAAGCCTGCTTGGATCTCCCCAACTGCCGGAACGACCAGGGGTAGCAGGGTGCAAATCCTTACGAAATCGAGCCTTCCTCCCCGTCTTCCGTTCGGCGTTTGGATGCGTAGACCGGCCCTAACGCTTCTCGCGATACTCGCCGCCTCGTGCTCCCCGGAACCTCGTCCGAGTCAGGAGAACTTGGTCGAGGTAGCGGGGAGCGTGTCGTTGCAGAA
>DASQBE010000043.1:0-9191 GCA_035635355.1 Binatia bacterium | reverse complement strand
CTTCCCAGACGACCACGGCCCCCACCGGCACCTCGCCGTCGGAGGCAGCCGCGCGGGCCTCCGCCAGGGCGGCCTCCATGTGGCGCTGGTCGAGGGAGGGTTGGGACTCCGTCACTTGTTCGGGAATTTCTTCAGCGCGTCCCGCACCAGATCGGAGGCCACGGCCTCGACCCGCGGCGGCTCGTTCGCGCCCGGGGTCTGGATCCGGCCGGTCTCGTCGTACCCCACCGAAGAGTTGGTGACGTCGATCTCGCGCGCGAGCCTCTGCTCGCGAACCTCCTTGGTCCAGATCTTCTTCTTGTCCCGAATCCCGAACAAAGCGAAGTGGAGCCCGATGGTCGTGGAGGACTGCCCCTCGCCGACGCTGTGCGCCCGCTTCGTTTCCCATTCGGTGATCTTGATGCAGAGCACCGCATCCGCGACCAGGAGCGAATCCAGCCCCCCGAGGGCGGTGGAGTCCAGCGTCCCGTTCTTCGACCAGCGGTCCGTCACCTTGGACGCCCGGCCGAGCGCGTTGGCGTCGCTCAGGACGCGCTCGACGTCGCTGGGAAGGAGGAACATGAACTTGTCATGGTCCGTGTCCGCGAACCTTTCTTGCAATACGTCTCCCATGATCTTGTCCGCGTCCACTTCGCCGGTGGCGTTCACGAGCGGAAGCACGGCGACGCGAAGCACCTTCGCAACCGGGGGTGGCGCGTCGAGCTTGACCTCCGGAGGCTTCGCCGACCGCGCCGCGGAGATGCCGACCGCGCCGAGCAGGATGAGGGAAATGGCCGTGACGTGCACGGCGGGGAGAAACGGACGGTTCCGGGTCATGAGATGCCTCGCAGCTTGGCTCCGGCTACACTTCGTGTGATGCGGACGAAAGTTGGCGCGCCCAGGAGGATTTGAACCCCCAACCCTCTGATCCGTAGTCAGATACTCTATCCAGTTGAGCTATGGGCGCGCACAGCGAATTCTGGTCGCAAAATGGCGGAGAGGAGAGGATTCGAACCTCCGGAAGGGAATTACCCCTTCAACCGCTTAGCAGGCGGCTGCCTTCAGCCACTCGGCCACCTCTCCCCTACGTCTTTGAGCTGGACAGGGATTCAAGACTTTAACGGTAAGGGGCTTCGCGGTCAAGGTGGGGTCAGGGACCCGGGTTCCGGCGCTCCTTGTGGGCCGGGATCGTCCCCGGCCGGGCGGGCTCGACGTGGATGGTCAGCTCCACGATCTGGGGAAAGGCGGTGCGAACCGCCTCCTTCACCCCGTGCGCGATCTCGTGCCCCTCGAAGACCGTCATGGTCGGGGCCACCTCGAGGTGCATGTCCGCGACGTAGTAGAGGCCCATTTTCCGCATCAAGAGCTTCTCCACGCGGTGGACGCCGTCGTGCCCCTCGGCGACCCGCGTCGCGCGCTCCACCAGCCCGGGCTCGGCGCTCCGGTCCATCAACTCCTCGGTCGCGGGCCGCAGCAGCCTCATGCCCGTGAAGAGGATGACCCCGCTCGCGAAGAGGGCGGCCCAATCGTCCGCGGCCTCGTAGCCCTTCCCCCCGATGATCGCCACGGCGATCCCCACGGCCGCCGCCGCCGAGGTGATGGCGTCGCTCCGATGGTGCCAGGCGTCCGTGTGCACCGCCGCGCTCCCGATCGTCCGCCCGACCCGGTCGAGGCGGCGGAAGAGGCCCTCCTTGATCGAGATCACGGCGAGGAGCACGAGCAGCGTGAACGCGGCGGGGCCCTGGCGGGGCGAGCGAATCTCGTGGATCGATTGGATGGCGATGCCGACCCCGGCCATGAGGAGGAGCACCGCGACGAGGCCGGACGCGATCGGCTCTGCCTTGCCGTGCCCGTAGGGGTGCTCCGGGTCGGGAGGGCGCGAGGCGATCTGGAGCCCGCGCCAGACGATCAGGGAGCCGAACACGTCCCCGAGGGATTCGATGGAGTCGGCGATGAGCGCGTGCGACCGGCCGAGGAGCCCGGCCGTGAGCTTGCCGAGCGCCAGGAGGAGATTCGCTACGAGGCCCAGCATGCTCGCGCGCATGCCCCGGCCGTAGCGCTCGAGCTGGAGGGTCCGGCCCTGGGTCACGATCTCGGGATACTACTCTGATTGCGGAGGGATGATTCCACTACTTCGTGGTCAGGGCTCGAAACAGTGGCTCAGGAGGTCGGGATCGTCCGTCGGACCGCGAGAGGCCATCACCACCGTACCGGCGCACTCGTAGAGGTCAATCTTGAAGTCGTAGCAATTCCTTGTCAGCCCGGAAATGGTGAACGTCCGCGTATCGAAGGAACTGGTCCCCGTGATCGTATAGCAAGGGGATTGACCCTTGAAGGTCCATGAGCTGTCCCCTGCGACCCGGTAATAGATCTTTGCGAAGACCGATTTGGTGCAGCCGACCCCGACGTTGGCGTTCCACCGGAGATTTCCACTCGACCAGTATCCATCGTTGTTAGTGTCCAAATGACCCGACCAGACCGCATCGGCGATGGAATAGATCGGATTCGGACACGGATCCCCCACGGTGATGTAGGCGATCTTGGCGACCGAATCGCTCCCGCAGGCGTTCCCAGATTTGAGCGATACCGTGTACGTCCCCGGCGTGGTGTAGACGTGGCTCGGGTTCTGCGTGGCGTTCGTGGCGCCGTCGCCGAATTTCCAAGCCCAGAACGCGGAACCCCCACTGGTCAGATCCGTGAACTGGACCGTCAACGGGGCCAACCCGGACAGGGGCGTCCCCGAGAAATTCGCGACCGGCGTCTGGCAGGGCTGGATGTACGCGGCCCGGGTCTTCGTGTTCTGGCCGTCCGCCGTCGTGACCTGGAGCGAGACGCCATAGCTGCCCGGCGAGGCGTAGGTGTGGCTGGGACTGGCGGAGCTCGAGGTCCCACCGTCCCCGAACGTCCAAGACCAGGCCGTGATGGGCGACGTGCCCGGGGTCGAGAGATCCGAGAATTGGACGATAAGCGGCGACGGGCCGGCGGTGGGTGTGCCCGAGAAATCCGCCGTCGGCGCCACCGGGAGCGGGTGGACGGTGATGTAGCCCGTCTGCATGGCCGTATTGGATCCAGCCGTCGTGGTCACCTTGAGGGAGACGGTGTAGGTCCCCGCCAGGAGATAGATGTGGCTCGGATTGGTCGCCGTGGAAGTGCCCCCGTCGCCGAAGCTCCACAGCCACGACGTGATGGGTTGGCTCCCCGGCGCGGACTGGTCGGTGAACTGCACGGTGAGCGGCATCACGCCCTCGAGCGGAGTCCCGGAGAACTGGGCGATCGGCGGAACGGGCGCGGAGGTGACGTCGATGTACCCCGGCTTGGTCTCGGTGTCGGTGCCGACCGATGTGGTCACCGAGAGGGACACCGTGTAAGAGGCGCTGGAGAGGTAGGCGTGGCTCGGGTTCTGCGCGGTGGAGGAGTCACCGTCGCCAAACCTCCAGACCCGCCCGGTGATGGGAGAGGTGCCTGGCGTCGAGGCATCGGTGAACGTGACGGTGAGCGGGGCGTGGCCGGCGGTCGGCGTCCCCGAGAAGATCGCGTTGGGGGGCGTGGCCCCGGCTTCGGTGACGACGATGTAGTCGGCTCGCGTCTGGGAGTTGCTTCCATCGGCGCTCGTCACCGTGAGGGAGACGGTGTAGGTGCCCGCCGCGCCGTACGTGTGCCCGGGAGCGATCGATGTGCTGCTCATTCCATCACCGAAGTCCCACAGGGTGGTGGTGATGGGCGAGCTGCCGGGCGTGGACGAGTTGGTGAAGAAGACATCGAGCGGCCGGTCGCCCTGGAGGGGCAACGCGGAAAAAGCGGCCGCCGGGCCCACGTGTGGGTTCGTGACCGAGTCCTTCTTCGAGCATCCAGACGGAAGCAGAAGGGCCAGGGCGGTGATGGCGAGGAGCGCCACCGGGGCGCGTCTGAGGGACATAACTACCTCCATTTTACCGCATTTCCCCTCGTAAAGGGCCCCCGAAAGCCGGAGATGATAGGATTCCACCTGAATCCAGACTCCCCCATTTCCCGTCCGGACCAAGGAGGCTTTCTCCCTTGAAGATCCCCGCCTCGCGTCGCGCTCGCCTGCCCCTGGTTCTCGTCATCGCGCTGCTCGCGTGGGCCTCGATGGCCCCGGCCGCGCATGCGGCCCCCGTCCAGGTGCTCGGGACCGGCGTGGCGCTGGAGCCTCCCCCGGGGTTCGTTCCCGCCCAACGTTTCACCGGCTTCGAGCGGGACGTGAAGAGCGCTTCGATCGTGGTCACGGAGCTCGAAGGGCCGGCCCCGAAGATGCAGAAGGGGATGACCCGGGAAATGCTCGCGAGCCGGGGCATGACCTTGATTCGCTCGCAAACCGTGCGGGTCCATGGGAAGAGCGCGCTCCTCTTACAGGTGAGCCAGGTCGCGGCCGGGACCGAGTTCCTCAAGTGGATGCTCGTCGCGGGCGACACGAAGAAGACCGTGATGATCGTCGGGACGTTCCCGAAAGCGGCCAACGACCTGGCGCTGCCCATCAAGCAAGCCATTCTCTCCGCGACGTGGGGCGGCAAGGTCCAGGCCGCGCCCTACGAGGGGCTCCTGTTCCGCGCCGATCCCACGCCGGTCCTCAAACTCGCCGGGCGCGTCGGGAATGCCCTCATCTTCTCCGAATCGGGAAGCATGACGCACGGCGACCCGAACCAGGCCATCCTCGTCATGGGAAACTCCTCGAGCGCCTTCTCGATCGCCAACGTCGAGCAATTCGCGAGGGACCGGGCGACGCGGAGCACGCAGGTCGGCGAGCTTCGGAACATCGTGGGGCGCGCGCTCACGGTGGACGGCCTGCCCGGCTACGAGATCGTCGCGGAGGCGAACGACGCCAGAACCGGCCGCGAGGTCCGGATGTACCAGCTGGTGCTGGTGGAGCAGAAGACCTACTACCTGGCGCAGGGCTTCGTGCCCGCCGATCGCGCCCGCGTCATCCTGGATCAATTCCGGCAGGTCACCGGGACCTTCAAGAGGCTGCGGGCGCCGAAGTAGAACCGGGCGCTCTAGGGCTGGGTCGACGCCTGGGAGCTCGTGACGGTGATGTAGCCCGTCTTGGTGGTGCTGCCTGAGCCCACCGAGTTGGTCGCCGTCAGGGAGACCGTGTAGGTTCCGGGGCCCGCGAACGAGTGGCTCGGGCTCTCTTCGGTCGAGGTCGCGGTGTCGCCGAAGTCCCAGGACCAGGAGGTGATCGTCGCGCCGCCCGTCGCGGACAGGTCGGTGAACTGGACCGAGAGCGGCGCGTCGCCGGTCGTCACGTCCGCCGAGAAATCCACGGTCGGCGCCGCCGGGGCCAGGACCTGGATGTAGGCCGCCTTGTCCTCCGTGTCTTCCCCGTGCGCCGTCACGACATCGAGAACCACCGTGTACATCCCGGGGACGGTGTAGATGTGGCTCGGGTTCGCCACGAAGGACGTGTCGCCGTCACCGAAATCCCACAGCCTGCCCGTGATCGGCGACGTCCCCGGAGTCGAAGCGTCGGTGAATTGAACCGTGAGTGGCGCGAAGCCGCTCGTGGGCGTGCCCGAGAACGCGGCGGTCGGCGGGATCGGCACCGGCGCGACGAAGATGAAGCCCGTCTTCGTTGTGCTGCCGGGACCGACCGAGTTGGTGGCGGTCAAGGACACGTTGTAGGTTCCCGGCACCGTGTAGGTGTGGCTCGGGCTCTGAGCCGTGGACGTTCCCCCGTCCCCGAAGGTCCACGACCAGGAGGTGATCGTCGCCCCGCCGTTCGTGGACAGGTCCGTGAACTTGACGGAAAGAGGCGCGATTCCGAGCGTCGAGTCCGCGGAGAAGTCCACGACCGGCGCGGTCAGCGGGGTCAGGGCCTGGATGTAGGCGGCCTTGTCCTCGGTGTCCTCGCCGTCCGCGCTCGAGACGCCGAGCACGACCGTGTAGCTTCCGGGGACCGCGTAGATGTGGCTGGGGTCGGTCGCGGTCGACGTGCCCCCGTCGCCGAAATCCCAGAGCCTGGCCGTGATCGGCGAGGTTCCCTCGGTCGACGCGTCCGTGAACTGGACCGTGAGGGGCGCGTCCCCGCTCGTGGGTGTTCCGGAGAATGCGGCGGTCGGCGGCACCGGAGTCGGTCCGACGTCGATCAGATCGGTCTTCGTTCTGGCGCCGGGGCCCGCGACGTTGGTCGCGGTCAAGGTGACGCTGTAGGTTCCCGCCACGGTGTACGTATGGCTCGGATCCTGCGCGGTCGAGGTTCCCCCGTCCCCGAAGGTCCATGACCAGGAGGTGATGGTCGCGCCGCCGTTCGTGGACAGGTCGGCGAAATGGACCAGGAAGGGGGCAAATCCGCTCACCGGAGAGGCCGAGAAATCCACCGTCGGGGGAAGCGAGACGTGGATAAAGTCCGGCTTGGTCTGCGCGTTCGTTCCGTCGACGGTCGAGACCGTGAGCTCCACCGCGTAGTTCCCCGAGTCGGCGTAGGCATGGCTGGGACTCGTCGCGGTCGACGTGTTGCCGTCCCCGAAATCCCAGAGCCGGGACGTGATCGAGGCCGAACCCGGGGTGGACTCGTCCGTGAACTGAACGTTGAGCGGCGCCCCGCCGCTCGTGGGCGCGCCCGAGAATTGGGCCGTCGGCGGCACCGCGCCGGCGTTGATGTATCCCGCCTTGGTCGTGCTATCGGGGCCCACCGAATTGGCGACCTTGAGCGATACGGTGTAGCTCCCGGGGGCCGTGTAGATGTGGCTCGGGTTGGTGTTGGTGGAGGTGCCCCCGTCGCCGAAGGTCCAGGAGCGCGTGGTGATCGGCGAGGTCCCCGCGGTCGACTCGTCGGTGAAGTTGACCGTGAGGGACGCGTCTCCGCTCGTCGGGGTGCCCGAGAACGCCGCCGTCGGCGACAGCGGCACCACCAACGCCGTGATGTAATTCGTCTTCGTCGTGCTGCCCGGACCGACAGAATTCGTGGCGGTCAGGGACACGTTGTAGGTCCCCGGCAGCAGGTAGATGTGGCTGGGGTTCTGGGCCGTCGATGTCCCGCCATCCCCGAACGTCCAGCTCCAGGACGTGATCGTCGCGGTGCCGGGCGCGGACAGATCCGTGAAATCCACGGTGAGCGGAACGAATCCTGTCGTCGGAGTGCCCGTGAAGTCGGCGGTCGGCGCCGCCGGCGGCGTCGACACCTGGATGTAGGAGGTCTTGGTTGCCGTGTTGCTACCGGCGGTCGTCGTGACGGTCAGGGCAACGGTGTAGGTTCCCGGGGCGGCATAGATGTGGCTGGGGTTCGTCGCGGTCGAGGCCCCGCTGTCGCCGAAACTCCAGAGCCTCGAAGTGATCGGTGACGTCCCCGCCGTAGACTCGTCGGTGAAGTCGACCGTCAGAGGCGCGTCCCCGCTCGTCGGGGTGCCCGAGAACGCCGCGGTCGGCGGAACCGGATCCACCGTGATGTAATCCGTCTTCGTCGTGCTACCGGGACCCACCGAGTTCGTCGCGGTCAGGGATACGCTGTAGGTCCCCGGCAGGAGGTAGATGTGGCTCGGGTTCTGGGCGGTCGATGTCCCACCGTCCCCGAAGGTCCAGCTCCACGACGTGATCGTGGCCGTGCCGGGCGTGGACTGATCCGTGAAATTGACCGTCAGCGGAGCGAACCCGGTCGTCGGGGAGCCGGTGAACTCGGCGGTGGGCGCCGCCGGCGGCGTCGACACCTGGACGTAGGAGGTCTTGGTCGCGGTGTCGTTGCCGACCGTCGTCGAGACGGTGAGCGCGACGGTGTAGGTCCCAGGTGCCGTATAGACGTGGCCGGGGTTCGTCGCGGTCGACGTGCTGGCGTCGCCGAAGTTCCAGAGCCTCGAAGTGATCGGTGAGGTCCCCGCCGTCGACTCGTCGGTGAAGTTGACGGTCAGAGGCGCGTCCCCGCTCGTCGGGGTGCCCGAGAACGCCGCGGTCGGCGGCACCGGATCCACCGTGATGTAATTCGTCTTCGTCGTGCTGCCCGGGCCCACCGAGTTCGTCGCGGTCAGGGACACGTTGTAGGTCCCCGGCGCTGCATAGAGGTGGCTCGGGTTCTGGGCTGTCGACGTCCCGCCGTCCCCAAACGTCCACGCCCAGGACGTAATGGTCGCGGTACCGGGCGTGGACTGGTCCGTGAAATTGACCGTCAGCGGAGCGAACCCGGTCGTCGGGGAGCCGGTGAACTCGGCGGTGGGCGCCGCCGGTGGTGTCGAGGCCTGGACGTACGAGGTCTTGGTCGCCGTGTCGTTCCCCACCGTCGTCGAGACGGTGAGGGCGACGGTGTAGGTTCCGGGAGCGGCGTAGATGTGGCTCGGGTTGGTGGCGGTCGATGTGCCTCCGTCTCCAAAGACCCATGAGCGCGTGGTGATGGGCGACGTCCCCGCGGTGGACTCGTCGGTGAAGTTGACCGTGAGGGGCGCGTCCCCGCTCGTCGGGGTGCCCGAGAACGCCGCCGTCGGAGGAACCGGATCCACCGTGACGTAGCTGGTCTTCGTCGTGCTCCCCGGACCGACCGAGTTGGTCGCGGTCAGCGCAACCGTGAACGTCCCAGGCGCTGTGTAGATGTGGCTCGGGCTCTGAAGCGTCGAAGTCCCACCGTCGCCGAACGTCCACGCCCACGCCGTGATGGTCGCCCCGCCATTCGTGGACTGATCCGTGAAGTTGACCGTGAGGGGCGCGAAGCCGGTCGTCGGGGTTCCCGTGAACTCGGCGGTCGGCGCCGCGGGCGGCGTCGAGGCCTGGATATAGGACGTCTTGGTCGCCGTGTTGTCCCCGACCAGCGTCGAGACGGTGAGCGCGACGTTGTAGGTGCCCGGGCTCGCATAGATGTGGCTGGGGTTCGTCGCGGTCGAGGTATTCGCGTCGCCGAAGTCCCAGAGCCTGCCGGTGATCGGAGAGGTGCCCGGCGTCGACTCGTCGGTGAACTGTACGGTCAGCGGTGCGTCGCCGCTGGTCGGGGTTCCGGAGAACGCCGCCGTCGGCCCCACGGGGACAATGCTGGCCGTGATGTAATTGGTCTTCGTTGTGCTTCCCGGGCCCACTGAGTTCGTCGCGGTCAAGGACACCGAGTACGTCCCCGGCAGCAGGTAGAGGTGGCTCGGGTTCTGGGCCGTGGAGGTCCCGCCGTCCCCGAACGTCCACGCCCAGGACGTGATGGTGGCCCCGCCGTTGGTGGACTGATCCGTGAAGTTCACCGTGAGCGGCGCGGACCCGGTCGTCGGGGCGCCCGCGAACTCGGCCGTCGGCGC
>DASQBE010000042.1:0-7503 GCA_035635355.1 Binatia bacterium | reverse complement strand
CGGTTCAGGGCCGCGGTCTGATCCGCGATCACCGCGGCCGTGAGCTTGAGCTTGGGGTTGATGAGATCGAGATCGTTCCGCACGTCGCGGACGAAGGCGGTCACCTGGTCCCGCTGCCACTGCATCCAGCGCGCGCGAAGGTCGGCGATGCCCTCCGTCCCCACGCGGGTGAGCAGCGAGGAATCCGGAGACGAGGCGAAGGAGACGGGATCGATCCCGAACTCGCGCATGAACGCGGTCCGCGTGCCCGCGTCGTAGCCCACGTCCGGCTCGGGGTTTCGAACGTAGTCGAGGTGGATCCCGTCCACGTGGTAATGCGTCACGATCTCGCGGACGACGTCGCGCAGGTGCCGGCGCACCTCGGGATTGCCGGGTGCCAAGTACATCCCTTCCACCTTCTCGTCCTGGAATTCCTCGGGAACCATCTCGACCAGCTTCCGGCCGTCCGAGCGGACCGCGATCCAGTCGGGATGCGCGTTCACGACGTGGAGCGGGGAGGAAGGCAGACGGCCCGCGGACCAGACCAGATAGCAGTTGATCCAGGCCTGCACCTCGAGGCCCTGCGCGTGGGCGCGCTCGATCAGGCGCGTGAAGGGATCGTAGTCGCGCGGCATCGATTCCAGCTCTTCGGCGCGAGGGGCGACTTCCGACGGGTAATAGGCGTCGCCGCGGCCGCGAACCTGGACTAAGAGCGTGTTCATGTTCATCTGATCGGCGATCTCGACCACGCGCTCCACGCTGCCGATCGAGGTCAGGGAGTAGCGCACCACCCAGAGCGCGCGGGTCTCCTCCTCCGCGCGTCCCGGAGCCGCGGCGCCGAGAAGAAGCCCCACCGCCGCCGCCACGGCCCACAAAAAGATCGGGCGGGAGCCTCTCCCGCCCGACCGTATCGATCTCGATCTCTGCCGCGCCACGCGCCGCGACTCAGGCGCTACTCGCCCGACTTCCCCCGCTGACGCCCGCGCGTCTTGCCGGTCTTGGGCGGCGCGACGCCGCCGACACCCTTCCCGCGCTCGGGCTTGGCCGGATTCGCCTTCTTCTCCCGGCGGGCCTTCTTCTCCCCGGCGCCTTCGTCGGCGCCCGCGGCAGCCTCGACCCCCTCGGCGGGGGCGCCCTTGGCGGCTCCCTTGCCTCGGGACGGAGCACCCTTGCCCGCGGCTTTCGCCGCCTTCGCCGCGGCCTCTTCCTCGCGGCGCATCTTTTCCTTCAATTCGGGCGATTTCACCAGCTCGAGAAGCGCCATCTCGCCGGCGTCGCCGAGCCGCCTTCCCAGCTTCAAGATCCGCGTGTAGCCGCCCTGCCGCGTCTCGTACCAGGGGGCGACCGTGTCGAAGAGCTTCTTCACGTTGCTCTCGCCGTGGACGTACCGCGCCACGTGGCGGCGGGCGTGCAGATCTCCGCGCTTGGCGAACGTGATCATGCGCTCGCCCACCCGGCGCGCTTCCTTCGCCTTGGCCAGGGTGGTCTCGATCCGCTCGTGCTCGATGAGGCTGGTCACGAGGTTCCGGAGCAGAGCCCGGCGGTGCGAGTGCGTCCGGCTGAGTTTTCGATGGTCTTTACGATGGCGCATGTCTGGTTTCCGCCTCTACGGTGTCGCCCGGGAGCCCCGCTCCGATCAGGCAGCCTCGATCTTCTCTCCGAGTTTGTATCGGGACACGTCCATCCCGAAGTGCAGGCCCATGCCGCCCAGGATGTCCGCGATCTCCTTGAGCGACTTCCGGCCGAAGTTCCGATACTTGAGCATCTCGCCCTCGGACTTCGTCACCAGGTCGCCGATGGTCTTGATGTCGGCCGCCTTGAGGCAGTTGGACGAGCGCACCGAAAGCTCCAGCTCCTCGACGCTCCGCTCGAGCAGGGTCTTGATGCGCAGGAACTCCTCGTCCACCTCTTCCTCGACCTCCTCGACGATCTCTTCCTCGAAGTGCACGAAGAGTGCGAAATGGTCTTTCAGAATCTTGGCCGCGTACGCCAGAGCGTCGGACGGGAGCACGCTCCCGTCGGTCCAGATCTCGAGCGTCAGCTTGTCGTAGTCGATGCGCTGTCCAATCCGGGTGTTCTCGACCTCGAAGTTGACCTTCGTCACGGGCGAGAAGAGCGAATCCACAGGCACGACGCCGATGGGGCGGTCCACCGTGGGCTGGTTCTCGGCGGCCACGTAGCCGCGTCCGGCGCCGATCTCGACCTCCGCGCGGAACTCACCGTCCTTGTTCAACGTCGCGATGTGGAGCTCGGGATTCAGGAGCTCGATATCCGGATCCGTCTTGAGGTCTCCCGCCTTCACGTCGCCCGCGCCGCGCGCTTCGAACGTGGCGGTCTTGGGCCCCTCGCTGTGAATCTTGAAGCGCATCTGCTTCAGATTGAGAAGGATCTCGGGCACGTCCTCCTTGATCCCCGTCATGGTGGAGAACTCGTGCTGGACGCCGTCGATCTTGACCGCCGTGACGGCCGCGCCCGGAAGCGAGGACAGAAGCCCGCGCCGCAGCGCGTTCCCCAGCGTGACGCCGAAGCCGCGCTCCAGAGGCTCGATGCTGAACTTGCCGTACCGGTTGGTCGAGACCTTGTCGTCCACCTCGACGTTCTTCGGCATTTGAAGATTCTTCCACTTCATAGGTTTCTTGCCTCCTCAAAAGACTCTTCGGTTACTTGGAGTAGAGCTCCACGATGAGCTGCTCCGAAACCTTCGTCGGGATGCTGCCACGCGTCGGATACTCCAGCAGACGCCCGGACATCTTCTCGTAATCCACCGAAAGCCAGCTCATCATATCCCGCCCCTTGCTCGCCTCGATGGATCCGAGGATGAAGGGGTTGGCCTTGCTGTGCGCCCGGATGCGGACCTCGTCGCCGACCTTCACCTGGAAGCTGGGGATGTCGACGATCCGCTCGTTGACCGTGATGTGACGGTGACCGACCAGACGGCGGGCGGCGCCGCGAGACGAAGCGAATCCCATGCGGAAGACGATGTTGTCCAGTCGCCGTTCGAGCATGAGAAGCAGGTTCTCGCCCGTGACGCCCTTCTGGCTCTCGGCCTTCTCGAAATAATTCCGGAACTGCCGCTCCAGAATGCCGTAGATACGCCGGGTCTTTTGCTTCATGCGTAGCTGGAGACCGTAGCTCGTTTCCTTGGAGCGGCGGTCCTTCCCGTGCTCCCCGGGCGCGTAGCCGCGGCGTTCGAACGCGCACTTCTCGGTGAAGCAGCGCGCGCCTTTGAGGAAGAGCTTCTCTCCCTCCCGGCGGCAGAGCCGGCACTTCGAATCGTGAAACGTCGCCATGAATGTGCCCCCTAGACCCGCCGCCGCTTGGGCGGACGGCAACCGTTGTGAGGAATGGGCGTGACGTCCTTGATGGCCGAGATCTCGAGACCGGCCGCCTGGAGCGAGCGGATCGCGGCTTCGCGGCCAGAACCCGGGCCCTTCACCCACACTTCCACCTTCTTCAAACCGAGCGAGATCGCTTCCTTGGCCGCGGACTCCGCCGAGATCTGCGCCGCGAACGGCGTGCTCTTGCGCGAGCCCTTGAATCCGACTTTCCCCGCGCTGGCCCAGGCGACCGTATGCCCGTCCATGTCGGTGATCGTCACGATGGTGTTGTTGAACGTCGATTGGACGTGGGCGATCCCGTTGATGCCCACCTTCCGCTCGCGCTTCTTCTTCGGCTTGGGTGCCGCCGCCGGAGTCGGTGTCGCTGCCGCTTCAGCCACTCAGATTCTCCTCTCGTTTCCTCACGCCCCCGGCGCTTTCGCCGGAGCGCGCTTCGGGGCGGACGCGATCTTCTTGATCGCGCCGGCCGTCTTCTTGGGACCCTTGCGGGTCCGCGCGTTGGTACGGGTGCGCTGGCCGCGCACCGGAAGGTTCTTCCGGTGGCGCAGTCCACGGTACGCGCCGATGTCCATCAGGCGCTTGATATTCATCGCGACCTCGCTGCGGCGCGCTCCCTCCACCTTGAGCTGCGACTCGATCACCTGGCGGAGCCGCCCGGTCTCCTCTTCCGTGAGACCCTTCACGCGCGTGTCCGGGCTGACGCCCGTCATGGCGAGGATCTTCTGCGAGGTCGGGCGCCCGATCCCAAAGATGTAGGTCAGCGCGATCTCGATGCGCTTCTCGTTCGGTAGATCGACTCCGGCGATACGAGCCAAAACTCTCCTCCTAACCCTGGCGCTGCTTGTGGCGCGGGTTCTTGCAAATGATCCGCACGACGCCCTTGCGCCGGACGACTTTGCAGTGCTCGCAGATCTTGGTGACGGATGCTTTCACTTTCACGGCCCGACTCCCATCTCGCTCGGCCTCGAGCGTTCTTCCTACTTGTATCGGTAGATGATCCGCCCGCGGTTCAGATCGTAGGGCGACAGCTCCACCGTGACCTTGTCCCCGGGCAGGATCTTGATGAAGTTCATGCGCATCTTCCCGGAGATGTGCGCCAGGACCTTGTGACCATTTTCCAGCTCCACGCGAAACATCGCGTTGGGGAGCGGCTCGATGACGGTTCCCTCGACCTGGACGCCCTCTTCTTTTGCCATTCCGCTAATCGGCCTCGATCTTGGAGAGATTGACCGGCCCCTCGGACCCGATCGCCACGGTGTGCTCGAAATGCGCGGACAGGTTTCGATCCGCCGTCACCACCGTCCACTGATCCGAAAGAGTCAGCACTTCCGCGGTTCCCGCGTTCACCATCGGCTCGATCGCGAGAACCATCCCTTCCTTGAGCTTCGGTCCCTCTCCCATGCGCCCGTAGTTGGGCACCTGGGGCTCCTCGTGCAACTCGCGCCCGATGCCGTGTCCCACGAGCGCCCGCACGACCCGGAACCGGTGCCGCGTCACCTCGCTCTCGATCGCGGCCGAGATGTCCGACACTCGGTTCCCGGGTCTCGCCTGCGCGATCCCCGCCTCCAGCGCCCGCTCCGTCGCGTCCAGGAGCCGGGTCGCGGTCGAGCTCACCTCCCCCACGGGGAAGGTGCGCGCCGCGTCGCCGAAGAACCCCTCACGCTTCACCCCGATATCCAGCGAGACGATGTCCCCCTCGCGGAGGATTCGTTTGGCGCCCGGGATCCCGTGCACCACTTCCTCGTTGATCGAGGCGCAGATGCTCGCCGGGAATCCCCGGTACCCCTTGAACGCCGGCTCGCCGCCTGAATCGCGGATGAACGCTTCCGCCAGCCGGTCCAGCTCCATCGTGCTCACCCCGGGACGGACCTCCCGCGACAGCATCAGGAGGCACCGCCCCACGATGCGCGCGCTGGCGCGGATCAGCTCCACCTCGTCCAGATCGTGGATCTGAATCATCGCACCCTTCGCCGGGCCGCTCACGCGGACTTCCCGATGGCGCGCTGGATCGCCTGATAAACCTCCTCGGCGGGTCCCGACGCGTCCACGTTTCGGAGGACGCCCTCCCGTTCGTAGTACGCCACGAGCGGCGCGGTCTCCCGCGCGTACACATCGAGGCGCTTGCGCACCGTCTCGGGCTGGTCGTCCGCCCGCTGTTGGAGCGCGCTTCCGCACCGATCGCAGTGTCCCGCGACCTTGGGCGGAGCCGTGCTCGTGTTGTAGATGGCCCCGCACTGCGGGCAGAGCCACCGCTCCAGCAACCGGTTCACCACCATTTCCGTCGGGACGACCAGATTGAGCACACGGTCCAGCCGGCGCTCCCCCAGGAGCCCCTTCAGCCCCTCCGCCTGGGCGACCGTGCGCGGGAATCCGTCCAGGATGAATCCCCGCGCTGCATCCGGGCGCCCGAGCCTCGTCTCGATCAATCCCAGCACCACCTCGTCCGGCACCAACCGCCCCGACTTCACGTGGTCCTCGGCGCTCTTTCCGAGCGCCGTGCCCTCGTGGATCGCCTGGCGCAGGATCTCGCCCGTGGCGATGATCGGCGCCTTCACATCCCCCGCGAGGCGCTGTCCATGTGTGCCCTTGCCGCTCCCCGGCGGTCCGAGGAGCACGACCCTCATCGGCGACCCCGAAGCTTACCGCTCCGGACGAAACCCTCGTAGTGTCGCATGAGCAGATGCGATTCCATCTGCTGCAGCGTGTCCAGCGCCACGCCGACCACGATCAGGACGCTCGTCCCGCCGAAGTAGAAGGGCACGTTGAAGCGACGGATCAGAATGTCCGGGAGCACCGCGATCAGGGCCAGGAAGACGGCGCCCGGCAGCGTGATGCGCGAGAGAACCCGGTCGATGTATTCGGAGGTCTTCCGCCCGGGACGGATCCCAGGGATGAAGCCGCCGTACTTTTTCATGTTGTCCGCCATGTCCGTCGGATTCAGGACGATGGCGGTGTAGAAATACGTGAAGAAGATGATCGTGACCGAATAGACCACGATGTGAACGATGCTCCCCACCGCGAACACGTTGGCCAGGCCCTGGATCACGCCGCTTCCGTGGAAGTACAGCGCCAGGGTGCTCGGCAGCATGATCACCGACTGCGCGAAGATGATCGGGATCACACCCGCGGTGTTCACGCGGAGCGGGATGTGCGTGTTCTGGCCCCCGTACATCTTTCGCCCCACGACCCTTTTCGCATACTGCACCGGAATCTTCCGCTGCGCCTGCGTCATCGCGACCACCGCCCCGATCACCGCGACCATGATCGCGAGCATCAAGACGGCCACGATGGGCGAGAGCGTCCCGACGCGGAGCGCCCGGACGCTGTTCACGATGTCCGCCGGGAAGCGCGCCACGATTCCGATGAAGATGATCAGCGAGATCCCGTTTCCGATCCCCCGCTCCGTGATCTGCTCGCCCAACCACATGATGAGGATCGTCCCGGCGGTCTGGGTGATCATCGTCATGAGCTCGAACGCGGGACCCGGGTGCGGCACCACCGGCACGCCCTGCGCGCCGAGGGATTCCAGGAACTTCGAGAACGCGATCGACTGCACCGCGGCCAGCCCCACCGTGCCGACGCGCGTGTACTGCGTGATCTTCTTCCGGCCCTCTTCCCCTTCCTTCTGCAGCTTCTCGAAGTACGGAACCACCGCCCCCAAGAGCTGCAAGATGATCGAGGCCGAGATGTACGGCATGATCCCGAGCGCGAAGACCGTCGCCTTGGCGAAGCTGCCGCCGACGAAGAGGTCGTACAGGCCGAAGAGCGAGTTGGCCTGGCTCGCGAACGCGGTGACCAGCGCCGCGCTGTTCACCCCCGGGGTCGGGATGTGCCCGCCCAGGCGGTAGACGCAGAGAAGCGCGATCGTGAACAGAATCCGCCGCTTCAGCTCCGGGATGCGAAATACGTTCTGGATGCTCTCGAGCATTCTCTAGTGTCGCTCGTGATGCTTGGGCCTGCGGCCGCGCACGACCTTGTCCGCCGTCGGCGCGTGACGCACTTTGCCCTCACCCCGAATACGCCGCTTCTTGGGCGCGGGGAGCGTGATCGTGCCGCCCGCCGCCTCGATCTTCGCCCGGGCCGTGGCGCTCGCCGCGTCCACCGCGATCTGGAACGCGGCCGTGACCTCGCCCTCGCCCAGGAGCTTCACCGGACGATCGCCGCGGGAGATCAAGCGCTTCGCCAG
>DASQBE010000041.1:0-22309 GCA_035635355.1 Binatia bacterium | reverse complement strand
GCGACAGCTCGAAGATCGCCTTGAGATAGTCCTCGACGGAGACCGTATAGATTGACATGGCTAATATCGAATATAGCCTAGGCTAACATTTCATGTCAAGGGCGCCGGCCATGGCCTCCCCTCGTCGCGAAGAATGGTGTTGATGCGATGAAGTCCGCCCGATAACGTCGCCTCCATGGCTCCCATCGAGAAAAGCATGAGGCTCCAATCCCTGCCGCGGTACCTCTTCGCGGAGCTGGAGCGCAAGCGCCACGAGGCCGAGTCGGCGGGGCGGGAAGTCTTCGATCTCTCGATCGGCGACCCCGACCTGCCCACGCCCGGGTTCATCCTGGACCGGATCGACCAGCACGCCCGCGATCCACGGAACCACCGCTACCCCACGAGCGCCGGGATGCGCGAGGCGCGCGCCGGGATCGCGACCTGGCTCCAGGAGCGCTTCCAGGTCGCGGTGGATCCGATCCAGGAGATCGCCATGCTCCTGGGCTCGAAGGAGGGAATCGGGCATTTCCCGCTGGCGGTGCTGAACCCGGGGGACGAGGCGCTGGTCCCGGATCCGGGCTACCCGGTCTACACCGCCGGGGTCGTGTTCGCCGGCGCGAAGCCGGTCCGCTATCCCATCCGCGAGGCCACGGGGTTCGTTCCGGACCCGCGCGAGCTCGACAAGCTGGCCACCGCCCGCACGCGTCTCGTCTTCGTGAACTACCCGAACAATCCGACCGGCGCTACCGCACCGCGCTCGTTCTACGAGGATCTGGTCGCCTGGGCGGTCCGGCGCGACCTCATCCTCGTGAGCGACGCGGCCTACTCGGAGCTCTATTACTCCGAGCCGCCCGCGAGCATCCTCTCGGTGCCGGGCGCACGGGATCGCGCGATCGAGTTCCACTCCTTCTCGAAGACGTTTAACATGACCGGGTGGCGGATCGGGTTCGCGGTCGGGGCTCCGTCCCTGGTCGAGGCTCTGGTACAGTTCAAGGCGAACGTGGACTCCGGCGCGCCCCAGGCCATCCAGCTCTCGGCGGTCGAAGGGTTGAAGTCGCTGGGGGTCCATGGCCCGGCGCTCCGCGGTGTGTATCGGGAGCGGCGCGACCTCGCCCTGGACACCCTGCGCCGGCTCGGATGTCCGATCCGGACGCCGGGGGGCGCCTTTTACCTGTGGGGCCGCGTCCCCGAGAAAGAGGGCTCGATGGAGTTCGTGACTCGCGTGTTCGAGAAGACCGGCGTGCTCCTCACGCCCGGCACCGGATTCGGCGCCGAGGGCGAGGGGTATTTCCGGATCGCCCTCACCTCATCGGCCGATTCGCTCCGACGTGCGCTCCAGAAGCTGGAAACGCTCGCGCCCTGGAAGGCGCCCCATGCCTCGCCGTCCCCGATCGCCCGCTGACTCCGCCGCCGCCCCGGCTCGTGAGATCCTCGACTGGCTCCGCCTTCCCCGCATCCAGGCCTACGGCCATCTCGGCGTGACCCAGAAGGAGCGGGACCTGGGGCAGCGAATCGAGGCCGACGTGGAGCTGGCCTACGCCCCGACCAAGACCCGGCGCCCCGACGTGATCGACGACGCCATGGACTACGAGGAGGTCCACCGTCTCGTCCGGTCGCAGATCGAGATGTCGCGATGCCGCCTCCTGGAGACCCTCGCGGAAGAGCTGGCTCTCGCCCTGATCCAGGAATTCGACACGCCCCGCGTGCGCGTCCACGTCCGCAAGCTCCACGTCCCGGTATCGGACTTCACGACGATCCCCGAGATCATCGTGGAGCGGACGCGCGCATGAAGGTCTTCGTGGGCGTCGGCTCCAATCTGGGGGACCGCGAGTTCCTGATCCGGAAAGCCGTGGAGTCCATGCGCGACCTGCCCCGGACGCTGGTGGTCCGGGTCTCCTCGCTCTACGACACCGACCCGGTCGGGGAAGTCGAGCAGCCCGTGTTCCTGAACGCCGTGGTCTGGCTCGAGACCACGCTCGAGCCGCGCGAGCTCCTCTGGCAGCTCCTCCTGATCGAGAAGCGGATGGGGCGGGTCCGGTCGCAGCGCTGGGGCCCCCGTCCCATCGACCTGGATCTCCTGTTCTACGGAGAGGAGACGGTGGACGAGCCCGACCTCAAGATTCCGCACCCCGAGGCGCACCGGCGCGCCTTCGTGCTCCTGCCCCTCCTGGAGCTGGATCCGGAGTTCGTGCATCCGACCACCGGGGAGGCCGTCAAGAAGACCATCAAGCGGCTTCCTCCGAACCCGCCCGTCCGCAAGGGCGGCCGGTTCTGGTATTGACCCAGGCGCACCCGCGCGTGCCGGCGCGCTACATCGCGGTCGAGGGGGTCATCGGAGTCGGGAAGACCAGCCTCGCGAAGCTCCTGGCCGAGCGCCTTCAAGCGCGGCTGATCCTGGAGCAGCCCGAGGAGAACCCCTTCCTCGAGGACTTCTACAAGGATCCCCGGCGGTACGCCTTCCAGACCCAGATGTTCTTCCTGGTGAGCCGGTACCAGGAGTTGAAGGAAAAGACCCAGCCCGATCTCTTCCACGAGGGGATCGTGAGCGACTACCTGTTCCAGAAAGACCGGATCTTCGCCAACATCAACCTGAGCGACCGCGAGCTGCACCTCTACGACCAGGTGGCGCCGCTCCTGGAGCGGGAATTGGCCCCGCCCGACCTCGTCGTGTACCTTCAAGCCGGCCCGGACGTGCTCCTCGAGCGCATCCGGCAGCGCGGCCGGGCCTACGAGCGCCTGATGGAACCCAAGTACATCGGGAAGCTCGTGGAGGCTTATAATTATTTCTTCTTCCATTTTCGCGAGGCGCCGCTCCTCGTGGTCAACACCAACGAGATGAATTTCGTGCACCGGAGACAGGACCTGGAAGATTTGATCGCCCGGGTCGAGACCCATCAAGAAGGGCTGGCCTACGTGAGCCCCAGCGGGAAGGCCGAGGAGACAGCGTGACCACGGATCCGCGGATCACACGCCCCAAGGTGACCGTCCGCACCATCCGCGACATGAAGGCGGAGCGGGTGCGGATCGTCTCGGTGACCGCCTACGACTACCCCAGCGCCCGCCTGGCCGACGAGGCCGGGGTGGACCTCATTCTGGTGGGCGACTCGCTGGGCATGGTCGTGCTGGGCTACGAGTCCACCCTCCCCGTGACCCTGGGGGAGATGGCGCACCACCTGAAGGCCGTCCTCCGCGCGCAGCCTCGCGCGCTCGTGGTGGCGGACCTGCCCTTCCTGAGCTTCCAGACCAGCCCCGAGGACGCCGTGCGGAGCAGCGGGCGCCTCATGAAGCGGGGCGCCGAAGCGGTGAAGCTGGAAGGCGGCCGGCGCATGCTGCCGCAGATCGAGGCCATCCACGCCGCCGACATCCCCGTGCTGGGACACCTGGGGCTCACGCCGCAGTCGGTCCACGAGTTCGGGGGCTACCGCGTGCAGGGGCGGGAGCGCGAGGCCGCCGAAGCCCTGCTCGCCGACGCCCTGGCGCTCGAGCGCGCCGGCTGTTTCGCGATCGTCCTCGAGGGCGTGCCGCTCGAGCTCGGGCGCGAGATCACCGAGGCGCTTCGGATCCCCACGATCGGAATCGGCGCGGGGATCCACTGCGACGGGCAGGTGCTCGTGCTCCACGACCTCATCGGGCTGAGCTTCGGGAAGCAGGCCAAGTTCGTCCGGCGCTATGCGGAGACCGGCGAGACCATCCGGAACGCCATCACCGCGTTCCGCGAAGACGTGCGCGCCGGGCGGTATCCGTCCGAAGAGGAGAGCTACGCGGCGACCCCGGAAAAATCCGCGAAGAAGCCGTGAAGATCGTGACGCGCGGCGCCGAGATGCGCGGCCTCTCCCGCCGGGCGCGCCAGAGCGGCATGAGCGTGGGGTTCGTGCCGACCATGGGCTCCCTGCACGAGGGGCACCTCTCCCTGATTCGCCGCGCGCGGCGCGAGCATCACCGGATCGCGGTCTCGGTGTTCGTGAACCCTCTGCAGTTCGGTCCGAAGGAGGATTTCACGCGTTACCCGCGCGATGAGGTGCGCGACGTGCGCCTCTGCCGCGACGCCGGCTGCGACTGGTTCTTCCTCCCTCGGCTTCGCTCGCTCTATCCCGGCGGATTCGCGACCACCGTCGATCCCGGTCCGATGGGCGAGATCTGGGAGGGCGCGGAGCGTCCCGGCCATTTCCGGGGGGTCGCGACGATCGTGCTCAAGCTCCTGAACCTGGTCGAGCCCGACGCGATCTACCTGGGCCAGAAGGACCTCCAGCAGGCTCGAATCATCCAGGGCATGGCGCGCGACCTGGATCTTCCCGACCGTGTCACGCTGTGTCCCACGGTGCGCGAGCGGGACGGTCTGGCCCTCTCCTCACGGAACGTCTACCTGAACGCCTCGGAGCGCGCCCGCGCGCCGGGCCTCATCCGCGCGATGCGCGAGGGGCGCGCCCTGGCGCGGTCCGGCGTGACCGAGGCCCGCCGGATCTTGATGCGGGTCCGCTCGGTCCTGCGACGCGAGGCCGGTCCCGACCGCGTGGATTACCTCGCCCTCGTGGACCCCGCCACCCTCCTTCCGGTGACGCGGGTGGATCGTGGCGGAGCGTTCCTGCTCGGGGCGATCCGCATCGGCAGGACGCGGCTCATCGACAACCTGTACTTCCGCGCGCGGCCCGGAGCGAGGGGGCGCGCATGAGCGACGCCGCCCCATTCACCGCCGTCGTGCTCGCGGCCGGCCTCGGCAAGCGCATGAACTCGGATCTCCCCAAGGTGCTCCACCCCGCGCTCGGGAAGCCGCTCCTGCTCCATGTGCTGGGCCAGCTGGATCCCCTGAAGCCAGGGTTCACGGTCGTGGTGGTCGGACACCGCGCGTCGCTGGTCCGGGAGGCCCTCGGCGGGCGCGAGGTCTCGTTCGCCGAGCAGACGCCGCAGCTGGGAACGGGCCACGCGGTCCAGATGGCATGGCCCGCGATCGAGAAGGGGCCGGAGACGCTCCTGGTCCTGGCGGGAGACATGCCGCTCATCCGAACCGCCACCCTGGGGCGGCTGCTCGAGCGCCACGCCCGCGAGAGGAACGGGGTGACGTTCCTCTCCGGGGTGCTCGAGGACCCTTCCGGCTACGGCCGGGTGATCCGGGACGGACGCGGGGAGTTCGTGAAGATCGTGGAGGAGCGGGACGCGTCGCCGGAGGAGCGCGCGGTGTCGGAGGTGAACTCCGGGATCTACTGTTTCGCCCGAGAGCCGCTCCGGGAGGCCCTGGGTTTCCTCCGAGCGGACAACCGCCAACAGGAGTATTATCTGACCGATACGCTGTCCTTCATCAAGGATCGCGGGGGACGGATCGGGGTGGAGCGGGCGTCCGATTCCCGCGAGCTCTTCGGGGTCAACAACCCCGAGCAGCTCGCGATGGTGGAAGACGCGCTTCGCGCCTGGAGCGCGCCGTAGGGTGGACACGCTCTGGGCGGGATGGCGTATGGGGTACATCAAGAAGGCGAGCGCCAAGGGCGCGGGCCGGGGTCCCTGTCTATTCTGCGCCAAGGGCCTTCTCAAGCCCGGGAAGCGGAACCTCGTCCTGGCGAAGACGCCGCGCGTGCTCGCGATGCTGAACCTGTACCCGTACAACGTGGGGCACGTGATGATCGCCACCCGGCGCCACACGGCCACGATCGCGGACCTGACTCCGGAGGAAGCGGTCGAGGTGACGGAGTGGCTCGGGCGGGTGGAAACGGCGCTCACGCGCGAGTACAAGCCGCACGGGTTCAACCTGGGAATCAACCTGGGCCGCGTCGCGGGCGCGGGCGTTCTGGGTCACTTGCACTGGCACGTCGTCCCGCGCTGGAGGGGCGACACCAATTTTATGCCCGTGACGGCAAATACGAAGGTCCTGCCGGAGTCACTGGACCGTACATACGAGCGCATGGTGAAGGCGCTCGCCGCGGCCGGGCGCCGAACCGGAACGCGCGCGCGGCGATAGCGATCGAGGACCGGCCGTGCCCAAGAAGTCGCGCAACTCGTCGCCGGTTCTCGACTGGAGCCTGGGACTTTCGTTTCTCCTGATCGGCGCCCTCGCGGTATCGGCGGCGGTGCGGGTGGGCCCTCAGGCGGTCGTGAAGCCGAAGCAGCCCATCCGGATCCAGCTCTGGAACGGGAGCGGCCGTTCCGGCCTGGCCGGGGAGCTGGCCTCCTATCTTCGCGACGGAGGCTTCGACGTGCTGGAAGTCGCGAACGCGGATCGCACCGACTACCGGGCGACCCTCGTCGTCAACCGGACCCAGAATCCGGAGCCGGCGCAGGTGGTCGCGGAGTACCTGGGCACGAGCCACGTGGTGCAGCAGGCGGGGTCCCAGGAAATGATCGACGTCACGGTCATCGTGGGCCGTGACGCGAAGCGATGGACCCAGGCGCATTAACCTAGACGGAGACAACCATGTTCAACATCGGACCGCAGGAAATGTTCATCCTCTTCCTGATCATCATTCTTCTCTTCGGGGCCAAGCGGATCCCGGAGATCGGAAGGTCGATCGGAAAAGGAATCCAGGAGTTCAAGAAGGGAATGCGCGAGGTGGAGTCGGAGATCAACGCGCCCGACAAGCCCGAGGCGCCCCAGGCCCACGCCCTCGAGGAGCCGAAGAAGCAGGCGTAGTCGGCCGGACGTCCGTCACTCCCAGAGGGGACGAAGGAGCGCCGCGCAGGCTTCGAGGCGGCGGCGGCCTTCCTCACTCAAGATGTCGCCCTCGACCTTGAGCAGTCCTACCACTTGCCCTGCCGTAGCTCCGAGGACTGGGACCGCGATCTCGGAGCCCGGCGTGGGCCCGCTCCAGGCCATGACGCCGATCCCTTCGGGGAGCACCTCGCAGATCCCCACCCAGCGGTAGCCGCACGTCTCGCGGATCGCGGCGGAGATCCGCCTCGCCTTGCCGACGCGGTCGCCGGGAACCGATAGGATCTCGCGCAGACGCTTCAGGATGGGATCCACGTCCTGGCCGGGCCTACGCCTCGAAGAAGTTCTCCCGATAATCGACGATCTTCGCCTTTCTCCGTAGCTCCTTCATCCATTCCGTGAATCTCGCTTGCCGCGCCTCGTTGAAGAGCGTGGAGCGGATGTCGCCCTCGATCTTCCGGAATCCGTCCTCGGCGGGTCTCGAATGCTCCAGGACGTAGCCGACCACCGCGCTCTGCTGGCCGGTGAGCGGCCGGCTCCAGGTTCCCGCCGGCGTGCTGAAGAGCCCGCCCACGATCTTCGGCTCGACGCCGACGCTTCCTAAGTAGCCGTTCCTCGTGACATCGTTGGCGACTCCGGGGACCCCATGGAACCGCTTGACGACTTCGAGCTCGGGCTGGCCGGCCGCGAGCGCGGCGTGGGCCGCCGTGGCGGCCTCGGACGCTCGGGCCACCTGCAACGAGTGAACCAGCCGCTCGCGAGCGAACACCCGCGCCTGAGTCAGGGGGCGGAGCCCGGTGGGCTGGCGGTCCTCGATCTGATAGATGTACCAGCCCTGCTCGGTCGGGATCGCGTGGTAGATGGATCCCACCCTGGCCGTGAAGGCCCAGGCCTCGGTCTCGGGGAAACGCTGGAACATGTCGTTGTTGCTCTTGCCCTCGCGGAAGAAGGGGGTCTCGGTGGTCTGGAAGCCGCCGCGAAGCGCCGCCTTCTCCACCCCGTTCCTCCCGGCGTCCGCCATGAGGGCGTCCACCGACTTGCGCGCCTCGCGGATCGCGTCCGCCCCGGGTTGGACCCGGAACGCGATCTCGTGATAGTGCACCTTCATGAGGTTGGTCTTCGGGTCCATCCAGCGCTTGTCCAGGCGGAAGAGGTGGACGGAGCTCTCCTCGCGGACGATGTCCGAGAGCTGACCCGGCTGGATGATCTTGAGCGCCGCCTGGAATGCGGGCCGAAGCGCGCCGTACAAGGCGTCCGGCGCATCCCCTCCCGAGACGTTCGAGCCGGCCTCGGAGTAGGTGCGCGCGTATCTCGGAAACGAATCGGGCTGCGCCATGATCTGCTCGCGGATGCCGAGCATCTTCTCGCGCGCCACGCCGAAGTCGGCATCGTTGGGCCGGCGGGGCACGAGCGCGACCCGGAGCTTCACCTCGGGGGGCCCGGTGAAGTCCTCGGGATGCGAGCGATAGTAGGTCTCGATGTCCGCGCCGCCGATCTTGGAGGTATCCACCGGGAAGCTGTCGGCGGGGAAATTGATGTAGCGGACCTTCAGCTTCTCGTTGATGAGCTGGTAGCGGTCACGCACGTCGGCCTCGGAGACCTTGGCCGAGGACGTGACCTCCTCCTCCAGCTTCTGCTGGGGCAGGGTCTGGGCCACATAGGCTTCCACCTGGGCCCAGGGCACCTGGGAGTTGGGGTTGTCCAGCTCGGCCACGTACTTTCGATAATCGAACTTGCCGGCCGTCTGGAACCCCGGCGCCTGCGTCACGAATTGCGGGGGAGCGAACCGGATCGAGATCTTGATCTCCTCGGGCGTCACGTGGATGCCGCGGCGACGCACCTCCTGGTCGACCAGGCGGGACTGGATGAGCTGCTGCCAGGTCTGCTCGCGGATGTAGCTGTCCTCCCCCTCCTGGAGCTCCCGGCCCCCTTGCCGGACCTGATTCACGGAGTTCTGGTACATGCCCATGAACTCTTCGTAGCGGACCGGCTCGCCGTTGATGGTGGCGATGACCCCGCGCGGTCCCCCGGCGCTGGTGGGGTTCAAGACCCCGCCGAGCTGGAGGATCCCGAATCCCACGAGGAAAACGATCGCGGTGATCCAGATGATCACCTTCATGTTGTCTCGCATCGACTGCATCATGGTGAGTGGACCTCGATCGAAAGCGTACGAAACAGGAGCGGCGCCCGCGGGCGCCGCGAGAATCGACAATCGTCCGAAAGCATATCGCCTGGGCCCCGATTCCGCAAGCGAGGGCCAAGAACGCGCATTTGGGGTTGACGGGATGCGGAAGCCGATGCAACGTCATCGAATATCGCCCTGAGACTCGGGAGGGCCTCGATGCCACGCGCTGAAGCTCCCGCCGCGGAACGGGAGCTGTTCCTCCACATCCTCGACGCCCTCGATACGGGTCTTCTCGCCATCGACGAAGACCGCCGGGTCGTCGCGATCAACGACACGCTGGCGAAGGGCTGGGGCGTGGACCGCTCCGAGATCGAGGGCCTGCCGCTGGGGGAGGTCTTCAAGGCCGAGGTGGATCGGTGGTACCTCCCGGAGCGCGCGGGTCGCGGAGAATCGGGGCGCGGCACTCGGGAGATCCGCGGGTCGATCGCCGATCGCGAAGTCCTCATGCGCTACAGCGTGCGCGCCCTGGGAGACACCGGCGGGGTCCTGGTGCGGGTCGAGGACCTGGTCGACGCGGACTCCGAGGAGGAGGTGTTCCGGAACACCGAACGGCTCATCTCCCTGGGCGAGCTCTCCGCGCGCGTCGCGCACGAGATCCGAAACCCGCTCACCGGCGTGCGCACCACCGTCCAGTTCGTCACCTCCAAGCTCCGCGCCGGAGATTCGCGCCGGGACGATCTGAACGACGTCTTGAAGGAGCTGGATCGGATCGAGCAGATCATCACCGACCTCCTTCTGTTCGCGCGGCCGCAGGCGGCCCGGCCCGTGGCCACCGATGTCCGCGAGGTCCTGGACAAGGTGCTCGACAACCTCGCCATGCGATGCCGGGAGGCGTCGGTGGAGGTGGCGCGCGATTTCGACGAGGAGCTGCCCCACGTCCTGATCGACCCCGACATGGCCCAACAGGTGTTCCTGAACCTGGGCATCAACGCGCTCCAGGCGATGCCGGAGGGGGGACTCCTGCGCGTCGCGACCGGGCTGCGCCGGACGCGCTCCAAGAAATCCTACGTGGACGTGGTCGTGGCGGACAGCGGTCCGGGAATCACCGAGGAGGTGAAGGAGAAGATGTTCGATCCCTTCTTCACCACCCGGTCCATGGGAACGGGGCTCGGACTCTCCATCTCGCTCCAGATCGCCCGCGAGCACGGCGGCAACCTCACGGCCAGGAACAGCGCGCAGGGCGGGGCGGTGTTCAAGTTCAGCCTGCCCGCGCTGGTCTCGCCGGACGTCGAAGAGGCCAAGGAGTAGCGCCCATGAAGCTTCGCATCCGGATCGCAGACGACGAAGAGCTCATTCGAAAGTCGCTGGTGAAGCTCCTGACCGCGGAGGGTCACGAGGTGGACGCGGTGGGCTCCGCCGCCGAGGTGATCGAGTCGGTCCGGAACGATCCGCCCCAGATCCTGATCCTGGACCTCCGCTTGCCGGACGGCTCCGGCCTCGAGCTTCTCCCGCGGCTCAAGAGCATCGAGCCCTCCCTCAAGGTCGTCGTCATCACCGCCTTCGGGGATCTCCCCACGGCGGTCCAGGCCATGCGTCAGGGCGCCACCGACTTCATCAAGAAACCCTACGAGATGCACGAGATGGTGCTGGCGATCGAGCGGCTCAAGGCCGGGATCGCGCGGGAGAACCAGCTCGACGCGTTCCGGCGGGGGGAGCTGGAGTCCTTCCTCAAGACGAAGATCGTGGGGGAGGCGCCCGCGATGCGGAAGATCTGGGATCTGGTCGCCAAGGTATCGAAGAGCGAGGCGACCACGGTCCTCATCGAGGGGGAGAGCGGCACGGGAAAGGATCTGGTCGCCCGGGCGGTCCACTTCGAGAGCGGCCGGCGGGAATCCCCGTTTCTGGCCCTGAACTGCTCCTCCTTCCAGGAGCAGCTGCTCGAGAACGAGCTCTTCGGGCACGAGCGCGGCGCCTTCACCGACGCCCGCGAGCCCAAGCGGGGTCTGGTGGAGCTGGCCGACCAGGGCACCCTGTTCCTGGACGAGATCGCCGACCTTCCCGCCGCGACCCAGGCCAAATTCCTCCGGTTCATCGAGGACCGGACGTTCAAGCGCGTGGGAGGGGCCGCGGACCTGAGCGTGGATATCCGGATTGTCGCCGCCACGAACCGCGACCTGGACGAGACCGTGAAGGAGGGCCGGTTCCGCCAGGACCTCTACTACCGGCTCAAGGTCGTCTCCATCCTGCTCCCGCCCCTCCGCGAGCGGGGCGAGGACGTGGAGCTCCTGACCCGCCACTTCCTGGCCTACTACAACGAGAAATTCCGGAAACGGTTCACCTCCATCGCGCCCGAGGTCGAGGAGATCCTCCGAGGGTATCGATGGCCGGGCAACGTCCGGGAGCTGCGGAACCTGATCGAGCGGATCGTCCTGCTCGAGGACGACGAGGTCCTGCGCGAGGACCACCTCCCGGCCGAGATGATCGCGGAGGTGGAGTCGGTGCCCCGGGTCCTGCGTGACGCGCTCACGGCGCGCGGCGAAGGGGACGAGGAGATGCCGACGCTCTCCGAGATCGAGCAGGAGCACATCCTCAAGGTCCTCGACTTCACCGAGGGGAACCGATCGCGCGCGGCGCGCATTCTGGGAATCTCGCGGCAGAGCCTGATCGAGAGGATCAAGAGGATCGCCGCGTCGCGCGCATTGCTCGGACAAGACGACACCGTGCGCGCGCGACTTCTTCGGTAGAAGATATCTCGCTCGCGTTTCGCTTCATCACCGCCGCAAACCCCTGTCGTGTTTCTTGGGATGTCGCGTTTCTCGACATCACGCGTCATTTCCGTCCGCTCACCGGGGAGAAAGTGAATTCGCGCGTCGATCGCGCGTGGGATGCGCTGTCTATTCCCATGACACCCGCGCTCCGACGCATCGCGCACCCTCCGCTTCGATTCTTCTCGAAGAGATTTTCCTAAACGTTCGCGCTCGCACGCGATGCGCTGACGCATCACCTCCTCCGCATCCACCACGATCCGTTTGGCCCGCTTCCTGCTTTCTATATCTAATCGATGGACCACATTGGTGCGCCAGTGGAGGTGTGGATTGACGAAGTCCGTCCTCATCGTGGACGACGAGAAGCTGCTCGTACGCACACTCTCCAACGCGCTGAAGGAGGCCGGGTATCGCATCGTCGTCGCGGGATCCGCGGAGCAGGCCGATAAGCACGTGTTCGGCGATCCGCCCTTCGACCTGATCCTGCTCGACAACCGCCTCCCGAACGAGAGCGGCATGGAAGTGGTGAAGCGGGTTCGCGACCGCGCGGTCAAGTCGAAGGTGATTCTGATGACCGCGTACGAGACCCCGGAGGTGAAGGCGGAAGCGAAGAGGCTCAAGGTCGAGCGATACCTCAAGAAGCCGTTCGACCTGACCGCTCTTCTGGAAGAGATCCACAGCCTGATCGGGAACGGGAACGGAAAGACAGCCGGGTAACCGGAAGCAAGTTCCAAACTGAGGGGAGGTGATTTCACGATGCCGGCGAAGAAGAAGGCTGGAAAGAAGAAGGCCGCCAAGAAGAAGTAACGCACTGCTGTGGATTGGGCACGTCCTCAGGGCCGTCCGGGTACTCCCGGGCGGCCCAGTTTCTTGGGCGGCGGTTTGACAGGATCGGCGGGCGCTGCGAAGATCGTTCCCGTGCCCGTCCCCGAGATGTCGAATCAGGCGGAGTTCGTGCGCTTGCGCGGCGCCCGCCAGAACAACCTCAAGAACATCGACGTCGCGTTCCCCCGCGCCGCCCTCACGGTCGTCACGGGCGTCAGCGGCTCCGGGAAATCCTCCCTCGCGTTCGACACCATCTACGCCGAGGGCCAGCGCCGGTACGTGGAGTGCGTCTCCACCTACGCGAAGCAATTCCTGGAGCGGCTCCCCCGGCCCGACTACGACGGGATCGACGGCCTGGCCCCCGCGCTCGCCATCCGCCAGGGGGCGGCCGCGCAGACCGGGCGCTCCACCGTCGGCACCGTCACCGAGATCGCCGACCATCTGAGGCTGCTCCTCGCCCGGGTCGGGGACACGGTGTGCGGTCAGTGTGGAACCAAGGTTCCGAGGCACAGCGTGGACTCCGTGCTGGAGGCGATGCTCGCCCGGAGCGCGGAAGAGGTGACGATCTGGTTCACCCTTCCGGCCCATCCGGGCGAGAAGGCCAAGGATCTGTGGGCGCGCGCCCTCGCCCGGGGATTCGTCCGCGCCCGCCCGGCCGCCGGGGCCTGGGCGCGCCTCGACGAGCCGGCGCCGCGCGGCATCAAGGGCTTGGTCCAGGTCCACGTGGACCGCATCGCCCCCAAGCCCGCCAACCGCACGCGGCTCCGCGAGAGTCTGGAAACCGCATGGCGCGAGGGGCGCGGACGGGTCTTCATCGAGCACGAGGGGGGAGAGATCCTCGCGTACCACGACGGCCGGACGTGCGAGAAGTGCGGCCGGGAATTCCCGGAGCCGCTCCCGCAGCTCTTCTCCTTCAACAGCCCCTACGGCGCGTGTCCCGACTGCCGCGGGTTCGGGAACATTCTCACCTTCACCCTCCGGCGCGTCATCCCCGACCCCGGAAAGACGATCCTGGAAGGAGCGCTCGAGCCCTGGGCCAATTCCTGGCGGGCGCACTTCATGCCGAAGCTGAAGACCGTCTCCGAGCGCTACGGGATCCCGCTGGACAAGCCCTTCCGGTCCCTCTCGGAAGAGCATCGGAAGATCCTTCTCGAGGGGGCGCCCGGGTTCCGCGGCGTGTTCCCGTTCTTGGAGCGGCTGAGGGAGAAGTCCTACAAGTCGAGCGCGCGCTTCCTCGTGAAGCATTACCAGGAGCCCATGGTCTGCGGGCGGTGCGGCGGGATCCGTTTGAAGCCCGAGGCGCTCGAGGTCTTCGTGGCGGGCAGGAACATCGCCCAGCTCCTGGCCATGACCGTCGGGGAGCTCCGCGCGTTTCTCGCGGCGCTCACGCTGGATCCCGTCCGGGAGACGATCGCCGCCACGGTGCTGGCGGAGCTTCGCGGGCGTCTCGAGTACCTGGACGAGACGGGACTTCATTACCTCACGCTGGACCGTCCTTCGAAGACCCTTTCGGGAGGGGAAGCCCAGCGGATCGAGCTGGCGAACGCGCTCGGAGGAAGCCTGAGCCACGCGCTGTACGTCCTGGACGAGCCGACGGTCGGCCTCCACCCGCGCGACACCGAGCGGCTGATCCGCGTCCTGCGCCGCCTCCAGTCCCGGAAGAACACCCTCCTCATCGTGGAGCACGATCCCGACGTGATCCAGTCCGCGGACTGGATCGTGGAGCTGGGGCCCGGCGCGGGCGAGCGCGGCGGCCGGGTTCTCTACCAGGGACCGCGCGAGCGCTGGCCCGGTCGGGATCTCGCGGGCTCGGAATGGGCGGAGGCGGTGGCGGACCAGGGCGGCTCGTCCTACGGCCAGGGGAAGGGGAACGGGAGCGGGTGGATCGAGGTCCTCGGGGCGAGCGAGCACAACTTGAAATCGATCGACGTGCGGATCCCCGTCGGCTCCATCGTGGGGGTCTGCGGCGTCTCCGGGTCCGGAAAGTCCACCCTCGTCGAGGACATCCTCTGGCGCGCCGCCGCGCGCGCCCTCGGCGAGGACGCGCCCGAGCCGGGCGCCCACCGGGCGGTCCGGGGCCTCGAGCCCTTCGACCGGGTGGCCATGGTGGATCAGACACCCGTCATGCGCTCCCTTCGGTCGAACCCCGCGACCTACGTGAAGGCCTTCGACCGGATCCGCGAGCGCTACGCCCGCACGCCGCTGGCGCGCCAGCGCGGGTACACCCCGGGCACGTTCTCCTTCAACGTGAAGGGGGGACGATGCGAGCGCTGCGAGGGCGCGGGCGTGAACCGCGTGGAGATGTACTTCCTCGCGGATCTCTGGGTGCCGTGCGAGTCATGTGGCGGGAGGCGCTACAGCCCCGAGGCTCTGGAGGTGAAGGTCCACGGGCTCTCGATGGACCGGCTTCTGGACAGGACGATCGAGGAGACGCTGGCCCTCTTCCAGGGCGAGACCGAGATCCAGGAGCCGCTCTGGGTGCTGGAGCGGGTGGGTCTGGGTTATCTGAGATTGGGCCAGCCCCTCTCGACCTTGAGCGGCGGCGAGATCCAGCGCCTCAAGCTCGCGCGGGAGCTGTCCGACCGGGCCGCGGCCCGCACCCTCTTTCTCCTCGACGAGCCGACGGTCGGACTCCACCGCCGGGACGTGCTCGTGCTCCTTCGCGTGCTGCGCGAGCTGAAGCGGCGCGGCTCGACGGTGGTCCTGGTCGAGCACAACCTGGATCTCCTGGCGGCGTGCGACTACGTGATCGAGCTGGGGCCGGAGGGAGGGGCCCAGGGCGGCCACCTCATCGCGGAGGGAACGCCCGAGGATCTGGCGCGGAACGAAGACTCGCCGACGGGACGCTATCTCAGGAGAATCGCGGCCTGCGCGTAGTCGAAGGGGCGATGGCTGGGAAAGGATACGCGTCCGCGCACGAGGAACCCCAGACGCCGGCTGAGGATGGCTTCGACTCCGCCGTAGGCGTGCGTCTTGAGATAGATCTGGGACTTGTATCTCGAGCGGTTCAATCCCTCCAGCGAAGCCGCCTGGAACACGGTGTGGAACCCAGGTCCGAATTCCACCAGCGGACGAATCCGCTGCGATTCCCGGTAGCTCTTCGCGGGCCGGAAGAGCAGGTAGGCGCTGAATACGCCTTCGGTGAGCTGATCCTTGTGGGCTCCGGTCAGCTCTCCCATGACGCTTTCCTCGAACGCGCCCTTCTGGCCGACCCATCTCCGGTAGCCGAAGCTCCCGACGGCGTCGAAGAACCCGTGCACGACACCGCCCCCCAGCTCGAACCGGTCCGTCTCTTCGCCCGTGCGCGTGAAGGTCGAGGTGACGCGCGGCGCCCGCGACGGAACCCCGGGCGGGCCCGGGAGATTCTCTTCGACGGGCGGCGCGGTGGTGGACGGCTCCGGGCGGACCTCCGGGGTGACCGGCGCCGGGAAGCCACGGGGCTCCATCGTGTGCGGCATGCTGTCCACGACCGTGGAGTCCCGCTGGGCGTGCGCCGGCGAAGGCGCGCACCCAACAAGGACCGCCGCGGCGAACAGCGACAGGGCGGTCCGCATCACAGGGCGATGTCGCTGGAGGAGAGGAATTGGCCCGCTCTCATGTACACCCGGTAGTCCCCGTGGGGGACGTGCTCGCCTTGCTGGTCGGTCAGGTCCCAATCGACGGGTGGGGTTCGAAACGGGCCTGCCGTGGCCGGCTCGGAGTCGTCGAGGAGCACCTTGATCAGCGCGCCGTGCGCGTCGAACACCACGATGCGAACGTCCGCGGGGCTGGGGAGGAAAAAGGAGATGGAGTAGTCGACCGGGATGCTGGTGCCCGGCGCGTTGAGGAGCGCCGCGCAGACCTGGACCTCGTTTCCGCCGCCGCCGAATTTCCCGCAGTCGTCCCAGCCGGTTTTCTCGGATCCGGGGAAGAACACCAGCGGGGAATCCACGTTATCGGCGGAGCAGCCGACGATGGCGGCGACGCAAAGAAGAGCCAGAACACGCAAGGGCACACGCGCTCCGATCCGGCTGCGACGAATGGGTACGGGAATGGAACCGTTCAGGAAGAAGCGGTTGCGGAGAGCGCTGGGGGACGATTCATGGCGCCGCGTTTCGTCAGGCTCTCCGTCGCGAAACAATGGGAGGAAGTTCCCCGCGCATCCACGTGATTCGCACGATAAAACCTCGCAAGAAACGACCCGCTGGATAGACTAGGTCTTAGCTGCGGATTGGGCACGAGGCGGCAGGGAACTCCGCTCGCGTAGAATCTACTGACAGAGGGCTCGAGCTGTCAACAGAATTTCTGGCGTACGGACGCGGAAAATGACCGATTTCGTCCTACGGGCCCCGATTCTTCCGATTGCGGCGGGGCCCCGGACGTGCTAACTTTCGATGTTTGTCTCGACTGGGGGCATTTCTGATAGAAGGGAAGCATCTCCGGCGTGTTTGACGATATCACCACGAAATTGGCCGGGGTTTTCCGGAAGCTGACCGGTCGCGGCAAGCTGACCGAGACGGAAGTCCGCGACGCCGTCCGGGAAATCCGGCGCGTGCTCCTTGAGGCCGATGTGAACCTCGCGGTAGCGCGCGATCTCTGCAAGCGCGTGGAAGAACGCGCGGTAGGGACCGAGCTTCTCCAGAGCGTGGCGCCGGGCCAGCAGGTCGTGAGGATCGTCTACGAGGAGCTGACCCAGGTCCTGGGAGGCGGGTCGCCCTCGCCGGGGTTGCAGTTCCCCTCGAATCGCGCGGCCGTGGTGCTCCTGGCCGGCCTCCAGGGATCCGGGAAAACCACGAGCGCGGCGAAGCTTGCGCGGTTCTGGAAGGGGCGCGGCAAGAGGGTCCTGCTCGCGGCCCTGGACCTGCGCCGTCCGGCGGCCATCGACCAGCTCGAGGTGCTCGGCAAGTCCATCGACGCCCCGGTGCACCTGGACCGGGAGGCGAGAGATCCGGTGGCGCTCGCGGAGAAGGCGCGCGCGCGCGCGGACCGGGAGGGTTTCGACCTCCTGATCGCGGATACCGCCGGCCGGCTCCACGTGGACGAGGAGCTGATGGCCGAGGTGGCGCGCGTTCACGAGACGCTGGAGCCGAACGAGACGCTGCTCGTCCTGGACGGCATGACCGGGCAGGACGCGGTGCAGATCGCGGAGGCGTTCACCCAGCGCCTCCGCGTGACCGGGTTCTTCCTGACGAAGATGGACGGGGACGCGCGAGGGGGCGCGGCCCTCTCGCTCCGGGCGGTGGCCGGCGCGCCGATCCGGTACCTGGGCGTGGGGGAGAAGGTCGACCAGCTCGAGCCCTTCCACGCGGACCGGCTCGCGTCGCGCATCCTGGGCATGGGGGACGTGCTGACGCTGGTCGAGCGCGCGCAGGAGCGGCTGGACCACACCAAGGCCCTGGCCCTGGAGAAGAAGCTCCGGAAGGAGCGCTTCACCCTCGAGGATTTCCTGGGACAGCTCCAGGAGATGAAGAAGCTGGGTCCGCTGGACGAGCTCATGAAGATGCTCCCGGGCGTCAAGCTGCCCCCGGGGGCCGCGGTGGATGCGCGGGAGCTTCGCCGGACGGAGGCCATCATCCAGTCGATGACGCGCGAGGAGCGGAACCGGCCGCAGATCTTGGACGGCAGCCGCCGCAAGCGGATCGCGCGCGGCAGCGGCACCACGGTGCAGGATGTGAATCGCACGCTCCGGCAGTTCGAGCAGGCGAGGGAGATGTTGAAGCGGTTCGGCGGTAAGCGCGGGCAGCTCCCGATGGGGAGGTAGGAAGCGAAGGGCGGACGCACCACACACGGAGGAGCACGGGAATGTCAGTCGTCATTCGTATGAAACGGGCGGGCGCGAAGAAGCGTCCGTTCTACCGCGTCGTCGTCGCCGATTCGAGATACGCGCGAGACGGCCGCTACATCGAGCAGCTGGGCTACTACGATCCGCTGACCGATCCGGCGAAATTCATCGTCGACACCGGCAAGTTCGAGCAGTGGATCCTGCGCGGCGCCAGGCCCTCGGAGTCGGTCGAGGTCATGATGGCCAAGCACGCCCCCGCCTCGCTCCGTCCGGTCCGGATCGCGGTCGAGACGGAAGCGGCTCCCGAGGCCCGGGTCGCGGCGCCGAAGGCTCCCAAGGCGAAGAAGAAGGCGAAGGCGGCCGCGTCCAAGTCCCCGCGGAAGCCGCGCACGGCCACCAAGGCCAGCGCGAAGAAGGCGAAGACCAAGGCGAAGGCCAAGGCTCGGAAGGCGAGCGGTGGCGCGAAGCCGGCCAGGGCGAAGAAGGCGAAGAAATCCAAGAAATGAGCGATCCGACGCAGCTCAAGGCGTTCGTCGAATTCTGCGCGCGGAACCTGGTCGATCATCCCGACCTGGTCCACGTGGACGAGCGCGTCACGGGTCAGACCGCGGTCTACACCCTGCGGGTCGGGCCGACGGATCTCGGAAAGGTGATCGGCCGGGAGGGAAAGACCGCGCACGCCCTGCGTACGCTTTTGTCCGCGGCGGCCACCGCGCTGGATCGCCGGGCCGTGCTCGAGATTGCCGACTGACGATCCGGACGAGCCGATTCTGGTGGGATCCGTCGCGCGGGCGCACGGGCTCGCCGGCGAGGTGGTCGTGGACGTCTGGAGCGAGGCGCCCGAGCGGTTCAAGCCGGGAGGCGTCGTGACGGCGCGGGTTCCCGGTGGGGCCGCCCAGCGGATGGTGGTGGAGACCGCGCGACCCTTCGGGGACCGGCTCCTGATCCGGTTCACGGGCATCGCGACGCGGACCCAGGCGGAGGCGCTCCGGGGCGCAGACCTCACGGTGGCGCGGCGCGACGTTCCGCCGCCCCCCGAGGGCGCGCACTACCGCTTCGAGCTGGTCGGGCTTCGCGTCCGCACCCGCGAGGGCCGGCACCTGGGCACGGTGGCGGAGGTGTTCGCGACGGGGAGCAACGACGTCATCGTGATCCGCGGAGAGCGGGGAGAGCTCCTGCTTCCCTACCTCACGGACGTGGTCCTCTCGATCGACCCGGAGCGCGGCGAGATGGTGGTGGAGGTACCGCCGGGACTGAACGAGTAACCGGGAACGTCCGGCATGCGCTTCTCGATCTTGACTCTGAATCCGGGCTTCTTCCCGGGCGCGATCGAGGAGGGCATGATCCGGGTCGCGCGTCAGAAGGGCCTCCTCGAAGTCTCGGTCGTGGCCATCCGCGACTTCACGGAGGACCGGTACGGCACCACCGACGACTACCCCTATGGGGGAGGCGCCGGCATGGTGATGAAGGCCGAGCCGATCTTACGCGCGCACGAAAGCGCGCTTCGCGAGGCGCAGGGCGGGACGCCGCGGCTGCTGGTCACGTCGCCGCAGGGCGTGCCGTTCACCCAAGCCAAGGCCCGCGCGCTGGCGCTGGAGCGCGAGATCGTGGTCCTGTGCGGGCGCTACAAGGGGATCGACGAGCGCGTGATTCCGCTGCTTCGGGCCGAGGAGGTCTCGATCGGGGACTACGTGCTGTCGGGCGGGGAGCCCGCGGCCCTCGTGATCCTGGATGCGGTGGCGCGGCTCATCCCGGGCGTGCTGGGGGACGCGGAGTCGGCGGAGGCGGATTCCTTTTCGGAGCCGCTCCTGGACGCCCCCGTGTACACTCGCCCGGAACAGGTCCAGGGACACCGTGTCCCCGATGTCCTTCTGAGCGGCGATCACGAGCGCATCCGCCTCTGGCGGCGCCGTGAAGCGATACGTCGGACGTGGCTCAAGCGTCCCGACCTTTTCCTCGGGCGAACCCTGAGCAAGGAAGACCAAAAGCTTCTGGATGAAATAAAAAACGAGGAGGAGGGACGATGAGCACGATCGAGCGGTTCGAGAACCGGTTCAAGACGGACCGGAAGATGGACTTCGGTCCAGGCGACACGGTGAAGGTGCACGTGCGCGTGATCGAAGGAGAGAAAGAGCGCTCCCAGATCTTCCAGGGTGTCGTGACCAACATCCGGGGAAGCGGCATCCGACAGAGCTTCACCGTCCGGAAGGTATCGGGCGGCGTGGGCGTCGAGAGGACGTTCCCGTTTCATTCCCCGGCGGTCGCGAAGATCGATCTGGCCCGGAAGGGAAAGGTCCGCAGGGCCAAGCTCTTCTACCTGAGAGGAAAACGAGGCAAGTCGGCGAAGGTCGGCGAGCGCGAAAAGCTGAATCCCGAGAGCGCCTGAGCGGTACCAGCCACGGATGGCGCGTCGAGGGCTCGCCCGCTTCGATGACGATTACCGCGCCCGCTGGGGCGACCTCCTGGGAGGGGTCGACGAGGCGGGACGGGGGCCGCTGGCCGGGCCCGTCGTGGCCGCGTGCGTGGTGCTCCGGCCCGGGACGAGGATTCCCGGCGTGCGCGACTCGAAGGTGATGACGGCCGCCGAGCGCGAGGAGGCGCTGGAGCGCATTCGCGCGCGGGCGGTCGCGATGGCGGTCGGGGTGGGCAGCGTGATGGAGGTGGACGCATTCAACATCCGCATGGCATCGCTCCTCGCCATGCGCCGGGCGGTGGCGGCCCTGGGGATGACTCCCCAGGGCTTTCTCGTGGACGGCATGGACGCGCTGGTCTGCGAGGCCCCGTGCGAAGCGGTCGTGGACGGCGACGCGAAGAGCCTCGCGGTGGCCGCGGCCTCCATCCTGGCGAAGGTCACCCGCGACGCGATGATGGACGATCAAGCGCTTTCGTATCCGCTGTACGGGTTCGAGCACAACAAGGGTTACGGGACGCCCGAGCACTGCGAGGCGCTTCGGCTTCACGGGCCCTGTGAGATTCATCGCAAGAGCTTTCGCCCCGTCCGGGAGCTCCTCTTCGTGCAGGAGGTCTTCGAGGGCTTCTGAGTCGCGAAGCCCGAGGGAGGGGGACGGGATGTGGCGGGAGCGCGCGGCTCGTTGCGGCGAGCGCATCGCCGCGGAGTTTCTGATGCTTCGCGGCATGGACGTGGTGGACCGGAACGTGCGAATCGGACGCGGCGAGATCGACCTCGTGGCGCGCGACCGGGACCAGGTGGTGTTCGTCGAGGTGAAGTTCCGCACCGCCGGCGGGCGGGGAACCCCCCTCGAGGCGTTGGGCGCGAAGAAACGCGAGGACGTCGCGAGGGCCGCGGCCGGCTATCTCTCGCGACGAGGGCTTCTCGACCGGGCCGTGCGGTTCGACGTGGTCGGAATCACGTGGAGGGCCGATGGGGAGGAGCTCCTCGTCCAGCACGTACCCAATGCCTACCCGGGAGGCCGCAGGCAGTTCTTCTAAGCGGGTCCTGATCCTGCACGTGCGCGCCGGCGTGGGCCACGAGCGCGCGGCACGCGCCGTGGAGGCAGCGCTCCGGACGCTGGATCCCTCCTGCCAGCCGATCGTGCGCGACGCGCTCGAGTTCGCTTCGCCGTTTCTCCGCACGTTCTACGCCTCTTCCTACAATCGCCTCGTGGACCGCGTCCCGCGCGTTTGGGGCTTCTTCTACCGGCGCGCCGAGAAGATCCCAGCGTTGAGTCTCCGCCAGCGGGTGCGCTCCGCGCTCCTGGCCGCGGGGTGCCGCGACTTCGCCACCGCGACGCGCCGCTTCGAGGCGGACGTGGTCCTCTGCACGCAATTCCTGCCCGCCGAGGTCTTCGCCCTCTTGCGCCAGCGCGGGGAGGTCAAAGTCCCGGTCTGCTGCGCGGTGACCGACTTCTCGATCCACCCGATCTGGGTCTACCCGGGGATCGACCACTACTTCGTCGCCACGGACGCCGCGCGGGAGCAGCTGGTCGAGACCGGGGTCGTCTCCGGCGAGCGCATCGAGGTGACCGGCGTGCCCATCGATCCACGCTTCGCGACAGGGGTCGGCCGCGAGGCCGCGCGCCGGGAGCTGGGCCTCGATCCGGATCCGCGGCGCCTCACGCTCCTCCTCATGGGGGGCGGATTCGGCTGGGGGCCCATGGAGGGCATGCTGGAGGAAGTGCTCCGGCTGCCCGAATCCGTCCAGGCCCTGGTCATCGCGGGGAAGAACGAGGCGCTTCGCGAGAGGCTGGCAAAGCGCGTCG
>DASQBE010000040.1:0-7721 GCA_035635355.1 Binatia bacterium | reverse complement strand
CCTCCGGCACGATCGCCGACTGGTACATCTCCTGCGCCTCGGGAAGCGAATCGAGGGAGGTCAGGGTCTGCGCGATCCAGATCCGCGCCCGGTTCTCCTTCGGGTTCACGTCGAGCGCCTTGCGAAGATAGAAGATCCCGTCGTTGGGCTTCTTGACCGCGAGGTCCGCGAGCCCGATGTTCAGGAGTGCCGGCATGAACGTGGAGTCCGCGCGGAGCGAAGCCTCGAAGTACGGAATGGCGCCCTGGAAGTCCTTGCGCGCGAAATACAGGAACCCGAGCTGGAAGTTGGCGTCCTTGGCCAGGGTGGAGTCCATCGCGACGGCGCGCGTGAGCTGCGGCACCGCCTTCGACGAATCCCGGCTGGCCACGTACATCGTGCCCAGCCGCAGGTGCTCCTCGGCCGTCATGAGGGTGTCGGCGCACTGCGCGTACAGGTCGTAGTACTTGAGCGCGTTCTCCTGGTCGGGAGGACGCCGCTCGAAGTAGAGCTTCCCGAGCGCGCCCGCCACCTCGCAGTTCGGATTCGACTCGTAGGCCTTCTCGAGCACCGGGATCGCCTTCTGACGGTCGTCGGGGTTCTGGCTCTTGGCCAGGGCGCGTCCCAGCTCCATGTACCCTTCGGGGTCGTCGGACTTGAGGCCCGTGTAGATCTCCAGCTCCTCGGCGGCGTCGGCGGCGCGGTTCGCGCGGAAGTAGAGGCGTCCCGCCTCGAGATAGGCCGGCGCGTACGAGGAATCCGCGGAGATCGCGGACATGAACGCCTTCAGGCCCTCGTTGAACTCGTTCATCCCCACGAGGGCCTTCCCGTACAGATAGTGATTCTCGGGGTTCTTGGGGTCCAGCTGGGCCGCCATGCCGTACTCCGGCGCGGCGAGCACCGGGATCTTCTTGCGGTCGTAGAAGCCCCCGAGGTCGAGCCGGACGCGGAGGTTCTGGGGATCCGTCTCCCGCGCGCGAATCATGATCTCCTCGGCCTGCTTGGTCTCCCCCTTCCCTTCCAGGGCCAGCCCCTGCCCGTCGAGGAAGAGGGCGCGACCCTGCTTGAGCAGGGTCCCCTTGCGGAACACCGCCAGGGCTTCGTCCCATTTCTTGTCTTGGAGATCGGCCAGGCCCAGGGCGTAGAGCGCGGCCGGATCCTTGGGGCTGTTCTTCACCGCCTCCTGCAGCTTGGCGGTCCCTTCCTCCGTCTTTCCCTTCTTGCGGAGCAGCTTCCCCAGGCCGACCAGGGCGTCCACGTACTTGGGCTCGATCCGGATCGCGGCCTGGTACTCCACCGCCGCGCTGTCCGGCTCGTCGAGCTTCTCGAGCGCGCCGCCGATGTAGTAGTGGGGCTTGGCGCCGCCCGGATCCAGCTTCTGGGCCTGGGTGAAGAGCTCCAGCGCGCGCTTGTAGTTTCCGGTCCGGTAGGCCTCGATGCCCTGCTTCAAGATGTCGCCGGACTGGAGGGCGTATGCCGCCGCGGCGGCCAGGAGCAGCCCTCCCATCACGAGGACGGGAAGGATGCGGCGGATCGAGCTCTTCACTGTGCCTCCTCTGCGGTGCGTACGACGCGCACGGACACGGTCGCCGGCGCGTATCCGAATCGGGTGACGACCTGCTGTCCGTCCACGCTGGTCACGAAATTGATGAAATCGGTCGCCGTGCCCGGCGGATTCGAGCCGCGCGTGCAGAGCGAGAGCCCGCGCATGAGCGGGTAGGTCCGGAGCATCGACGTCTCCCGGTCCATCGGGACGTACGGCAGCCCCTTCGCCGGCGAGACCCGGAGCGCCCGGACTCGCGCGTCCACGAAGCCGCTCGAGACGCAACCGATCGCGTCGGGCCGAGAGGCGACGATCTCCACGATATCCGCCTCGCTCTTCTGCGCGTAGACGCCGGGACCGTACGGGGCGCTTTGCAAGAGCGCCTGCTGGATGAACTCGTAGAGACCCAGCCTCGGCCCCGTCGTGAGGGGAACGATGGCGCCGCCCTTCCGGAAGCCCAGCTTCGACCACTCCCTGATGTCGCCGCGGTAGATCTGGCCCAGCTCGGTCCGCGAGATCTGCTCCACGGGCGAACGGGGATTCACGATCACCGCGACCGCGTCCCACGCAAATCCAATGGCGTTCAGCCCGTCGCGCTGCATCGCGGCTTTGATCTCGGGATCGGTCAGCTCCCGCGTCAGGACCGACATGGTGACTTCGCTGTTGACGATCTGCTCCATTCCTTCCGCCGAGCCGTTCGGGATGATCCGGATTTCGGCAGCCTCCGGATACCGGTCCCGGAACGCACGGATCTCTCCGCGCAGCAGCGGAACCAGGTTCTCGGCGCCGGCAAGGACAATCGGTGCGGGAGGGGTCTCGCGCGGGGGGGATGGCGACGAGCACGAGCCGAGGCACAAGGCGCCCAGCGTGACCGCCGCCCAGGACAGCCGGGGGCCCTGCACCCGGCCTGTGGCTCTCACAACGCGAGAGTACCCACCCCGCGAGGCCGTGTCAACGCCGCCCCGAGTCCTTGCCGGGAGCGCCGGAACCCTGCCCTGAATACCCCGCTCCCCACCTCTTTATTCCCAATGACACAAAGTGATCGTGCGCTCGCAAAAGAGGCTGGAAGTTAGTGCGCGGCGGGAGATTCTGTCAAATGAATTTCCTGGGACGGCCCCCCCTCGGAGGCTACGGGCGGAGCCGGTTGAGCATGCGGGGGAACGGGATCGTCTCCCGGAGGTGCTCGAGGCCGCAAATCCAGGTCAGCGTACGCTCGATTCCCATGCCGAATCCGCTGTGCGGCACCGATCCGTAGCGGCGCAGATCCAGGTACCACTCGAAAGCCTCCATGGGAAGCTGGTGCTCGCGGATCCGGCCCACCAGGAGATCCAGGCTGTCCTCGCGCTCCCCCCCGCCGACGATCTCCCCGTACCCCTCCGGAGCGAGGAGGTCGCAGGAGAGGCTGTGCCGTTCGTCCCGGGGATCGCGCTTCATGTAGAAGGCCTTGATCGCCGCCGGGAACCCGTGGACGAAGAAGGGCCGGTCGTAGGCTTCCGTCAGCGCGGTCTCGTCGGCGGCCCCGAAATCCGTCCCCCACTCGAACGGAAGCCCCTTTTCCTGTTGTAGAACGCGAGCCGCCTCGTCGTAGGAGAGGCGCGGGAAGGGCGCGTGAACGCGCTCGAGCGGAGCCGTATCCCTCTCGAGGATCTTCAGCTCCTCGCGCCGCTCCTCCAGCACGCGCCCCACGATCCCCTCGATGAACCGCTCGATCAGAGCCATCACGTCGTCGAGCGTGGCGAACGCCACCTCGGGCTCCACCATCCAGAACTCGATCAGGTGCCGCCGCGTCTTCGACTTCTCCGCCCGGAACGTGGGCCCGAAGCAGTAGGTCTTTCCGAGCGCCATGGCCGTGGCCTCGTTGTAGAGCTGGCCGCTCTGCGTCAGGTAGGCCTTCTCGTCGAAGTACTGAGTCTCGAAGAGCGTGGTCGTGCCCTCGCACGCCGAGGGCGTGAAGATCGGCGCGTCCGCGAGAAGGAAGCCGTCCGCGTTGAGCCAGTCCCGGCAGGCCTGGACGAGGGTGTGGCGCACCTTGAGGATCGCGGCCTGCCGCTGGGAGCGGATCCAGAGGTGGCGCTGGTCGAGGAGGAACGAGGGTCCGTGCTCCTTGGGCGTGATCGGGAAGTCCACGCTCGCCCCGACGATCTCGATCTCCCGGAGGGAGAGCTCCACCCCGCTCGGCGCGCGCTTGTCCTCGCGCACGATGCCGGTGACGCGCATCGAGCATTCCTGCGTGGTGGTGGCGCACTTCGCGAACACATCCTCGGGCAGCTCCGCCTTCACGGCAACGCACTGCACGGTCCCGCTTCCATCGCGCACGAGGAGAAACTCCAGCTTCCCGCTCGAGCGGCGGTTGTAGAGCCATCCTTGAATGCGCACTTCCTCGCCAATCCGATCGCGAAGCGCCCCGATCCGTGTCGCCGAGTCGTTCATGAGCAGAGGATAGCATGCCCCGGGGACATTTCTCCTTGACACCCCCGCCGCCGCGCACCTAAGTTGCGGCGGTGGCGCACCTCTCGCCCTCGAGACCTCGACGCGCGTTGCGTCATACGCTCCTTCCCGCTGCCGCGGCGCTGATCGCGCTGGCTTCGCTCCTGCCCGTCGATCCCGTTTCGGCTCCCCGGGCCATGGCCTACGCCGGTTCCGACGCCGTGCAACAGGAGCTGGAGCAGATGCGGGACGCGGGTCAAGTGCGCGCGCTGGCTCCGGCGCAGGCCCGCTATCGCGAGGCCCTCGCCGCGCTGCACGCCGGGAACTCCGCGGAGGGAGTGCGGCTCCTCGCCGCCGCCGCGGAATTCGATCCCGCCTATCCGGATCCCCATTTCACGCTCGCCGGCACCCTCGCTCTCCGGAATCCGGAGCGCGCGCTCGGCGAGCTGAGCGAGGCGCTCCGGATCGTGGGCCGGAATTACTCCTGGCAGCGCCATCTCCTCGCGAACGTCGTGACCGGCTTTCTCGTCGTGTGGATCCTGAGCCTCCTCTTCGCGGTCGTGGGCATCACGCTCCGCCATCTCCCGCACCTGACCCACATCATCACCGAGCTCACCGGCCGCTCCAAGGGCGCCATGGCCCAAGCGGGGGCCACCCTGATCGCGCTCTGTCCCCTGCTCTGGGGCCTCGGCCCCATTCCCACGGCGACGGTGTACGCGGGGCTCCTCTCCTTCCGGATCGGACGCCGCGAGGCGGTCCTGGTGGGCCTGTTCCTCGTCTCCGCGATCGGGTTCGCCAGCTTCGCCACGCTCGTGGCCCCCTGGGCGGGCCCGCCGAGCCTCGAGGAACCCAGCCTCCTCGTGGACCGCGCGCTCCGCTGCGGCGCCGACGCCCCCATGTCGGGGGCGCTCCAGGCCCTCGCCCTGCGCGATCCAAACGAGCCCCTCTACCCCTTCGCCATCGGCACCATCGCCCGGCGCGCGGGGGACTTCGACACGGCGGAGCGCCAGCTCACCCGGGCGGACGCCCTTCGCCCCAACTCGGTCTGGACCCTGGTCAATCTGGGGAACGTCTACTTCGCGCGCGAGGACTACGTCCGGGCGAGCGAAGCGTACGAAGCCGCCGCGAAGGCGGCGCCCCAGGCCGCCGAGCCCCACTGGAACCTGGCGCAGACCTACACCAAGCAGCTCATGTTCGCGGAGGCCAACCGGGAGCAGTCCGCCGCCACCGCGCTCGCCTTCGACCGCGTCCGCGACATGAGCAAGATCAGCACGCCGCAGCTGAACCGGACCGTCATGGAGGCGATGCCGCCGCTGGAAGCCTTCTGGGATCTGGCGCGCCGCACCGCGCCCGAGCGCGGCCTCGCGGGAACGGAGCGCAACGCCTACCTCAAGTTCCTGTTGGGACTCATGCCGCCCGCGCCCTTCGCGATCTTCTTCCTGGTGGCCCTCTTTCTGTTCTTCGCGGGACTCGGACAGCTCCTCGGGCGCGCGCTCTCCACCCTCCAGTGCTCGAACTGCCAGAGGGTGGTCTGCCGCCGGTGCGTGTTCCGGATGCAGCAGCGCGCCTTCTGCGAGGGCTGCTATGGGGCGGTGAAAGACTTGAAGTCGATGGAATTCACCCGCCTTCTCCTCACGGGACGCGGGAGCCGGGCGGCCCGGCGCCGGACCTTCTGGGAGACGGCCACCACGTTCCTTCTTCCGGGCGCGGGGCAGATGCTGCGCGGCGCGAGCCTGAGCGGCTTCGTGGCGATCCTGATCCTGGTCGGCGCCGCGGTGCTGGTGATCGGAAACGGCGCGCTGATCCCCTCGACCGACGTCCTCCCGGTCGCTTCGGGCGGCTGGTCCAAGAGGATTCCCCTGACGCTGCTCTTCGCGCTCACGTACCTGATCACCGTGGCGCGCTACTACGCGAAGACGACCGACAAGGCGCCCGGCATCACGCCATCCATGGGGCGGCCCTCGGCGCGGCCCGCGGCGGGCGCGAGAGCCGAGGGGGGACGCGGATAATGGCGCTCCAGGGCAACCTCGACGACTTCAGCCTTCCCGAGATCCTCCAGCTGATCGCCGTCCAGCAGAAGTCCGGGGTGCTGAAGCTCACCTCCGGGAGCGACGTGGCCGTGATCTTCTTCGACGGCGGCCGCGTGGTCTCCACCCGGGACCGGCGCCGGAACGCCCGCGACCCGCTCAAGGCCTTCCTCGTCCAGACCGGCCACATCACGGACTCGCAGCTCAAGCAGATCGAGACGATCGAGTCCGAGAGCCGCCGGGAGCTGACCGACGTGCTGCTGAGCGGGAACTACCTCACGAGCGAGAGCCTGGCGGTCGCGATCCAGGACCAGATCCAGGACACGATGCACCAGCTCCTGACCTGGAAGCAGGGCACGTATCATTTCTCGGGAGACGGGCGGACGGTCCCGAAGTTCGCGGCCAACGTGCGCCTGAACACCGAAGGGCTGCTCATGGAGTCCATGCGCCGGCTGGACGAGATCGTGCGCTACAAGCAGGTCCTCTCGTCCCCCGCCATGGTCCTGCGCCCCAAGGCGCTCGCGATGCCTCCCAAGGACATGACGACGCAGGAGCAGCGGGTGCTGCCTCTGGTGGATGGACTGAAGCCGCTGCGGGACATCGCGGCCCAGTCGAAGCTGGTGGAGTTCGAGGTCTACGAGGCTCTGCACCATCTCCTGGACCTGGGCGTGGTCGAGGTCTCGCTGGGGGCCACCGCAGCCGCCAAGGTCACGCCGATCGTCAAGCAAGCCGTGGCGCCTCCGCGCCGCAGCATGGCGCTCCCGGTGGCGGCGGTCATCCTCCTCGGCTCGCTCGCGATCGGGAGGCTGGGAACGCCCCTCCTCTACGCCCAGGCCGAGCGCGCGGTCCGGCACGCTCCGGCGATGAGCTCGACGCTCGACGACTCCCAGCGCCTGGTGCTCGCGCTCGAGGTCTACCGCTCGATCCGGGGCGCCTACCCCACCGAGCTCCGAGCACTCTCCCGCGAGGGAGTCGTGCCCCCGGCCACCGTGTCCGCGTTCGTCCGCCGCTTCGACTACCAGAGCGACGGGACGAGCTTCCGGAAGACCGCCCGCTAGGGTTCCCGCCTCAGCGCGCGGCCCGGAGCAGATCTCGGGCCGCGTCGATCGCGCGCGACGCCTCGATGGAGCGAAGACACCTGTATCCGATCGGACACGTGCGCCGATAGCACGGAGAGCAGGGATACGCCGCGTAGAGGGCGCGTACCCAGGGCGCCGGGGCGCCGCTCCAGACCGGGCTCGTGGAGCCGAACACCGCCACCGTAGGAATCTGGAGCGCCGCCGCGAGGTGCATCACGCCGGAGTCGTTCGAGGCGGCGAGGACCGATCCGGCCAGGAGCCCCGCGAGCGCGGGAAGATCGGTCGCCCCCGTGAGGTCGAGCGCCGCGGCGCCCGCGAGGCTCGCGACCCTGGAGGCCGACGCGGCGTCCTCCCGGGACCCCACGAGCACCGACCGCGTGCCGTCGCCTCCGGCCAGCGCCGTCGCCAGCCGCGCGAAATTCTCGGGATCCCACCGCTTCGCGGGCCCGTAGCTTGCGCCCGGGGCGATCACCGCGTAGCGCCCGCCCCCGAACCCGCGCTCCGCGAGGACCGAGGCCGCGCGGCGCCGCTCCTCCTCCAGGGCCTCCACCCTGGGCGGCGCGTCCGGTACCGGGAGGCCCGCGGCGCGAGCGAGCGCTGCGTATTCCTCGACGCGCGGCCGCGATCGCGCGGGCGCCTCGCGCCGCACGCGGCGCGTGAGCAGCC
>DASQBE010000039.1:0-23984 GCA_035635355.1 Binatia bacterium | reverse complement strand
TCCTGGGCGCCCTCGGGCTTGAGCCCGAGCCCGCGGCCACGCAGGTGGTGCAGCGGGACCGGCACGCGGAGCTCTTGCAGTCCGTGGCGCTCCTGGGCGCCTCGCTGGAGAAGATCGCCCTTCAGATCCGACTCCTGCAGCAGACCGAGGTGCTCGAGGCCGAGGAGCCGTTCCGCGAAGGGCAGAAGGGCTCCTCGGCCATGCCGCACAAGCGCAATCCCGTGAACTGCGAGCGCATCTGCGGCCTCGCGCGGGTTCTGCGCGGCCACGCCCACGCGGCGCTCGAGAACGTGGCGCTCTGGCACGAGCGCGACATCAGCCATTCCAGCGCCGAGCGCGTGATCCTTCCCGACTCCTTCCTGGCCTGCGACTTCATGGTGGCGCAGACGCGCGAGGTGCTGGAGGGACTGAACGTGTATCCGGAGCGCATGCGCCGGAACCTGGATCTGACGCGCGGCCTCATCTATTCCCAGCGCGTCCTCCTGGCCCTGGTCTCGGCGGGCCTGTCGCGCGAGAACGCCTACGCCCTGGTGCAGCGCCACGCCATGGAGGCCTGGAAGGGGGGGCACGATCTCAAGGCCCGCCTCGGCTCGGACCCCGAGGTGTCGCGCGTGATGAGCCCGGAGAAGCTCCTCGCGTGCTTCGATCCATCGCACTTCACGCGTCACGTGAATCTTATCTTCGAACGCGTTTTGGGGGAGCCTGTTGCAGCAAGCCGATAGCGCCGCCCAGCTCACCCTCGGCGAGGCCGACGATCGCGAGCTCCTGGAGATCCTGGCCCGCGAGGGGCTGCGCCTCACGCTCGACGAGGCGCGCCGGATGCTCTCGCTCCTGGGGCGCGATCCCACGCGAGTCGAGGCCACGATCTTCGACACCATGTGGAGCGAGCACTGCTCCTACAAGAGCAGCCGCTGGGTTCTGAAGGCGCACCTTCCCGTGGAGAGCCCGCGCGTCATCCTGGGCCCCGGCGAGGACGCGGGGGTGGTCCGGCTGGGAACGCACGAGGGCGTGGAGTACGCGCTCGTGATCGCGCACGAGAGTCACAACCATCCCTCGCAGGTCGTCCCCACCGAAGGGGCCGCGACCGGGATCGGGGGGATCGTGCGCGATGTGGCCTGCATGGGGGCCGAGGTGATCGGCGTGATGGACGCGCTCCGGTTCGGCGACGCCGGCGGTCCCCGGGCCGCGACGGTGCGCGAGATCGTGCGCGGGGTGGTCGACGGAATCTGGCAGTACGGCGACGCGCTCGGCGTTCCCAATCTGGGGGGAGACGTGTTCTTCTCGCCCCGGTACGACGAGAACTGCCTCGTGAACGTGGTCTCGCTGGGGCTCGTGCGCGCGGACCGCGTGGTGCGGAGCCGCGTGCCGGAAGCGGCGCGCCGCGAGCCCTACGCGCTGATCCTGATCGGCAAGCCCACCGACGAGACCGGGTTCGGGGGCGCCTCGTTCGCCTCGGCGGTGCTGGAGGAGAACGCCGAGGGGCAGCGGGGGCGCGTCCAGGTGCCGGATCCCTTCCTGAAACGGGTCCTTCTCGAGGCGAACCGGGCGGTCCTCGACTGGCTCCACGAACATGAGATTTCGTTCGGGTTCAAGGACCTGGGCGCCGGGGGCATCGCCTGCGCCAGCTCCGAGCTGGCCGCGGCCGGCGGCTTCGGCATGGATGTCGATCTGGACCGCGTTCCCGCGTCGCGCGAGGATCTCCCCCCGGAGGTGCTCGCCTGCTCGGAGACGCAGGAGCGCTTCGCGATGGTGGTTCCCGAGCGCGTCGCGGAGCACGTGCTCGAGATGTACAACGTCACCTACGCGCTTCCCGAGGTCTACCACGGCGCGCGCGCCGCGATCGTTGGACGCGTCCGGACCGACGAGCGTTACCGGATCTTGAAGTCGGGGCAGCCGGTCTGCGATTCGCCCGTGGAGGTGATCACGGCCGGAATCGAGCACCGGAGGCCCGAGCGCCCGCGGCCGGCCGCGAGCGCGGGCGATGGAGCGCCCCTCCCGCCGATCCAGGACCACGAGGAATTCTTCCGGCGCATGACGGCGAGCCCCAACCTGGCTTCCCGCGAGCCGATCTTCCGCTACTACGACACCGAGGTGCAGGGCCGGATGGTGATCCGCGCCGGGGAGGCGGACGCTTCGGTCCTGGCCCCCGTGCCCGGGGCCAAGCTCGGCGCCGCGATCACGGTGGACGGCAACCCCTGGTGGGTCGCGGCCGATCCCTACTGGGGCACGGCGCACGTGGTCTGCGAGGCGCTCCGCAATCTGGTCTGCGTGGGGGCGGAGCCCGTGGCGCTCACCGACTGCCTCAACTTCGGAAATCCGGAGGATCCGGAGGTCTTCGCGGATTTCGTCCGGAGCGTGCGCGGGCTGGGGGACGCCGCCCGGGCGCTCGGCCGCGAGGGGCCCGCGGGTCCGCCCGTCGCCATCGTGTCCGGGAATGTCTCCTTCTACAATGAAGGCTCCTCGGGCCGCTCGATCGAGCCCTCGCCCATCGTGGCCGGCCTCGGCATCCTCGAGGACTGGAGCCTCGCGACCACCAGCGCCATCAAGCGCGCGGGCAGCGTCCTCGTCCTGAGCGGGCCGCGGCAGGACCGCCTCGGGGCCTCGCAGCTCCGTTACCAGCTCCAGAACCGGACGGACGGTCCCCTTCCCGAGCTGGATTTCGAACGGGAGCGCCGCCGCATCTATGCCGCGCTGGAGGCGGTCCGGGGAGGGCTCGCCCTGGCGTGCCACGACATCTCCGAGGGAGGGCTCGCCATCGCGGCGCTCGAGATGGCCCTCGGCGGATACGAATCCCAGGGCCTCGGGCTCCAGATCCCGATCTCCGGCCTCGGCGACGCTTCGTCCGAATCCCGGCTCTACTCGGAGGCGCCGGGATTCCTCTTCGAGGTGGCGAAGGACCGGCTCACGGAGTTTCTCGACCTCTTCGAGCGCTGGGGCGTGGACGCCACGATGACCGGGCGCACCCTGGCCGAGCCTCGGTTTCGAATCCTGGACGGGGGGCACACGCTGGTGGACATGAGTCTGGACGACTTGCAGCGCCTCCGCGGCGACGCGCTCAAGGCGATCGTGGAGTGAGCATGGGGCGCGTGGCGGTGGTGCAGATTCCCGGGGTGAATTGCGAGTACGAGACCACGCGCGCGCTCGAGGCCGTGGGGCTCATGGCCCGCATCGTCCGATGGAACGAGCCCGCCTCGGTCTGGAGCGAGTTCGACGCATACGTCATTCCAGGCGGCTTCGCATTTCAAGACAGGATCCGCGCGGGGGCGATCGCGGCGAAGCTGCCCGCCGTGGATCGAATCGCCGCGGAGGCCGAATCGGGAAAGCCGGTGCTGGGGATCTGCAACGGCGCCCAGGTCCTCGTGGAAGCGGGCCTCGTGCCCGGGTTCGAGCACGGCCGCGTGGAGATGGCGCTCGCGCCGAACGCGGCGCCCCGGCGCGCGGGGTATCTCTGCCGGTGGGTCTGGCTCAGGACCGCGGTGGGACCGGGCCGCTCCTGGTACGCGTCCTCGATCCCGGACGGCGAGGTGATTCCGATGCCGATCGCGCACGGGGAGGGGCGGTTCCTGACGGCGGACCCCGAGGTGCTCCGGCGCATCCAAGAAGAAGGGTTGGCGCTGTTCCGCTACGTATCGCCCTCCGGCGGGCCCGCGGAGGGCTATCCCCACGATCCGAACGGCGCGATGCTGGGGGCCGCGGGAATCACGAACCGCGCGGGAAACATCCTGGCCTTCATGCCTCATCCCGAGCGGGCGTCCTGGCTCCGGCAGGTGCCGCTCGAGATGAAGCACGCCTGGGGCGAGAAGCGCCGCGCCGCGGTCGGCCGGTGGGATGCGCTCGAGGGACCCGGGCCGGGGAGACTCCTCTTCGAGTCGCTGGCGAGGAAGCTCGGGGCCGGTCAGCCTCGCGAGGTCGGATCGTGAGCGCGATCCTGCTCGTCCGGCTCAAGATCACGGATCTCTCGGCCTGGACGGCGCTCGAGACGGGACGGCGGCTCCTGGATCCGGGGTACACGCTCACGCGCCTCGCGCGGGAGCAGCTCTTGATGTTCGAGCCGGAGCCTGACGTACGGACCGACTCGTTCGAGCGGAGCCTGGGAGAAGCCGTGCGGCACTCCAATTTCTTCGTGAACCCCAACAAGGAGACATTCCGATTGCTGACGGCCGCGGAGCGCGGCGAGACCTGGTCTCCTCCCGAGGGCGCGTGGGGCGTTCTGACGCGGCCTCGCGAGGACACCCGGGACGAGCGGCTTCGCGAGAGCCTCCAGCGCGAGCACCCGATGCCGGGTCTCCGCGCGATCCGCCGGGCGCGCGTGTGGTGGCTCGGGACGCGCGGGCCCGACGGAGGTACCGCGATTCCCTACTTCAGCGCCGCCCTGGGGGATCTTCGCGACCCGAGGCACGGCCTTCTCGTGAACCCGCACGCCGAGGCGTCGATGATCCTGCCCGGCGCCGTTCCGTGGACCCGCGTGGAGCGATTCCTGACCGAACCCTTGCCCGCGCTTACCGGCGCGGCATGAACGGAGCCCTCTCTTGATCGAGCGAACGAACTCCACGAACGGGTCGCCCTCGCGGAGCGAGGACCGCCTGCGGGAGGAATGCGGCGTGTTCGGCATCTGGGGCGCGGAGAACGCGGCCCGGCTCACCTACGCGGGGCTCTACGCCCTGCAGCACCGCGGGCAGGAGAGCGCCGGCATCGTGGCGACCGACGGGGTGGAATTCCGCCACCACAAAGGAGTGGGGCTGGTCTCGGACGTCTTCGCGGGGAACGTGCTGGACTCGCTTCCCGGCTCGATCGCGATCGGGCACAACCGCTACTCCACCCAGGGGAGCACCCTGCACCGGAACGCGCAGCCCCTGGTGGTGGATTTCCGGGAGGGGATGCTCGCGCTGGGGCACAACGGCAATCTGGTGAACGCGCTGGCGCTGCGGAACGAGCTGGAGGCGCAGGGCTCCATCTTCCAGACCACCAGCGACACCGAGGTCATCCTGCACCTGATCGCGCGCTCCAAGGCGACCGAGATCGAGCGCATGATCCCGGAGGCGCTCGCGCGCTGCCAGGGCGCGTATACGCTGGTGATCCTGGCCGGCGACAAGCTGATCGGGCTCCGGGATCCCCGGGGATTTCGCCCCCTCTGCCTGGGCCGGCGCGGGGAGGCCCACGTGCTCGCGAGCGAGACCTGCGCTCTGGACATGGTCGGCGCGGAGTTCGTGCGCGAGATCGCCGCGGGCGAGATGGTGGTGATCGACGGGTCCGGGGTGAAGTCCTACACGCCGCTCTCGCCGAAGCCCGCCCGCGCGTGCGTCTTCGAGCTGATCTATTTCTCCCGCCCCGACAGCGAGGTGTTCGGCGAGAGCGTGGATCAGGTCCGCCGCCGCCTCGGGCGGACCCTCGCGGCCGAGCACCCGGCCGAGGCCGACATCGTGATCTCGGTGCCGGATTCCAGCAACTCGGCCGCGCTCGGCTACTCGGAGGCCTCGGGGATCCCCTTCGAGCTGGGGCTCATCCGGAATCACTACGTGGGGCGCACCTTCATCGCGCCCCAGCAGATGAAGCGCGATTTCGGCGTCAATCTCAAGTTCAACCCGGTCCGGCGCATCCTGGAAGGGAAGAGCGTGGTGGTCGTGGACGACTCGATCGTTCGCGGCACGACCAGCCGGAGCCTCGTCGCCATGCTCCGCGCCGCGGGAGCCCGTGAGATCCATCTCCGCGTCTCGAGCCCGCCCATCGGGTGGTCCTGCTACTACGGAATCGACACGCCCAACCGTAAGGAGTTGATCGCTTCCTCCCACACGGTCGAGGAGATCCGCCGTTACCTCCACGTGGACTCGCTGGGATACCTCTCGATGGAGGGGCTCAAGGCCTGCGTCGCCCGGCCCGAGGATCATTGCTACGCGTGCTTCGACGGGCACTACTCCGAGTGGTACGGAGAGCCCCTGGACAAGCTGGCCATGGAGCGCCCCTCGGGCCGCGTCGAGGGCCGCCGCTAGACCTCGCCTCTCTCAAGTTCATCTCCGGGAATGCCGATCCATGCCCCGTGCCGTAGTGCGTCCACCCGGGGAGCCGCTGTGTCCGAGACCGTCTCGCGGAAGAAGCTGGGTGAGTACCTGCTGGAGGCCGGGCTCATCACCGACCAGCAGCTGAAGGAGGCGCTGCGGCGTCAGCGGCAGACCAAGGAGCCGCTGGGGCACATCCTCGCCCGCCAGGGCATGGTCAGCGAGGGGGACATCTGCCGCGTGCTGCACCAGCAGCTGGGCCTCCCCATCGTCGATCTGGAGAGCGTCGCCATCGACGAGCAGGTCATCGCCCTCGTGCGCGAAGACCTCGCCAAGAAGTACACCGCGATCCCCATCGAGCTGGAAAACCGGAGCACGCTCCGCGTGGCGCTGGCGGATCCCCTGAACGCGCAGGCCCTGGAGGACATCAAGTTCCAGTCCGGCTACTTCGTGCGCCCCGTCCTGGCGCCTCCCTCCGAGATCTCCGAGGCGATCGCGAAGTACTACCATATCGACGCCTCCGTCGTGGAGATCCTCGAGAACATCATCAAGAACGATCCGATCCAGGAGATCCGGGAGATCATCCCGACCGAGGGGGACGAGAACCTGGACGAGCTGATGAAGATCAGCGCGGGCCCTCCGATCGTCCGGCTCGCCAACTGGGTGATCACCCGCGCGGTGGAGATGCGGGCCAGCGACATCCACGTGGAGCCGCAGGACAAGTGGGTGGGCGTGCGCTGTCGCGTGGACGGCCTGCTGCAGGACCTGGAGCGCCTCCCCAAGTGGACCCAGGGCGCGCTCGTCTCCCGCATCAAGATCCTCGCCACGCTGGACATCGCCGAAAAAAGGCTTCCCCAGGACGGCAGCTTCCGCGTCGAGATCGACAGCAGGCGCATCGACCTGCGCGTCTCGACCCTGCCCACGGCGCACGGCGAGAAGATCGTGATCCGCATCGTGGACCAGGAGCGCTCGGCGCTCCATCTGGACTCCCTCGGGCTCTCCGAGTCCGCGCTGACCCGGACCCGCGCCTACGGGCAGCGGCCCCAGGGCATCGTGGCCGTGACGGGGCCCACCGGGAGCGGCAAGAGCACGCTTCTCTATTCGCTCCTCCAGCACATCCACAGCGTGACCAAGAACATCCTCACGGTGGAGGATCCGATCGAGTACCAGATCGCCGGGATCAACCAGGTTCAGGTGGACGAGAAGAGCAAGAAGACCTTCGCGGCGATCCTGCGCGCCATGCTGCGGCAGGATCCCGACGTCATGATGATCGGCGAGATCCGGGATCTGGAGACCGCGCAGATCGCGTTCCGGGCCTCGATCACCGGGCACCTCGTGCTCTCCACCGTGCACACCAACGACGCCGCCTCCGCGGTGACCCGTCTCGTGGATCTGGGGCTCCAGCCCTACATGGTGGCCTCGAGCCTGATCAGCGTGATCTCCATGCGGCTCGTCCGGGTCCTGTGCCCCAAATGCAAGGACCAGTACGCTCCCGTCGGGGACGAGCTCCGAATCCTGGGATTGACGGCCCGCGAGGCGCAGGGGGTCGGGCTCTTCCGGCCGGTCGGGTGCGAGTACTGCAACCAGACCGGCTATCGCGGCCGCACCGGGATCTTCGAGATTCTGGAACTGGACGATCCGCTCCGGCGGCTCATCGCGGCGGGCGCCGCGGAGTCGATGATTCGCGCCGCGGCGGTGGAGAACGGCATGACCCCCATCGGGGAAGACGGCCTGATGAAGGTCATGGCCGGCGAGACCAGCCTCGAGGAGCTGCGCCGGGTGATCTTCTATGAAGAGGAAGCGGCGCGTCTCTGCCCCTCCTGCCGCCAGCCCGCGGCGGCCGAGTACCACTTCTGCCCGCACTGCGGCCACACCATCGCCGCCGCGTGTCTCAAGTGCGAGCGCCGCGTCGACGCCGCGTGGGCGTTCTGCCCGGGCTGCGGCACGCGCCGCACGCCGAGCTTGATCCCGGACGTGCCGCCCGAGCCCTTGATTCCGGCCGCCGCCGAGCCGCCGCGAACCACCGTCCGGGGACGCCGCTAGGACGACGCCTCGCGGCGCCGCACTTGACCTCGTTCTCCCCGCTTCTCTAGAATCCCCCGCGGTCCGCCCCGATCCCATCTCCCGCCGCGTGCGGCGGGAACCTCCCCATCGCCCGGAGACTCGTGTCCGTTCAAGATTCGCGCCGCGAAAAGCTTGACGCGCTGATCCAGCACGGCATCGAGCCCTACGCGTACCGCTTCGACGTCACCCACGGCTCCGCCGCGATCCAGGAGCGTCACAAGGAGCTGGAGCCATCGGGGGAGCGTGTCCGCTACGCGGGACGCCTCATGACCAGGCGGGGGCACGGCAAGGCGGCGTTCGCCCACGTGAAGGATGCCCTGGGCCTTCAACAGGTGTATTTCCGCGAGGACGTCCTGGGCGCCGAGCCCTTCGCGCGCGCGATGGATCTGGACCTGGGAGACTGGATCGGGGTGGAGGGGACGGTCTTCGTCACGAAGACGGGCGAGATCACGATCCGGGCCGAGCGGGTGGACCTCCTGGCCAAATCGCTCCGCCCGCTCCCCGAGAAATGGCACGGCCTGACCGACGTCGAGATCCGCTACCGTCAGCGGTACACCGACCTGATCGTGAACGACGACGTGCGCCGGGTGTTCCGCGAGCGGGCCGCGATCATCCGCGCGCTGCGGGCGTTCCTCGACGCGCGCGGGTTCCTCGAGGTCGAGACGCCGGTGCTGCAGCCGGTGTACGGCGGCGCCTCGGCGCGGCCGTTCGTGACGCACCATCACGCCCTGGACATGAACCTCTATCTCAGGATCGCGGACGAGCTCTATCTGAAGCGCCTCATCGTGGGCGGGCTGGAGCGGGTCTACGAGATATCGAAGGATTTCCGGAACGAGGGCATGGACCGCACCCATAGCCCCGAATTCACGATGCTCGAGTTCTACCAGGCGTTCGCGGATTACGAGGAGACGCTCCGGACGACGCAGGCCCTGTTCCTCCACGTCGTCGCGACCGTGCGTCGGGAGGAGCCGGTCGTCTGGGAGGGGAAGCCCATCGACTTCACGCTCCCGTGGCGCCGGCTCACGATCGCGGAGGCGGCGGCGGAGGGACTGGGGGTGCGCGAGCTCCCGCGCGAGGAGCGCGGTCTCCGCGAGGCGGCGGGACGCGCGGGCGTTCCCCTGGACCCCGGCTTTGGATATGGACGCATCCTGGACGAGATCGTCTCGGTGAAGATTCAGCCCGGGCTCTGGAATCCGACGTTCCTCGTCGACTACCCGCGCGAGAGCTCGCCCCTGGCGAAGGTGAAACGCGGGAATCCCGACGTGGTGGAGCGTTTCGAGCTCGTCATCGCGGGGATGGAGACGGCGAATTCCTTCTCGGAGCAGAACGACCCCGAGGAGCAGCGGCGCGCCTTCGAGCAGCAGGCGGGTCTCCGCGAGCGCGGGGACGACGAGGCGCAGGTGCTGGACTCCGACTACCTGCGCGCGCTCGAGATGGGCATGCCGCCGACCGGCGGGGTCGGGGTCGGCGTCGACCGACTGGTCATGCTGATCACAGGCGCCCCGTCCATCCGGGACGTGGTCCTCTTCCCGCACATGCGACCCGAGGAGCCTCATGACGAGGCCTAGCCTCGCGGCCGCGCGCGGCTGAGAGGGCCAATGGGCTTCGTCTGGATCATCGCCTCGCGTTACCTGCGCTCCAAGCGCCGGCTGAGCTTCATCACGCTCGTCAGCCTCCTCGCCTCCGGCGGGGTCTTCGTCGGCGTCGCCGCCCTCACCATCGTCCTTTCGGTGATGAACGGCTTCGAGGACCAGGTGCAGCGCCGGATCGCGGGAACGAACGCGCACGTGGCGGTGCTCTCCGCGGACGAGCGTCCGGTCGTCCCCAGCGATTCCCTACTGGCCACGGTCCGGGGCGCGGCCCCGGACGCCGCGGTGGCGGCCTTCGTCTACGGGAAGGTGATGGTGGCCTCGCGGAGCAGCGTGGACGGGATGGTGCTCAAGGGAATCGATCCCGCCGGGGAATCCCGCGTCACCGACATCATGGCGCACCTCACCCCCGCGGGGCACCCGCTGGACGGCGGGGACCTGCCCGGAATCGGGCTCGGGGAGGAGCTCTCGGTGCGGCTCCGCGTCTCGGTCGGCGACGTCATCCTCATCAGCCTCCCCTCGGAGGACCCGGGAGGATTCCTGGGCGCCCCGCCGCGGGTGAAGCGGCTCCGGGTCAGCTCGATCTTCCGCTCGGGCCTCTACGAGTACGACTCCTCCTTCGGGATCGTGCGCATGGAGACCGCGGCCGACTTCTTCTCGATGCGCGGGGGCGTCACGGGCTACGAGCTTCGCATCCCGGACATGTTCCGGGCGCGCGAGACGTCGCAGGCGCTGGAGCGGGCGCTGGGCTCGGCCTACCGGGTGACCAACTGGATCGATCTCAACCGGAATCTCTTCGCGTGGATGAAAATCGAGAAGGCGGTGATGTTCACGATCCTCATTCTCATCGTGCTCGTGGCGACCGTGAACATCGTCTCGAGCCTCGTGATGCTGGTGCTGGAGAAGCGCCGGGACATCGGGGTTCTACGGACGATGGGAGTCACGCCCCGAGGAATCATGCGTATCTTCCTCTTGCAAGGAACGCTTGTCGGGCTCATCGGGACCACGCTCGGGATCCTCGTCGGATGGAGCGTCTCCTACGTCCTCGGCCGGTACAAGCTCCTTCACCTTCCCGGCGAGATCTATTTCATCGACACGCTGCCCGTCAAGATGGAGTGGACCGACTTCGCGCTGGTTGCCGTCGCGGCGACCGCGCTTTGCTTCGTCGCGAGCCTGTACCCGGCCTGGCGGGCCGCCAGGCTTGCCCCGGTGGAATCCATCCGGTATGAATGACGCGGCGTCCCGCTCGCCCGCGCTCCTGGCGCGGGGCTTGGCGAAGACTTATCATGACGCGGCGGCGCCGATCGAAGTGCTGAAAGACGTGGACCTCTCCGTGGACCCCGGGGAAGTGGTGGCGGTGGTGGGGGCTTCCGGGTCCGGCAAATCCACCCTCCTTCATCTGCTGGGCGGGCTCGACCGGCCGACGGCCGGGACCGTGAGCGTCGGCGGCGAGGACTTAGGCGCGCTGGACGAGGCGGGGCGTTCCCGCCTGCGCGCCCGATCGGTGGGGTTCGTGTTCCAGTTCCACCAGCTCCTGCCCGAGTTCACGGCCCTGGAAAATGTCATGATGCCGGGCTGGGTGGCGGGCAGCTCCCGGGCCACCGCCCGGGCCCGCGCGGAGAGCCTGCTCGAGGACCTGGGCCTGATGGGGCGGGCCGAGCACAAGCCGGGGGAGCTTTCGGGCGGGGAGCAGCAGCGGGTGGCCGTGGCTCGCGCCTTGCATATGAGGCCTGCGGTCCTTCTGGCGGACGAACCGACGGGAAATTTGGACAGACGCGCCTCGGCGACTCTGCTGGAAATATTCGAGAGATATCGGTCCAGGGAGCGGCAAGCCATTGTAATTGCGACACATAATCCTGATGTCGCACAAGCTGCCGGCCGCGTCGTCACCCTGGAGGACGGCCATCTCCGGCCGATTAGAATTGAGTCGGGTCGCATCTAATTAGTCGGGAGCCATCGGCCAACCGGAAGGAACGTCCATGCAGTGTCAAATTTGCGGAAAACGACCGGCGGTCGTCCACTTCACCGAGATCGTCAACAACAAGAAGTCGGAGTACCACGTCTGCGAGAAGTGCGCGGAGGAGAAGGGCTACCACGTGCCGCTCGTGAAGACGAAGTTCTCGGTCGGGGACCTTCTGGCCGGCATGGTGGAGCAGCCCGGATCCGCGGAGGAGGCCCGCGTCGGCCGGGTCCAGTGCCCCAAGTGCGGCCTGGTGTATTCCAACTTCAAGGAGACCGGCCGGCTCGGGTGCTCGGAGTGCTATCCGACGTTCCGCAGCCAGCTCCGTCCGCTTCTGCGCCGGGTGCACGGCAGCACCAAGCACGTGGGGAAGACCCCCGTGCGGGATGCCGCGCGCGTGGCCCTGAGGCGGGAAGTGCAGCGGCTCCACGAGGAGCTCCAGAAGGCGGTGGAGAAGGAAGACTTCGAATCGGCCGCGGATTTGAGGGATCGAATCAAGAAGATGGAAGCGAACGACGTTCGCGCGGTGGGAGGGGGAGCGGCGTGAAGCTATCGGGACTCAGCAGCTCGCTTGGCCGTTGGCTCGACGGCTCCGGACCCGCGTCCGACGTCGTCCTGAGCACCCGGGTCCGCCTGGCCCGCAATCTATCGGGCGTGCCGTTCACGCATCGCGCGCGGGAAGAGCAGCTGGTGATGGTCTACTCGAGCATCCTCTCCGCGGTGCGGAAGACCCCGGCCCTCACGCAATCGCTCGCGCTCGAGATGCGCGAGCTCACGCCTCTGGACCGGCAGTTTCTCGTCGAGCGCCATCTCATCAGCAACGACCTGGCGGACAACGGCAAGCTGCGCGGCCTTCTGGTTCTTCCGGACGAGAGCATCTCGGCGATGGTGAACGAAGAGGACCATCTGAGGCTCCAGGCGCTGGCTTCGGGCTTCCAGCTTCGGTCGGCGTGGGAGTCGGTGAACGCCATCGATGATGAATTGGCCCAGGACCTGGACTATGCTTTCAGCGACGAGCTGGGCTATCTGACCGCGTGCCCGACGAACGTGGGCACGGGCATGAGGGCCTCGGTGCTCATCCACCTGCCGTCGCTCGTGCTCACGAAGCAGATCGGGCGCGTTCTCCAGGGCATCACCCAGGTCGGTCTCGCGGTGCGCGGGTTCTACGGAGAGGGGTCCCAGATCATGGGAAACTTCTTTCAGATCTCGAACCAGACGACGCTGGGGCAGAACGAGCGCGAAACCATCGACAGCCTCGAGCGCGTCACGAAGCAGATCATCGATTCCGAGCAGCGGGCGCGCGACGAGCTCCTGAAAGACGCGCGGGTCCAGATCGAGGACAAGATCTGGCGCGCGTACGGGACGCTGCGCCACAGCCGGGTGATCTCCTCGCAGGAGGTGGTCAATCTCTCCTCGGCGGTGCGTTTTGGGGTGGCGCTCCGGATCGAGGGGCTCGCCAGCGTGCAGACGCTGAACGAGCTCCTGGTGCGGTCGCAGCCGGCGCATTTGCAGGTCAAGGCGGGGAAGGAGCTCGAGGCGCGCGAGCGGAACATCATGAGAGCGGAATATATTCGGAGGCTCCTCGGTGAGGGGGGCTCCGTTCCGGTCACGAGCAATTAGGGGGGAGGTCTCGATCCATGCATGACAAGTTCACGGAACGCGTGCGGAAGGTGATGTACCTCGCGCGGGAAGAAGCCGCGCGGCTCCAGCACGACTACATCGGCACCGAGCACCTGCTCCTCGGCGTGATCCGCGAGGGCGAAGGGATCGCGGCCACCGTGCTGAACAACCTGGGACTGGACCTGGACGCCATCCGCCAGGCGGTCGAGAGCATGGTTTCCTCGACCGGGGGCACGCTCACGATCGGGGAGATTCCCTTCACGCCCCGGGCGAAGCGGGTGTTGGAGCTGAGCGTCGACGAGGCGCGCCAGCTGGGCCACAACTACGTCGGCACCGAGCACCTGCTTCTGGGGCTCATCCGCGAGGGCGAAGGCGTCGCCGCGCGCGTGCTGCTGGAGCTGGGGGTGGATCGGAAGAAGGTCCGCGAGGAGACCCTCAAGCTTCTCGGGGGGACGCCGTCCGTGTCCCAGCCGGAGCGCGAGGGGAAGGTCGAGACGCCCGCCTTGAACCAGTTCGGGCGCGACCTCACCCTGCTCGCCCGCGAAGGGAAGCTGGATCCGATCATCGGGCGCGAGCCCGAGATCGACCGGGTCATCCAGGTCCTCTCGCGGCGCAAGAAGAACAATCCGATCCTGATCGGCGAGCCCGGCGTCGGCAAGACCGCCATCGCGGAGGGTCTGGCCGAGCGCATCGTGGAGAACAAGGTTCCGGAGACGCTCAAGGACAAGCGCATCGTGACCCTGGATCTCGCCGCCGTCGTGGCCGGGACCAAGTACCGCGGTCAGTTCGAGGAGCGCCTCAAGGCGGTCATGAACGAGATCCGCGAGTCCAAGGACACCATCATCTTCATCGACGAGCTGCACACGATCGTCGGAGCGGGCGGCGCGGAGGGGGCCATCGATGCCTCCAACATGCTGAAGCCGGCTCTGGCGCGCGGTGAGCTCCAGTGCATCGGGGCGACCACGCTCGACGAGTTCCGCAAATACATCGAGAAGGATGGCGCCCTGGAGCGGCGGTTCCAGCCGATCATGGTGGACCCGCCCACGGTGGACCAGACCATCCAGATCATCCGGGGGCTGCGCGACAAGTACGAGGCGCATCACGGGGCGAAGTATTCGGACGACTCCATCGTCCAGGCCGTCAAGCTGGCGGACCGCTACATCAACGACCGGTTCCTCCCCGACAAGGCGATCGACGTGATCGACGAGGCGGGCGCCTCCGCCCGGCTCAGCATCTCCGCCATTCCGACCGAGGTGCGCGAGCTGGAGAAGCAGGTCGAGGAAGTGGCCAAGGAGAAGGAAGCCTCCATCCAGCAGCAGGAATTCGAGAAGGCGGCGCGCTTCCGCGACAAGGAGAAGGATCTCCGGGCCAAGCTGCGCGAGCACAAGAAGACCTGGACCGAGATCAAGCACGAGAAGGAAGCCCTGGTGGACGTGGATCTCATCGCCAAGGTGATCTCCCGCATGACGGGGATCCCGATCACCCGGCTGGAGGAGAAGGAATCGGAGAAGCTGCTCCGCATGGAGGAGGAGGTCCGGAAGTCGATCGTCGGGCAGGAGGAGGCCGTGGCCGCCGTGTCCCGCGCGATTCGCAGGAATCGGGCCGGGCTCCGGGACCCCCGCCGGCCCATCGGCTCGTTCATCTTCCTGGGGCCCACCGGGGTCGGCAAGACCGAGCTCGCCCGGGTCCTGGCGCGGTTCCTCTTCGACGATCCCGATGCCCTGATCCGCATCGACATGTCGGAATATATGGAGAAATTCTCGGTTTCCCGGCTCATCGGCGCCCCTCCGGGGTATGTCGGACACGAGGAGGGCGGGCAGCTGACCGAGAAAGTGCGGCGGAAGCCCTATTCGGTCGTCCTGCTCGACGAGATCGAGAAGGCGCACCCGGATGTCTTCAACATCCTCCTCCAAGTGCTGGACGACGGACAGTTGACCGACAGCCTGCGCCGGAAGGTGGATTTCAAGAACACGGTGCTCATCATGACGTCGAATCTCGGCGCCCGGCAGATCAAGGGTGGCCGCGGCCTGGGGTTCACGGACCGGACGGACGGATCCACCTACATCACGATGAAGTCGGCGATCATGGACGAGGTCAAGCGCGTGTTCAATCCGGAGTTCCTGAACCGGATCGATGAGATGATCGTGTTCCACCCGCTCGACCGGCCGCAGATGGGATCCATCACCAAGATCCTGCTCAGCCAGGTCTCGGATCGGATGAAGGGGAACGGAATCACGCTGAACTTCGAGGACGAGGTCGTGGACCTGCTCATCCAGAAGGGATTCGACGAGGCGCTGGGCGCCCGGCCGCTGAAGCGGAGCATCCAGAAGCTGATCGAGGACCCGCTCTCGGAGCATGTGCTCCGCGGCAAGCTGAAGGAGGGCAGCGATGTCTTGGTATCCCGCCGGGGTGACGAGTTGATCTTCGCCTCTTGAGGCTCTCGAGAAAAAACTCCACGCGTCCCGCCGCCGCCACGCGACTCTTGCTCGCGCTGGCGGCCGTGACGTTCCTTGGGGCCGCGGTTTCCTCGCCCGTCCTGGCGCAGGCGCCGGCTCCCGTCTCGCTCTCCCCGTTCGATTCGCTGGCCACGCCCGCCGACACCGTGGGCCAGGCGCCCGCGCCGACGATCCGGAGCGTCGCCGCGAAGGGGTTCGTCAACGTCGACTCCCTCGTGGTGGTCCGGACCTTCGCCATCGCGGCGGGGCAGCCCAACGATCCCCACGAGGTCCGGGCCGGCGTCCGCCGGCTCTTCGCGACCGGCCTCTTCACCGACGTGACGGTGAGCGACGCGCCCGTTTCCGGCGGGGTGGCGCTCACGATCCACGTGACCGAGCGTCCGCGCATCAAGGAGATCGTCTACAAAGGGGCGAAGAAGATCGAGGAGAAGACGCTCAAAGAAAAGCTCACCTCCGCCCAGGGACAGCTCCTGGACGCCGGGACCCTGGAGCTGGACGCCCGGAAGATCGAGCAGGCCTACGCCGCGGAAGGCTACACCCGCACCAAGGTGGTCGCGCGGACCGAGCCCGCCTCCGCCGGAGCGGTCCGCGTGGTCTTCGACGTGGACGAAGGGGCGAAGGTGAAGGTTCGCGGCGTCGTCTTCCACGGGAACGAAACGCTCAAGAGCGAGGCGCTCGCGAAGAGCATGGAGAGCAAGACCCCCGGATTCCTCCGGAGCGGCGTCCACAAGCCCGAACACCTGGAAAAGGACGAGACGAAGCTTCGCCTCTACATGCGGACGCGGGGCTTCAAGGACGCGGACGTGGACTCGATCGTGCCGCTGGACACCAAGGACGGGAGGGGTGTTGTCCTGCACGTGTTCCTGCGCGAGGGCCCGCGGTACCGCTTCGGCGCGCTCTCCTGGACCGGGAACTCCGCCGTTCCGACCGCGGCCCTCACGCTCGCGACCGTGCCCCTGGCGGGCGCCATCTACAACGAGGCGCAGGTCCAGAAGACGCTGGAGAACGCCTACACGCTCTACCAGGAGCAGGGATATCTCTTCCTCTCCATCGAGCCCAAGATGACCGACCGCGATTCCATCGTGGACGTCGCCTTCCAGGTCCAGGAAGGGTCGCGCTCGCGCATCGCGAACCTGGACATCACCGGGAATACCCGCACGAAGGAAAACGTGATCCGCCGCGAGGCGAGCGTGTACCCGGGGGACGTGTTCCGCCGCTCCGCGCTCATGCGCACGCAGCGGGACATCTTCGGCCTGGGGTATTTCCAGGACGTCAACGTGGACTACCAGCCCACCGGAGACAGCGCCGACATCAACCTGACCCTCAAGGTGCAGGAGAAGCAGACCGGGACCGCCAGCGCGGGCGCGGGCTACTCCAGCCAGTCGGGGCTCACGGGATTCATCGAGCTGGGCCACAACAACCTGTTCGGCAACGGGCAGAGCGTGAACATCCGCCTGGAGCGCGGCGGAAAGGCGAACGATCTGGAGCTCTCCTACAACGAGCCCTGGTTCCGGGACACGCCGGTGAACATCGGTTTCGACATTTTCAACACCCGCCGGGACCTCGACTTCTACAGCCGGAAGGACGTGGGCGGGGGAGTCCACGTCGGGCGTCCGCTGCGGTGGCCCGATTACACGCGCGGGATCGTCTCCTACGATCTTCGCGACGTGACCCTGAGGGATTTCGTCGCCCCCGTGCCGGGGGAGCCCGTGAACCTGGCCTCGCTCCGCGCGACCCATTGGCCGAGGCGCGTGAGCAGCGTGACCCTCACGTTCAACCGGAACAGCACCGACAATCCGTTCTATCCTTCCCGCGGCTCGCGGATCTTGCTTACGAACGAGGTGGCGGGAGGGCTCCTGGGGGGCGTCGAGTCCTTCTACAAGGAGACCTTCGAGAACAAGACCTACACGCGCCTGAGCGGTCCCTTCGTCCTCATGCTCCGCGGCAAGACAGGCTTCCTGGGCGGCGGGCAAGTGCCCGACTACGAGCGCTTCCGGCTCGGCGGGACCACGGCGGATTACCTCCGGGGGTATCCCGACTACTACGTGGTGCCGCGGGCGAACATCGCGCGCGACTCGATCACGGGCGCCATCCTGGACCGGTACCCGGGCGGAAAGACCATGCTCATCCTGACGAGCGAGTTACAGTTCCCGATCGCGGACCCCCTCCACGGGCTCTTCTTCTTCGAGGCGGGGAATACCTGGAACTCGACTCGGGATCTGGACCTTGGTGATCTAAGGAAGTCCGTGGGGTTCGGCGTGCGGTTGGAAGTGCCCGCCCTGGGCCGGGTCGGGCTCGACCTGGGATACGGTCTGGACCGCGAAGACGGGTCCCGTTGGCAGCCCCACTTCCAGTTGGGTAACACCTTCTAGCAGAAGGGATTAGATATGGCTCGACAGCGGTCATGGCGTACGGTAGTCTGGGTCCTCGCGGTGCTTTGCCTGGCCGCCCCGGGGGTGGGTTTCGGGGCCGACCTGAAGATCGGCTTCATTGACTCCGAGCGCATCTTCTCGGAGTATGCCGGCACTCAGGAGGCCCAGCGGTCGTTCAACCGGGAAGTCCAGGAGCTCACCAAGACCGCCAAGGAGAAAAAGACCGAAATCGACGATCTGCAGCGCAAGCTGGACGCGCAGGGGCCCATGCTGAGCGAGGCCAAGCGCGACGAGCAGAACCAGGTGCTTCAGAAGAAGATCGCCGACTACGACGGGTTCGTTCAGAAAAACTGGGGTCCGCAGGGCTCCGTGTCCAAGCTCAACGAGCAGTACCTGAAGCCGATCGTGGACCGCGTGCACAAGATCGTGACGGGGTTCGGCACGGACGAGGGATACTCGCTCATCCTGGATGCCGCGGACGGAAACATCATCTTCGGAGATCGGACGCTCGATCTCACCGATCGCGTCCTCGCGGAGTTGAAGAAGGAAGACGCGAGCGGATTGCCGCAGCCCGCCAGCACGGCGCCGCCGGCCACGGGAGGCACGCGGTAGCCGATTCCCGCAACGGGCAGCGCGAACCGATTCAAAGGGAGTCCATCATGAAGGTCACGCTGGAGGCGGTCGCGAGGGCCATCGACGGGACGGTCGTCGGGGATGGTTCCGTCGAGATCACGGGCGTGGCCGGCATCCGCGAGGCCCGCGAGGGGGAGCTGACGTTCCTGGCCAACCCCCGCTACGAGCCCTACCTCGAGCTGACCCAGGCTTCGGCCGTCATCGTTTCCGAGAACCACCGGAACATCGGCAAGCCCCTCATCGAAAACCCCAATCCCTACCTCGCCTTCCTCAAGGCGGTGCGGCTGTTCGCCGGGGAGAAGGAGCGTCCGCGCGCGGGCGTGCATCCCAGCGCGGTCGTGGCGCCCGGAGCGACGGTGCCCCCGGACGCCTACGTGGGCCCCCACGCGGTGCTCGAGGCCGGGGCCAGGGTCGGGGCGCGCGCGATCGTCCACGCGGGCTGCTACATCGGCGGGAACGCCGTGCTGGGGGACGAGGTGCTGCTCTATCCCAGGGTCACCGTGCGCGAGGAGTGCGTGCTGGGGGACCGCGTGATCGTCCATTCGGGGACGGTCATCGGAAGCGACGGGTTCGGGTTCGTCCGCGACGGGGACGTCTACCGGAAGCTTCCGCAAGTGGGGAACGTCGAGATCGGCGATGACGTCGAGATCGGCGCGAACGTCACCATCGACCGGGCCACGACCGGGACCACGAGGATCGGCGCGGGGACCAAGATCGACAATCTGGTCCAGATCGCCCACAACGTTCAGATCGGAAGGAACTGCATCATCGTCGCGCAGGTGGGGATCTCGGGCAGCACGGTGCTGGGCGACCACGTGGTCCTGGCGGGTCAGGTCGGGATCGTGGGGCACATCGAGATCGGCGACGGAGCGTCCGTGGGCGCCCAGTCGGGGGTCTCGAAGTCGGTCAAGCCCGGCGAGCGCATGTTCGGCCACCCGGCCCGGCCGCTCCGGGAAGCGAAGCGCATCCAGGCGAGCATTCGGAACCTGCCCGAGCTCATCCAGACGGTGCGCGCGCTGAAACGCCGCGTGGAAGAGCTCGAGGGCCTCCAAGAGCCGCGGTGATCACCCCCAGCCAGCGCACCATCGCGAAGCCCATCGCCTTCGAGGGCGTGGGCCTGCACACGGGGATGCCGTGCCGCGTGGAATTCCGGCCGGCCCCGCCCGATACCGGCATTCGTTTCATCCGTCTCGATCTGCCCGGCGCCCCGGAGATCCCCGTCTCGCCCCAGTACGCGCGCGCGGACACCGAGCAGATGCGTCGGACGATCTTGAAGAGCGGGGACGCCGAGGTCCACACCGTCGAGCACATCCTCGCCGCCGCGGCCGGACTCGAGATCGACAACCTCGCAATCGCCCTGACCTCGAAGGAGCCCGCCGAGCCCCGCGACGGGAGCGCCGCCCCCTACGTCCGGATGTTCCAGGAGGCGGGGCTCGTGGACCAGCACGTGCCGCGCCGCTTCTTCCGGGTCCACGAGCCGGTCCGCTACGAGGAGAACGGCGTGGTGCTGGTGGGGCTGCCGCACGACGGGCTCCGCATCACGTTCACCATCGAATACGACGATGCCTACCTGGGCACGCAGCATGCGACCTACGACATCGACAAGGATGTCTTCGTGAAGGAGATCGCTCCGGCGCGCACGTTCGTGCTCCAGCGCGACGTGGACGCGCTGCGGGCGCGCGGCATGATCCTGGGCGGAAGCCTTCAGAACGCCGTCGTCGTCCAGCCGAAGGGGATCCTGAACCAGGAGCCGCTCCGGTTCGACAACGAGTTCGTCCGCCACAAGATCCTGGACTTCATCGGGGACCTCTATCTCCTCGGACGTCCCGCCCTCGGGCACTTCGTCTCGATCAAATCGGGACACGCCACCAACGTGCGCTTCGTGCAGCGGCTCGCCGCGGCCGAGAAGGCCGAACGGCTGGAGAAGCCCGCGCGGGCGGGCAAGGGGAACGGATCCGGAGGGCCGGTCGAGCTGGACATCAGCGCCATCATGGAGATCATGCCGCACCGCTACCCGTTCCTGCTCGTCGACCGGATCCTGAGCCTCGAGGAGAACCGGGTCGTGGGCATCAAGAACGTCACCATCAACGAGCCGTTCTTCGTGGGACACTTTCCAGGCCATCCCATCATGCCCGCGGTGATCATCATCGAGGCGATGGCCCAGTGCGGCGGAGTCCTGCTCTTGAACGCAGTGGATAACCCGAAGGAGAAGCTGGTCTACTTCATCGGAATCGACCGGGCCAAGTTCCGGAAACCGGTGCGGCCCGGCGACCAGCTCCGATTCGAGCTGACGCTCCTTCGCCTGAAATCACGCATCTGCAAAATGGAGGGGAAGGCCTACGTCGATGGAGACCTCGTCGCGGAAGCAGAGCTTCTCTCAAGCATTGTCGATCGCGATTCCTGAGGCGGACGGACTCACCGGCACCTGGGCGCGCGTTCCGGGCGCCGTGGTCCCGTTTCCCGAGCCGCAGGACGCGCCGCCCGCGGTGCATCCCACCGCGATCGTCGCCAAGGGGGCGGAGCTGGGCCCGGGCGTGGTCATCGGTCCCTTCGCCTATGTCGGACCGAGAGTCAAGCTGGGCGAGGGAACGCAGGTCGGGCTGCACGCGATCCTCGAGGGCCGGACCACCCTCGGCCCCCGCTGCCAGGTGCATCACGGGGCCGTGATCGGGAACATTCCGCAAGACCTCAAATTCCGCGGGGTACCGACCGAGGTGACCATCGGGCCGGACACGGTCGTGCGGGAGTACGCCACGATCCACGCCGCCACCGGAGAGCGGGAATCCACCATCGTGGGCGAGCACGTCCTCCTCATGGCCTACGCGCACGTCGCGCACAATTGCCGCATCGGGAACCACGTGATCCTCGCCAACGCGGTGAACCTCGCGGGTCACGTGCGCGTGGACGACTACGCGATCATCGGGGGGATGACCCCGGTGCATCAATTCGTGACCATCGGCTGCCACGCCTTCGTGGGGGGCGGCTCGCGCGTCCCCCAGGACGTGCCTCCGTACGTGAAGGCCGCGGGGAACCCGCTGCGCGCGTGCGGGCTCAATTCCACCGGCATGGACCGCCGGGGCATTCCCGCCGAGGTGCGCCTGGAGCTGAAGCGCGCCTACCGGATCCTCTACCGGTCCCAGCTCAACGTCGCGCAGGCGCTCTCGCGCATCGCGCGCGACCTGAAGCCCTATCCCGAGATCCACGAGTTCGTGGAATTCGTGCGCAGCTCCGAGCGAGGCATCGTGCGGTGAACCGGCCTCGCGTGGGAGTGGTCGGGGTCGGACACCTGGGCCACCACCACGCGCGCGCCTGGTCCCGGATCGAGGGCGTCTCGCTGGTCGGGGGGTACGACGTGGATCCCGCGACCCGGGAGCGCGCCGCGCGCGAGCTCGGCCTTCCTCCCTTCGACACCCTCGAAGCCCTGGCCGACCAGGTCGACCTGGTCTCCATCGCGGCGCCCACCCCGAGGCACGCGGAGCTGACGCACTTCTGCCTTTCGCGAGGCCTCCACGTTCTCGTGGAGAAGCCGATGGCGCAAACCGTGGCCGAGGGCGAGGGCATGCTGGCCGCCGCGCGGGCGAAGAAGCGGGCGCTCTTCGTGGGGCAGGTGGAGCGCTTCAATCCGGCCGTCCAGGCGGCGCGTCCGAATCTCAAGTCGCCCCGGTTCATCGAGGCGCACCGCCTGGCGCCCATCGTGCCGCGCGGGATCGATGTGGACGTGATCCTGGACCTCATGATCCACGATCTGGACCTGGCCCTCTGGCTCACGCGGTCGCGGGTGACCCAGGTGCACGCGGTGGGGGTGCCGGTTCTCACGCCGCGAATCGACATCGCCAACGCGCGGCTCACCTTCGCCTCCGGCTGCGTGGCCAATCTCACGGCGAGCCGGGTGTCGCGTGAGAAGGTCCGCAAGATCCGCTTCTTCGAGGCCAACGAGTACCTCTCCATCGACTGCCTGAACCGGAGCGTGGAGGCCTACACGCTGAAGCCCGCCGAATCCGACGCGCCCGAAGACCTGCTGCGGAGGATCCGGCCCCTCCTGATCCAGGTGGAGGCGCGGGACCCGCTGGAGTCGGAGCTCACGCATTTCCTCGCCTTGACGCGCGAGCCCGAGGGCTCGTGGGAGGAAACCGAGGTCGCGCTCGACGCCCTCCGGGTCGCCGAGGAGGTGCGCGCGCAGGCTCTGCGGAACCTCCCTCTGGACCTGCCCGTCTGACCTTTCCGTTTCTCATCGTGTCGGCGGGGGAGCCCTCCGGGGACCGCCTCGGCGCCGACCTGCTCTCGGCCCTGCGCGCCCGCGGCATTCCCGTGGAGGCGGCGGGCATCGGAGGCCCGCGCCTCCGCGCCGCGGGCCTCCGGGCGGCCGTTCCCATGGAGTCCATCGCGGTGATGGGCTTCGCCTCGATCCTGGGAAAGCTTCCCGAGATCCGCCGCGCCCGCGGTGCGATCCGGCGCCTTCTCGCCGAGCACCCCGACGCCGTGTTCCTCCCGATCGATTCCCCGGGGCTCCACCTGGGGCTCGCGCGAGCGGCGAAGAAGATGGGGCGGCGCGTGGTCTACTACGTCTGCCCCCAGATCTGGGCGTGGGGAGGCGGACGGATCCGGCGCCTGCGGGAGGACGTGGATCTTACGCTCCTTCTCTTCGCCTTCGAGAAGGAGCTTCTGGCCCGCGAGGGCGTGGCCGCGCGCTGGGTGGGTCACCCCGCGGGCGCGCTCTCCCCCGATCCAGGCGGCCGCGTGGCCGCCAAGGAGGCCCTCGGGGTCGGGCCCGCCGAGCGGCTGATCGCGCTCCTGCCCGGAAGCCGGCGCGAGGAAGTGCGGCGCCACCTGGGACCGATGCTGGACGGCGCCGCGCGCGTTGTCGCCCACATCGGGGGGCGCGCGCGCGTCGCGGTGAGCGACACCGGGCCCGTGGGAGACGCGCTTCGGAATCCGGCCCTTCGACGCTCGTGGGAGATCCTGGCCCCCCTCTGTTGGCGCGGCGACGCGAGGGAGCTCCTGCGCGCCGCGGACGCCGCCGTGGTCGCCTCGGGGACGGCCACGCTGGAGACCGCGGCCCTGGGCGTGCCCCAGGTGATCGTGTACAAGACCGGCTTCCTGAACTACGAGATCGCGCGCCGTCTGGTGCGCGTGCCTTCGATCGGGCTCGCGAACTTGGTCTCGGGCGGCCGCAGCGCGCCCGAGCTGATCCAGGGGGAAGTGACCGCCGCGCGCATCGCCGCGGAGCTGGCGAAGCTTCTGACCGACGAGGGGGCGCGCGAGGCGCAGCTCCGGGCGTTCGCCTCCATCCCGGAGCG
>DASQBE010000038.1:0-12911 GCA_035635355.1 Binatia bacterium | reverse complement strand
CGCTCACGCGATGCGGCCCCGCCACGTAGGACGCCGTCTCGATCGCGCGCGGAAGCGCGCTGGAGTAGACGGCCTGGATGGGCACCTCCCAGAGCACGCGGGCCAGGCCCTTCGCCTGCTCGTGCCCCGCCGGGTTCATGGGCGCGCCCTTCGATCCCTGGACGCGCTTCTCGCGATTCCAGTCGGTCTCCCCGTGGCGCACGAACACGAAATCGCGCGTGGGCGCCGACGTCAGGCTAGATCCTGCCGGCATGGGCGAGAAGCTCCGCGTTCAGGATGGAAGCGCCCGCCGCGCCGCGGATCGTGTTGTGGCCGAGCGCGTCGAATTTCCAGTCGAGCACGGGACAGGGGCGGATACGGCCGACCGTGACCCCCATGCCCGACGCGCGGTCCACGTCGAGGCGGGGCTGCGGGCGGTCGTCCTGTTCCAAGATTAGAAGCGGCTCGGCGGGCGCCGAGGGAAGCTCGATCCGATGGAGCGGGCGAAACGCGCGGAGCGACGCGAGGACCGCCTTGAGGGACGCCTTTCGCTGGAGCTTCACGCTCATCGCCATGAGGTGCCCGTCCAGGACGGGGACGCGATGACAGGAAGCGCTCACCGTGATGCCGGCCGGATCGATTCCCTTCGGCCCGAGCCTTCCCAGGATCTTGTTGGTCTCCGCCTCCATCTTGGGCTCCTCCCCCGGAATGTAGGGAATCACATTCCCGAGGATGTCGAGCGAGGGGACGCCGGGGTAGCCGGCGCCGCTCGTTGCCTGGAAGGTGGTGACGATGAGCGACTCCACGCCGAACTCGCGGTGGAGCGGCGCGAGCGCCATGACGAGCACGATCGTGGAGCAATTCGGATTCGTGAGGATGCCGCCGCCGCCGAATTTCTGGCGGTCCAGGAGCTCGATGTGGTCGCGGTTCACCTCGGGGATGACGAGCGGCACCAGAGGATCGAGACGGTGATTCCGAGAATTCGAGAACACCTGATGGCCCGCGCGCGCGTAGCGCTCCTCCAGCTCTCCGGCGACCGAGGCGTCGAGCGAGGAGAAGAGGATGGGCGACTTGAGCGAATCTCCCGGCGCGCGCACCTTGAGCCGCGCGACCGCCTCGGGGATCCGGGTGGTGAGCTTCCAGCGCCCTCCGACCGCCTCCGCGTAGGCCTTTCCCGCGCTCTGGTCGGAGGCGAGGACCTCGGCCACGTAGAACCACGGGTGGTCCTCGAGGAGCTGGACGAAGCGCTGTCCCACGGTCCCGGTGGCGCCGAGGACCGCCACGGGAATCGGCTCCCGGCCGTTCTGCCGTCCTCGTTGCACGGGACGCTTCGAAACCGTTGCGGTGGCACGCGATTTTGTTAGCATGGGCCGCTCATGATACGTTCGCCCGATCGACCTTCGCAATCCCATTCCCCCCGTTCGACGGATCCGATCCCTTGATCTCGAGGCGCAACCTCTTCCCCAAGATCGGCATTCCGGGCGCGCATCGTTATCTCGCGCTCGTCTTTGCGGCCACGATGCTCTTCGGCGCGAGCGCGGCTCTCGCGCAGGCGCCGAGGGTGACCGCGGTCTATCCAAGCGATGGGGCGACGCGGGTGGCCGCGAACGTCGTCGTCGTATTCGTCTTCGACAGGCCCACGGCGAAGCATTCCTCGTCCTCCCTCGCGGATTTCACCGCGGGAGGCGGGCTGGTCTCGAGGGACGCGGACCGGTGGTCCCCGGCGGGAGACACCCTCTACATCACCCCGTCGGCGCCGCTCGCATTCGGGCACCAGTACGGGATGAAGCTCAATCTCGTCCAGGGCGCGGACAGCGTCTTCTACAACGATACCTTCTACCCCCAGATCTATTACTTCACGACCGCCTTCCAGGCCAGCGTGGAGCGGGTGCAGGCGGGAGACTTCAATCTCTCGCTCACGCCGGACGTCACGCTGCCCGTCCCGATTCCCGTACGCGAGCTCGCGGGTACCGACGTGGGGTTCACCTCGGTGCGCGTGCAGTTCCTTCCCTCGTCGCTCCAACCCGATCCGAGCAACGTGCCCCTCGACCTGGCGGTGTCGCCCATCTACGAGTACACGCTCCCCAGCAACATCTACCTGCGGCGGAACAGCACGGCCACCCTCGTGGCGCCCGTGACGCTTCCCGCATCCGTCGCGCGCACGATTCCGCGAGGCGTCCTGGGCGTCCGGCTCACGTTCTACGGCACCGACGAGACCGGCTCCCCCGTCGTCGTGGATGCGCAATTCCGCGTCGATCCCGGGAATGTGACCGTCCACCAGGCGAGCGTGCTGCCCGCCATGGCCTCGGACGTGTTCGTCCGCTCCGCCGTCCTGGAATGGCCCCTTCACGGCGCGGTGATCGCCGCCGGGGACACGGTGGTCCCGCGCGCGGTCGTGACGGGCAACGGCACCGGCGCCTTCCGCGGGGCCTTCTACATGGATGGCGATCTCATCGCGACCGAGGAGGGGTACATGGAGGCGGGACGCCCGGTCGAGGTCACGATGCGCGGGCCGCTCCCCACGCGCCGGTTGGGCGAGCACCGGCTCCAGTTCGCCGTGGAGTCGCCGCAGCCCGTCGCCTCGAACCCCATCTCCATCGTGTGCGCGCCGCCGCCGAACGGGGTGGCCCCGCGCTCGCGAGACCTCTTCCAGCCCGCTCCAGTTCCGGCCCTGCCCCAGCGCCTGCACGGCGCCGTGACCTGGATCGGGGAGGCGAAGACCCATTTCCGCGAGGAGGATCATTCGGCCACGGGATGGGGCGCCTGGAACGGGGGCTACGACCTTGGCCCAAACAGAAAGATCGAGGCGGAGCTTTCGATGCGGGCGCGTTTCGATGATCTGGGGAATGGGAGTGCGGCGCCGCAGCACGTGCAGGTCCGGTACTCGGACCCGCGCCGCTCGCTTCAGTACGGGGACGCCCCGCCCGAGCGCGCCCAGGAGACGCCGCTCCTCATGAGCCCGGTGCCGCGCCGGAGCGCGCAGGGGGCGTGGCGCGGCACGCCGCTCGGCGACCTGGAGGGATACCTGGCGATGTCCTCTTCACCAACCTCGGCGGGCGGCGAGATCCGGAACCGCGGATCCGACCTCTACGCCGCGAAGCTGAGGCGGTCGCTCTCGAAGAACCGCGTCGAGGCCACCGTCTACGGGGGCTACACGCACGAGAAAGACCTATCCGATTCCACATTCGTTGGCTTCGGCCAGGTCCCGCTGGTCCGCCGGAGCGCGATCTACGGCGGCATGGCCAAGATCGGCATTGCCAGCACCTGGACGCTTCTCACCGACGTGGCAACGGTCCACCACCGCCCCGCGACCAACCTCGAAGAGGGCCGGTCGCGCACCGGTTGGCGGACCGAGCTCAAGGGCACGGCCGCCGGGTTCGTCGCGCTGGCGCAGGGCTTCTCCTACCAGCCGGAGTTGGCCACCGCGCTCAACCCTTATGCCCTCTCGGATCGCCGCGGGGGCATGGCCCGTCTCGAGCGCGGGTTCCTGAGCTGGCACTTCTTCGGCAGCTTCCGCTCCGAGGAGCCCACCCAGAAAGACGGCCTCGAGCCGGTCGTGCGCGTCCAGACCGCCTCCCTGGGCACCCGCCTCGCGCTGAGCCAGGACAGCTGGGTGGCCCCCACGCTGACCCGCATCAGGAACAAGGGAGCCAACACCGACTTCACGGAGAACCGGGTCGGGACCGAGTACTCCGCGTCCGAGCCGCTCGGCGGACGTACCACCGCGCGCTTCGACATCGGGTTCATCAACGACGAGCTGCGCGCGGCGACGAAGCGGCGGGTGGTGTCCGGCTCGGTGGTGAGCACGCGACGTCATCCCGGCCGCATCGTGAGCACGCTCACGCTGGGGCTCGAACAGAATCACTCGAGCGGGGTGAACCTGGACGATTCCACGATCCAGGGCTCCTTCGAGGCGCGGTGGGAAGCCATCGCCGGCCGCTTCCTCGTGACGCCGTTCCTCTCGGGGTCGACGCGGCATTACGAGCTGCTCGGCACGAGAGAGGACCGCTACTCGGCGCGGCTTCAGCTCGTGCTCCTCCGAATCGCCGGTCTCGGGGAGAACGCTCTGGCCCTGACGGGGCGCGTGGACCGCGTGCAGCACCTGGTACCGAGCGCGGCCCAGGATCTGGACACCTCGGTGCAGCTCAGCATCGGCCAGCGCCTCGGCGTCGGGGGTCTGTAGCGGTACGCAGTTCCCAACGGCGTCGAACGCCCGACGCGTAAGCGCGGGCTCGGCGTAGCCTCCATCGGCTCACCCCTCGGCAGAACCCGCGTCCCACGCGCGAATTCGCGAGCCCGCGCCTCCGCGCGATTCCGCCATCGTCATGGAACGGATCGTGCTCTTCGGTTGCTCGCCCTCGCTCCTCGGCGCCCACGGCGCGGCTCAGCCCGCGCGAATCCGGAAGGGGTGCCGATATGAAACGCTTCACGCAGTTCCTCGTGGTCCCAGCGCTCGCCATCGCCGCGCTCATCGTCCTGACACCCGGCTGCTCGAAGCAGGGCGCTCAGCGCGTCGCGGCCCCCGCGACAGGGCCCGATCCCAGCACCGAGTTCGAGACCTCACGCTGGATCACGGCGGATGACGAGCTCAGGGCCGCGACGGCCCGGGCGGCCAAGAGCCCGGTCATGGCTCGGGCGGTCGTGGACCAGGCTTCCGACCCGCGGCTCTCACTCTTCAAGAGCGGGGTCATGGGCGCGGCGGGGATCACGAAGAACGGAGACCAGGTTCAGGTCACGCTGTTTCCCTATCAGTACCTGGACCAAGCCAACCACGCCGTCTACTTCGTGATGATCGAGGTGAACGGAGTGGCCCGTGTGCAGTCCTTCGAGCTGATGCGGAACGAAAAGCCCGCCGCGAGCGAGATCGGGTTCGAGCGCGTCAACAACGGAGAGCACGGCCTCTGGCTCCGGGAGGGCCCGACGTACCTCCAGGCGCAGAGCGGCGTGGTCCGCCGCGCGCCCGAGAAGTTCAACTGGGCCAGGTTTGCGAGCTGCTTCGTACCGCTGGCCGACAGGCTCGTCGGAGGGGTGGAGGATGGATGCCACAGCATGGGCGACTTCCCCGGCTGCGTCGCGATCGGAACGGGCGCCGCGCTCCTGGGCGCCGGCCTCTACTGTGGATTCGCGGCCTGGAACGGTTGAGCCGGGGGTCACCATGCGACCCTCCTGGGTTCCCATCTTCGTCATCCTGATCGGAGTTGGCTGCGCCGCCTTCGCGCTCATGCCGCCGCGCTGGTCCCCCGCTCTCTCACAGGGCATCCTCACGGGCATGGTCATGTACCTCGTGGCGTTCACCCCGCCGATCACGGCCGCGCGGGCGAGAATCGGAATCATCCCGCCTCTCTTTGGCCCGCAGGGAATCCTGCCCGCGGTCCTCTACCGGGTGGCCGCGTTCCTGGCCATCCTGCTCGTGATCGCCTATCTCTACTTCGACCGGCGGGCGTTCTTCGACGTGACCTGGCCCATTCTGATTCTCGCGGCGTGGAATCTGGCGGATTCGATGCTCAACCGAAGGGGGCGGCTGCGGACTTGAGCGCGGTGCGGCGGTGAGGCGGCGGGGTCAGCGCCGGGAGCGCCCCTTCGCCGCCTTCTGCCTCGCCGCGGGCTCGGGGCGGCGGCTCTTCTTCCGCGCCGTCGCGCGCTTGGGCTTCTTCCTCTTCTTCGCGGACGCCGGCCGGCCCTCTTGCGCGGCTTTCTTGGCCTCCAGCTCGGCGATGCGCTCGGCCACCCCCACGAACGCGTAGCGGAACACTTCGTCCACCGCGCTCACCGGCACCAGGGTCATGTTCGAGCGGACCGCCTCCGGGACCTCGACGATGTCCTTCTGGTTATCCGCCGGGAAGACCACCGTCTTGATCCCGGCCCGGTAGGCCGCCATGATCTTCTCCTTCAGGCCCCCGACGGCGATCACCTTGCCCCGCAGCGTCACCTCGCCCGTCATCGCAACGTCGTTCCGGATGGGCGCCTCGGCCAGCGCCGAGGCGATGGCCATCACGATGGTGATGCCCGCCGACGGGCCGTCCTTGGGGACCGCGCCCTCGGGGAAATGGATGTGGAGGTCGTAGTCGTCGAAGACCTCGGGATCGATGCCGAGCAGCTCGGCGCGCGCGCGCACGTAGCTGTGCGCGGCCTGCACCGATTCCTTCATGACATCCCCCAGCTGCCCCGTCACGATCACCCGCCCCGCCCCGCGCATCTTGAGGGCCTCGATGAGGAGGAGATCGCCACCCGTCGTGGTCCACGCCAGCCCGGTCGCGACCCCCACCTCCGCGTGGCCCTCCGCCATCTCCGGGAGCACGTACGGAGGGCCCAGGAGCTTCTCGATGTCGGCTTCCCCGAAGGACCACGTCCCGGTGTACCCCGTCGTTCGCTGCCGGGCGCACTTGCGGCAGACCGTCTCGATCGCGCGCTCCAGCTGGCGCACGCCCGCTTCGCGCGAGTACTCGCGGATCATCTTCGTGATGGCGGCGTCGTCGAAGCTGATGTCCCCCTCGGCGAGCCCGTGCTCGCGGGCGGCGCGCGGGATCAGGTGCCTCTTCGCGATCTCGATCTTCTCGGAGTCCATGTAGCCCGGGATCTGGATCACTTCCATGCGATCGAGGAGCGGCGCCGGAATGAAATCGAGCACGTTGGCGGTGGTGATGAAGAGAACTTCCGAGAGATCGAAGGGCACCTCGATGTAGTGGTCCACGAAGTGCGCGTTCTGTTCGTGGTCCAGCACCTCGAGGAGGGCGGATGCGGGGTCGCCCTGGAAGTCGTGCCCCAGCTTGTCGATCTCGTCCATCATGAACACCGGGTTGCTGCTGTGCACGTCGCGCAGGCTGCGGATGATCTTCCCGGGCCTCGAGCCGATGTAGGTGCGGCGGTGGCCCCGGATCTCGGCCTCGTCGCGCACGCCCCCCACGCTCATCCGGACGCAATCACGGCCCATGGCCCGCGCGATGGAGCTTCCAAGGGAGGTCTTGCCGGTGCCGGGCGGGCCCGCGAAGCAGAGGATGGGGCCCCGGAGGTCGTTCTTGAGCTTCAGCACCGCGAGGTACTCCAATATTCGCTCCTTCACCTTGTCCAGGCCGAAGTGCTCGGCGTCGAGGCGCTTGCTGACCTCCTCCAGATCGATCGGCTGCCGCACGGGCCTGCTCCAGGGGAGCGAGCACATCCAGTCGATGTAATTCCGGATCACGCCCGCCTCCTGCGACGTGGGCGGCAGGTAACGGAGCCGGTTCGCCTCCTCGTGCACCACCGTCCGGACGTTCGGCGGCAAGCCGAGCGTGTCCGCGCGATCCAGGATCTGCCGCACGAGCATCTCCTGGGGGTCTTCCTCCCCCAGCTGGCGGCGAATCTCGGTCAGCTGCTGGCGCAGGAAGAATTCGCGCTGGTTCTTCTCCACGTTCGCGGAGGCGCGGCGCACCACGTCCTCCGCCACGCTCAGCCGCGCGACCTCGCTTTCCAGGGACTCGGCCACGATCGTCAGCCGGTCCCCGACGTCGAGGGTCTCGATCACGCGCTGCTTCGTCTCCACCGGGAAACGCACGATCGAGGCCACGGTGTCCGCGAAGAGGCCCGGGTCCCCGAGATTCATGCTGAAGACGTTGTCCATCTCGGGAGGGTAGGAATGGTCCAGCTGGGAGATGGTCTTCAAGAGCTGCAAGATCCGGGTCGCCAGGATGTTCACCTGGGCCGGGTCCACCGTGGTCTCGGACGGGCACGAGACCCGCGCCTGCATGTAGGGATCGGCGCGCAGGATCTCCTCCACGCCGATCCGCCTCAAGCCCTCGAGGGTGACCTGCACGTTCCCATTCGGCATGTTGAGGCTGCGGATGACCCGGGCGGCCAGGCCGATCTTGCTCAGATCCTGGGCGTTCAAGTCCTTTTCACGTTTGGCGGGGCTATAAACGAGCGCGATCAGCTCATCGGGCTCGGCATGATCACGAAGGAGGGCCTTGGACTGCTCGAGGCGGATCTGGATCGAGGTAACTCCAAGCGGGAAAACAACGGTGCTCATGAGGGGCAGCACCGGCATGACCGGGGGCACATCGCATTCGAGCATCCGGCCGATCTCGGACATCGGTCGCTTGCTCATCCGGGGCGATCCTTTCCGAGGAAGGGGGCGAGGGCGAGGGGACGAAAGCCCACGGTATCACAGCTTCCCGCCCGCTGGCCAGTTCGCCCCCCCGATGCCCCCCCAAAATCGAAAGGCCACCAGGGGAAGCTCAACTGATGGCCCATCGATCTTTTCGCCTTACTCCGGTGATTCGCAGGAGTTCGCCCTACCTGCGCCCGGTACTTCTCTGCTTACCAGCCGGCCTTTCCGCCCGGGGGCGGTAGGGTCGTTGCAGCCGCTACGACGAACAGGATCAACAGAGCAGCCATTGGATTCTTCACCTCCTTCCGAGTGCCTCTTGGTGTTGCCGTGAACCGTGATTGTTCGTTCGTTGCCCCGACTTACCAGCCAGCCTTGCCACCCGGGGGAGGAAGCGTCGTTGCGAAAGCGATGATCACGAGAATCGGGAGAAGAGCAGCCATCACACACCTCACTTGCCTTGGGGTCTTTCCGTTTGCTTCGTTACGCTCCACCGACGCCAGGACATAAGAGCAGCCGCCGTGCCATTTGCAATCCTTGTAGGAATAATGGCTGTAGGTGTATGTCCGACATAGATATGCGTGGCATGCGATTTGCGTCATGCGGCGGGCTGGAAATCCAAAAAATGACAACCAAACGCTACTATTTGTGGCTACGCTGGCAACATGAAGCGATGTAGAGGTTTAGCTATGTCGCGGTAACTTGACTGCGGGTGTCCGTGGCTGTTGTCTCGGATCGCGCCTGATCCTGGCCCTGGGTGGGCAGGAAGATGCGGAAGGTGCTCCCGGTTCCCACCCTGCTCTCCACCCGGATCGAGCCCCCATGCGCCTCCACGATGCCGCGAGCGATGGACAGGCCCAGGCCCAGGCCGGAGGAGTTGAACTCGGCGGTGCCCGAGGAGTGCAGGTTGATGTCCTTGAGCTCGACCAGCTTCGCGAAGATCCGCTCCTGGTCCTCGTCGCGGATCCCGATCCCTGTGTCGCTCACCGCGATCTCGATTCCCCCCTCGACCCGGCTCGCGTTGAGCTCGATCGAGCCCCCGTCCGGGGTGAACCGCACGGCGTTCATCGCGACGTTCAGGATGGCCTGCCCGAGATAATCCCGGTCCACGCGCGGGTGGATGAGCCTCGGCTCCGCGCCGATCGACATCTGCTGGTCGCGTTGCGTCACGAAGGGCGCGATCTGAACCGCGATCTCCTCCAGGACCTCGCCCACGTCGCACGCTTCGAACTTGGCGGGAAGCTGCTTCCGGTCGATGAGCGACATGTCGGTCAGGTCGCGGGCCAGCCGGGTCAGGGTGGAGGTCCCGCGGCGGATGGCCGCCAGCCCCTCGCGCTGGAGGGAGGTCACCTCGCCCAGCGACCCCTCTCCCATCATGTCCGCGTACGCGCGGATCATGGTCACCGGCGTGACGATCTCGTGGGAGGCGATCGCGACGAAGTTGGACTTCATGCGGTCGATCTCCTCCAGGCGCTCGATCTCGCTCCGCTGCGCGGCGCGCATCGCTTCGAAGTCCTCGGCCAGCCTCCCCATCTCGTCCCGGGACCGGACGTTCAGCGGAAAGTCGTAGTTCCCGACGCGCATCTCGTTCGCGGCCTGTACCAGGCGCCGGATGGGCCGGGTCACGCCGGCCGCGACGCCTAAGCCGAGCAGGATGGCCAGGACGGCGGCCGCGGCTCCGGCCGCGAGCAGGTCCGTTCCGATCCGCCGGACGACCACGGTTTCCAGGTCGAGCGAGCGGAGGAGCAGGTAGCCCAGCCGTCCGCCGATCTCGGGGCCGCGTACTTCTCCGCGCAGGGCGAGGAAGCGCTCGCCCAGGGCAGGCAGGACCTCGAGGGTCGTGCCGGGCTTCTGGCTTCCGGTCCGCCAGGCGCGGATCTTCTCCGCGAGAATCGACCGCAGCGGGGATTCCGGGATGGTGCTCGAGGTGATCTCGCCGTCCACCGTGAACACCACGTCGCTCCGGGTCGTCTCCTTGAGCGCCTGCGCCAGAGCCGCGTCCACGCTCTTGCCCAGCGTGAGGGTCCCCACCAGGGCGCCGCCCACCACGATCGGGACCACCGCGACGCGGTAGGCGTTCCGCCCCTCCATGATGTACCCGCTCACCGTCCGCCTCGCCAGGGCCTCGCGAATCAGGTTGGATCCGGAGACATCGATGCCGTACTCGCCGTGGCGGCCCCCCCGCACGAGCACCACCCCGTGCTCGTCGGTGACGTCGAAGATGGGCGCGTCGGTGTCGCGCTGGAAGTCGGCGGCCACGCCCGCGAGGGTCTCGTGGAAATCACCGATGGCGCGCTCGGACCGGGGAAGGGTGAGCATGGCGAAGAACTTGGGATCCCGCGCCACCACGGTCCCGATCCGCTTCAGCTCCTCGCCCTGGTGCACCATCTGCTTCTCGAAGGAGAGGGCCGCGCGCGCGAGATCCGCGGTGACCGTCCGGTTCTGCTGGGCGGCGACGCGGAAGTTGACCGTGAGGAGCGCCACGACGAGGACCGCGAGAATGGGAAGCGAGGTGGTCGCCGCGACCTTCGCGGCGAGGGTGACACGGGGCCTGGGAAGCCGCGGGGGCTTCATGGCATCAGGGTCGGGACAAGGGCCACGCCTTGCGGGGGGACCTCGATCGTCGCGGATCGCTCTCCGGAGGGCAGCCAGACCTTGATCGTATGCATTCCCGGCGCCACATCGTCGATGCGGAACCGGCCGCTCGGGCCGACCATCCCGTATCGGCGGCTTGGCGCGACGACGATGTCCGCGCGCATATCGGAATGGATGTCGCAGTAGACCTGCACCGTTCCGGCCTTCACGAACGTGACGCTCCTCGACGTTCCCTTCGGATATCGACCCAGATCGAACTTCTTGGGAGGCGAGTAGGAGAAGATGTTGTGATAGACGTTGTCGCTGTTGTGGAACTCCACGGTCTGCCCCGCCACGATGGCCAGGATCCGGGGCACGAACCGCTGCCAGAGCTGATCCATGCGCGCCGGAGCCGGAACGGGTCCCGGCTCGGGAGCCGCGTCGGAGACCCACGCCACGCCGTAGGTCGTGTCGACCGCCGCCGCATCCGCCGTGGGCTTGGAGGCGGCGCTGATCTGTCCCACGTAGGGATTGGGCTTGGACTTGTCGTGGACCGCGAGATCCGCGGACCCCAATGCGACGGATCCCTGCACGGAGCCCGCGAACGCGGGCGGCGCGAGGACGGCTGCCAGCGCGATCAGGGAGATGACGCCTCCGACCCGCATCAGAACACCACCGAGAGCTGAGCCGCGGCCAGGGCGCGGGTGACCGCGGGGCTCGTGCTCACCAGGGATTGCTGGTGCACGAGCTTCGCGACGAGGCGGGTCGAGGGCTTGAACCCGATCCCGATCTCACGCTTCCAGATGTTCGCGTCCCATCCGGCCACGCCGCCCGCCGCGAGCGCGACGTCGCTGAACACCATGCGGTCGAAGCGGGCCGCCACGTACCACCCGGGGATCACGGTCCACTTGCCCTCGACGTACCAGGACCGCGAATCCAGATTCCCGACGAACGGGGACTCGAACCGGCTGTAGACGTACTCCGAATAGAGGACGCCGTGGCTGTGGGAGAGCTCGAGGTCCGCCGCGGCGACCTCTTGCATGTATTGGTTCACGCTGTGCCTCGCGGGCAGGTTGTCGTTCACGTCCGCGTCCAGGTAGGGGCCTCGCGATCCCGAGACCCCGGCCCGGACCCACGGCGCGGGCACGAACCCGAGGCGGGCGAGCACCTGCTTCCCGCCGTTGTCATCGTTCATCGCGGGGGCGCCGGCCGTGCCGTTCGTCACACCGGCGGCGAATTCGAACGGGGCCATGGTGCCGAGGACGACGGCCCCGAAGTCCCAGCAATTCTCGTAGAGGACGGGGAGCGCGCGGCCGCCCGTGTAGCCGACGCCCGTGAGGCCCGGGCTCAGGTAGCTCGTGAAGTAGCCGCGCCCGCGGTTGGCCACGATGTCCTCACCGCGGACGGGGATTTGGTCCTCGCGAACGTCCGTGTGGTACGAGTACACGAGCGGCGCGCCGATCAGGCTGTTCTTGGGCGCGTAGGATCGATTGGGAAAGGCGCCGAGATGGAGCGGGATCTTGCCCGCCTCGATGTGGATGTCGCGCCCCTTGGGATCGGAGAAGCGCACGAACCCGCCGAAGAGGCGGGCGCCCTTCGAGGATCCGTCGTCGTAGATGAATTCCGTGAACGCGTGGATGTGCTCCTGGATGGGGGCGTCCGCGAAGAGGCGGAGCCGGGCGGTGTGGAACGGGTTCTCGCCGTAGTTCTGGGTATTCACGCCGTCCTGGTCGTTCCGGCTCTCGCCGACCAGGTCGAGGTTGCCCGAGACGTTCACCGGTCCGGCCTCACCGCATTCCCCGCGGGACGCGAGACCGGGCAGAAGCGCGAGCGCCAGTGCCACGAGGGCCGCGCGCGCGACCCCATGGCTCAACCCCGCTCCGATCCCCACAAGACGCACGAGCGCTCCTCCCAGGGGGAAGGCCGGAACCCCCATCTCAGCGCACATTTCGGTCATTTCGCCCATGATCCTGAGCGGAAACGATGGTGTAGACTGCGCGGATGGAATCGCGTGAGGCCATCGAGGCCGCCCCGGGCCCCGATCCGGCGCCCCTTCGCAAGGGGCAATCCCTGGAGCTCGAGATCTCGGACCTGGCCTACGGCGGGAAGGCCCTGGCCAAGGTCGAGGGGTTGGTGGTCTTCGTGGAGAACGCCCTGCCCGGAGACCGTGTCCTGGCCACGATCTACCGCCGGCGCCGCCAGTACGCGGAGGCCCGGGCCCAGCGGGTCCTGGTCCCGTCTCCCTCCCGGGTGCCCGCCCCCTGCACCCACGTCCCCA
>DASQBE010000037.1:0-17106 GCA_035635355.1 Binatia bacterium | reverse complement strand
CGTGGCGAGCCCCACGGCCATCGCGAGCACGCGGTGGGTGAACTCGATCATCACGCGCGTCTGCGGGGGCGGGATGAACCTCCCCCCCTCGGCCAGCGGCCACTCTGGAATCGAGAGGCCCGACCCGCTCAGGCGCACGATCCCGCCCCAGACGATGAGGACGAAGACCAGGGCCACCGTGGCCACGAAGAAGCCGGGGAGCCGGCTCGGCCGGTCGGGCATCGCGGGGGCCGCGCGCCCCTTAGTGGATCACGGGAATGGTGTGGAAGTTCTCCGCGGGAGGCGGCGAGGACACCGTCCACTCGAGGGTCCGGTTCTGGTCGGCGTGCGCCCAGGGGTCCGGCGGCGAGGGCTTGCCGCGCCAGAGCGAGAGGAGCATGTTCAGCGCGAAGATCAGCATGCCCACGCCCAGGACCGCGGCGCCGGCGCTCGCGACGTGGTTCCAGATCGCGAATTCCGGTCGGTACGTGTAGATGCGCCGCGGCATGCCCAGCATCCCCATCGCGTGCATCGGCATGAACGTGAGGTTCATCCCGATGAACGTGAGCCAGAAGTGCACCTTGCCCCAGAACTCGTTGTAGAGCTTCCCCGAGATCTTGGGGAACCAGTAGTACATCCCCGCCATGATCGACATCAGGGACCCGCCGAAGAGCACGTAGTGGAGGTGCGCCACCACGAAGTAGGTGTCGTGCACCTGGACGTCGAAGGGCACGAGCGCGAGCCATACGCCCGTGATGCCCCCGATGATGAAGAGCGCGATGAACCCGAGCGCGAAGAGCATCGGGGTCTTGAACCGGATCGAGCCGCCCCAGATCGTGGCGAGCCAGGACCAGATCTTGATGCCGGTCGGGACCGCGATCACCATCGAGGCGAAGCTGAAGAACTGGCGGAGCGCGGGGTCCATCCCGGTGGCGAACATGTGGTGGCCCCAGACCATGTAGCCGATGAACCCGATCCCCATGGTCGCCAGCACCATCCCCTTGTAGCCGAAGAGGTGCTTGCCCGAGAACGCGGGCAGGATCTGGGAGACCATGCCCATCCCGGGGAGCACCATGATGTAGACGGCCGGATGCGAGTAGAACCAGAAGAGGTGCTGCCAGAGGACCGGGTCGCCGCCGGCCTGCGGGTGGAAGAAGCTGGTTCCGAACATGCGGTCGGTGAGAAGCATCGTGAGCGCGCCCGCGAGCACCGGGGTCGCGAAGAGGATGATCGTCTGCGTGATGATCACGTTCCAGCAGAACATCGGCATCTTCAGCATCGTCATGCCGGGCGCCCTCAGGTTCAGGATCGTCACGACGAAGTTGATCCCGCCCAGGATCGAGGACGCGCCCGCCAGGTGAAGCCCCAGGATCCAGAGATCGATGCCTGGACCCGGCGAGAACTGGCGGTCGGTGAGCGGCGGATAGCTGGTCCAGCCCGCGGCCGCCGAGCCGCTCTTCAAGAAGAGGCTCACCAGCATGAAGAGGCCCGCCGGAACCAGCATCCAGAAGCTCACGGCGTTGACGCGCGGGAAGGCCATGTCGCGCGCGCCGATCTGGATCGGGATGACGTAGTTGGCGATCCCCGCCATGATGGGGATGGTGAAGAAGAAGACCATGAAGGTGCCGTGGAGCGACATGATCTGGTTGTAGACCTCGGGTCGCACCACGTGGAGCCCGGGCGCCGAGAGCTGGGCGCGCATGATCATCGCGAAGATCCCGGCGACGCCGAAGAAGAAGAACGAGAGCCAGATGTACATCACGCCGATCAGCTTGTGGTCGGTCGTGAGAAGCCATTTCAAGATGCCCGTCCTCGGCTTGGCGTGAGGCGTCGCGGCCTCGTGCGACGAGACCGGTCGGGCTGCGATGGTGCCGGCTTCCATGATGGCTAGGCTCCCTTCTTCTTTTGCTCGATCCAGCGCGCGAATTCTTCTGGCGTCACCACGTTCACCGTGATGAACATCTGCGCGTGCAGGACGCCGCACAGCTCGGCGCACTGCCCCTTGTAGGTCCCGGGCTTGTCCACGTTGAACCAGACGTGGTTGATCCGCCCCGGGTTGGCGTCCATCTTGATCCCGAAGTCCGGAACGAACCAGCTGTGCACGACGTCGATCGACGTGATGTTGGCGGAAATGATCTTGCCCGCGGGAAGCACGAGCGGCTCGTTGGCGAAGACGATTCCGTCCTTGGGATAGCGGTACTCCCAGAACCACTGGTGCCCGACGACCTCGATCTGGACGTCGGACTTGGGAATGGTATCCATGGACTTCTCGGTCGTGAACGCGGGGCCCGACAGAACCACCATGGCCAGCGCGGGAATCACGGTCCAGACGATCTCCAGGCGGACGTTCTCGTGCCACTTCGCCGGAGGAACCCCGGGCTTCGCGCGGAACTTGAGCACCGCCACGAGCAGGATGCCCTCGGCCAGGATGAAGAAGAACGCCGTGATGGCCACGGCCTTGTAGAAGAGGGTCCGCACGTCCCGCGCGATGGAGGTCGCCGGATGAACCAGCCAGGCCATGGCCGGGCTCGCGAAGAGCGCGGTCGCGGCGAGACACAATCCGAGGATCAGGAGCGGCGTCCAGCGGCTTCGTGGGGTCATGTCAGCTCCGCTTCGCGCCTGCGGGCGCGGGTGTCTTGGTGTTGGAGATGAATTCGTAGAGCTGCCGCACCTCGTCGCGGGAGAGATCCCCGTTCCCGGGCATCACGTACCCCGGGATCCCCTCCAGCACGAGCTTCTCGAAGCGCGCCGGGTCCCCCGCCCAACCGCTGCGGGACACGGACAGGGGCTGCGTCGTCAGGTAGGCGTAGGGCGCGGACCCGAGCATCCGTACGCGTACCCCGCCCTCGCCCGATGGCCCGTGGCAGGAGGCGCATCGCGCGGCGTACAGCGCGGCCCCGGGCGTGTCGGGCGATGGAGCGGCTCCCACGACGGCCGCGCCCGTGGGCGGCGCCTCTTGCACCAGCAGGCGGAGCGCCAGCTCGATCGGGATCGTCGGGCCCGGCTTGGCCGGTCCCCCCGGTCCTCCCGGGCCTCCCCCGGGCGCCTGCGCTCCGCCGCCGATCGGGCCGAGCCACGCCAGATCCGCCGGCGTATCCTCCAGGGGCTTGGGCTCGAAGGTCCGGATGTAGTGCGCCAGGGCGAACCGGTCCTCGAACGGAATGTTCGTGAACGCCGCCATGCCCGTGCCGGGCGAGCCCTCGGATATGGTCTGCACGATCCTCACGACACCTCCGCCGAACCTCCAGTACGTCCCGTGGTAGTTCCTCGGCTTCGGATTGAGCGCGGCCGCGGCGGGACCGTCTCCGAGACCCTGCGCGCCGTGGCAGGAGGCGCAGTTCACCGCGAAGAGCGTCTTCCCCTTCGCGATCAGCTCGGGCGTAGGCTTCAGGAGCGTGGCCACATCGACCGTGGCGGCCGGGGTGCTCGCGTTGGCCGCTTCCCCGCCGCCCTCCTTGCCCGCGGACCGCATGCCGGCCAGGTAGGCGAGGGTGGCCACCAGGCCCAGGAGCACCGCGGTGACCGCGAATTGGGCGATCGCGAGGCCGGCCCCGACGCTCTCCTCTCGGGGCGTGGGCGGCGGGCTGGTAGGACGTTGTGTGTCGTTCATCCGTGGAACCTCACGCTCGCCACGAAGTCGGGATCGCCGTGCGGGGCGACGGGATGCCGGCTCAGGAAGGATTGCACCCTCCAGCCGAAGAGTCCGAAGAACCCGAGGGCCACGCCGATCTCATTCCAGCTCAGGACGGCATGCTCGGGCGAGAAGGCCGGGTAGATCATCCAGTAGACGTCCAGCCACTGGCCCAGGATCACGCCCGCGCAGACCGTGATCAGAACCGTTTCGCTTTCCTTCCAGCGCTGCGGCATCAGCACGAAGAAGGGGATCACGAACTTGAGCACGGTCACCGCGATGATGACGGCTCCCCATCCCGTGTAGATCCGGTGGATCATCCACTCGATCTCCTCGGGCAGGTTGGCGTACCAGATCAACATGAACTGCGAGAAGGCGATGTAGGTCCAGAACACCCCGAACGCGAACACGAACTTGCCCAGATCGTGATAATGCGCTCGCGTGATCACGCCCTGGAACGCGCCCTGCCGGCGCAGGACCACGGCCACGATCGCGATGCCGGCGAGCGCGCCCTGCCACAGCCCGGCCCAGTTGTAGACCCCGAAGATCGTGCTGTACCACGTGGGCTCGAGCGACATGATCATGTCAAAGGTCGCGAGCGTGAACGTGAGCGCGAACGTCACGAGGAAGATCGCGGAGATCTTGAAATTCCTCCGCGTGAACGCGGGATCCCGCGTCTCGTCCTGCCTGGTGGAGTTCCGCACGAAGTACCAGGAGAAGAAGGACCACAAGACCAGGAACACGATCTGGCGCAGGATGAAGAGGTTCGAGGAGAGGTAGCCACCCTTCGCGATCAGGTGTGCTCCGGCTCCTTGCGTGGCGGCGGGGCTCGACCAGATGTACAGATGGGGGATGCCCACGGCCACGAGCACGAAGAGGATCGCCGCGACGGGAACGAAAGAGGAAAAGGCGTCCGCGATCCGGCGCACCGCGACGCTCCAGGTCGCTCCCGTGAGGTAGTGGATCGCCGAGAAGAACGTCCCCCCCAGGCCCAGGAGCAGGAACACCCAGTAGTTGTGGAGCCAGGCGGCGTACGCGCGCGTGGGGTCCGAGCTGACTTCCAGCGTGAAGGTCACGGCTCCGATGAGGATCATGAGCCCGAAGAACGCGCGCACCCCCGTCGAGACCGAGAGCGGCGCCGTCCGGTGCTTTTCTCCGTGGAGCCCTGCGTGCGCCTGGGCGTCGGCGCTCATGGCTTCCCTCCGGGGGTGGCGCCGGTCGAATCCGCCGCGGCGCTTCCGCTATCCGGGCTGATTCCCGCCGCCTTCAAATCCTGGACCCCAGGGTGCGCGGCGCGCTCCAGGGCGCGCACGTAGAGGATCACGGCCCAGCGGTCCTCCGGAAGAATCTGGGAGGCGTAGCTCGGCATGAGGTTCTGTCCGCGCGTCACGGTGTGGAAGATCCGCCCGTCGGGCCACCCGCTCACCTTCGGCGAGAGGAGCGAGGGCGGCATCGGGAACTTGGGCACGATGTAGCCCTGGCCGTCCCCCTTGGGGCCGTGGCAGACGACGCAATACGTCATGAAGACCCGCTGCCCGCGGCCCAGCACCTCTGCGGTGCGGGGCAGCGGGTTCACGAGCTCCTTCTGCGCCAGGAGGCTGTCCCCCACCGCGTAGCGGTACGGCGTGAACCCGCGCGGCACCGTGCCCGGAACGGGCGGGCGCATCGCCGACATCCCCGGATGCATGGGGTCCTCGTTCTGAGCCTTGATGGACGCGGAGTAGGCCATGTTGGGCATGTACTCGAGGGCCGGCTTCGTCTTCCGGTGCGAGCACCCGCAGAGCGACATCCCGGCAAGGACCGCAAGCGAAGCGAGTAGGGCCCTAGACACGGACCACCTTCATGTCCACCGGGCCCGTTTTCCGGAGGACGCTGAGAACACGTTCCTCGTTCCAGTCGGGTCCATACTCCGGCACGTACAGTCCGAAGCGGTCGTTCGTCAGATTCCGGTCCAGGATCGGCTTGCCGAGGGCCGGAAGCCCGCACGCGAGGAGGAGCGCCGCCAGCGTCATCGTCCCGCCGATGAGCACGCCGCTCTCGAACGTGATGGGAATGAACGCGGGCAGCGAGACGTACGGCTTCCCCCCCACGATGAGCGGCCAGTCCACCGCGGAGGTCCAGATCTCGAACGTGAGACCCAGAGCCGCGCCGGTCAGGCCCATCACCAGGGTCACGTACGGAATCCACGATTTCTTGATCCCCAGAACCTCGCTCAGGCCGTGGACGGCGTAGGGCGTGAAGGCGTCCATGTCGCGAAACCCGTGTTCCCGGGCGACGGCCGCGGCGTTCAAGAGCCGGTCGGGATCGTCGTACAGGGCGAGCACGGCTCGCGACGGGCGCGGCTTGCGGAAGCGGTCAAGAAACATGCGCGGGCTCCCGTACGGGCGGTTGTTCCTTGGCGGCCGCGGCGTTCTTCTTCGCGGTCCAGAGCACGCCCTTCACCTCGGCCATCGAGATGGCCGGGAAGAAGCGGCAGAAGAGCAGGAACCACATGAAGAAGAACCCGAACGATCCGACGATCACCGAAATGTCGAAGAGGGTCGGCTTGTAGTAGGACCAGTTCACAGGGATGAAGTCCCGGTGGAGGGAGCTCACGATGATCGTGAACCGCTCGAACCACATGCCCACGTTCACGAGAATCGAGACGATGAACATGACCGTGAGACTGCGCCGCAGCCTCCGGAACCAAAACACCTGGGGCGAGACCACGTTGCAGCTCACCATGATCCAGTAGGACCACGAGAACGGCCCGGTCGCCCGGTTGATGAACGTGAACTTCTCGTAGGGATTCCCGCTGTACATGGCGACGAAGAATTCGGTCGCGTACGCGTATCCCACCATCATCCCGGTCGCGAGGATGATCTTGTTCATGTTGTCCAGGTGCGGAATGGTGATGTACTCCTCCATGTGGAACACCTTGCGCAGAATCACGAGCAGGGTCACCACCATCGCGAATCCGGAGAAGATCGCCCCGGCGACGAAATACGGGGGAAAGATGGTCGTGTGCCATCCCGGCAGGAGCGAGGTCGCGAAGTCGAAGGACACGATGCTGTGCACCGAGAGCACGAGCGGCGTGGAAAGCCCGGCCAGCATCATGTACGCGCGCTCGTAGTGCTGCCAGTGGCGCTCCGACCCCTGCCAACCCAGGGAGAGCACGCCGTAGATCGCGCGGCGCCATCCCGTGGAGCGATCCCGGAGCGAGGCGAAATCAGGGATGAGCCCCGTGTACCAGAAGCAGAGCGAGATCGTCAGATAGGTCGAGACGGCGAACACGTCCCAGATCAGCGGCGAGCGAAAGTTCACCCAGAGGTAGCGCCAGTTGGGAAGCGGCACGAGCCAGTAGGCGAACCACGTGCGCCCGAGATGGATCAGCGGGAAGAGCCCCGCGGTCATGACCGCGAAGATGGTCATGGCTTCCGCGGAGCGGTTGATGGCCGTCCTCCAGCGTTGCCGGAAGAGATGGAGAATGGCGGAAATCAGGGTGCCGGCGTGCCCGATGCCGATCCAGAAGACGAAGCTCGTGATGTCGACGGCCCAGCCGACCGGGTGATTGAGTCCCCAGATTCCGATCCCCTTCTTCATCTGGTAGGCGATTTCGGCCGCGAACTGGAGCGTGAGCAGCAGGCTGATCCCGAAGAAGACCTTCCACAGCGTTCCCGGAGGCCGCTCCAGCGGCGCGGACACCTCCCGATTCACGTCCGCGAAGGTCTTCCGCGGATCGATCAGAGGCTCGGCGGGCGCGATCGGGGACGCGGTGGCGACTTCGCTCATGCGCCGCCCTCCTCGCGGTTCCGGACTTTCACGGCGTACGTCACCTGGGGCAGCGTGTTCAGGTCGGCGAGGACGTGGTACCCGCGCGGCCGCTTCATCAGCTCCGTGACGCGGCTCTGGGGATCGTTGCTGTCCCCGAAAATGATGGCCTGCGTGGGGCAGGACTGCATGCACGCGCTCTCGATGTCGCCGTCCTTAACGGGAACGCCGAGGGCCTTCGCACGCTCCTTCCCCTCCCGGATCCTCTGGATGCAGAAGGTACACTTCTCCATGATGCCGCGGGTCCGCACCGTCACATCGGGGTTCAGCACCAGCCGGAGCGACTTCTCCCGGATGCTGGAGTACTCGAACCAATTGAAGCGGCGGACCTTGTACGGGCAGTTGTTCGAGCAGTACCGGGTGCCCACGCAGCGGTTGTAGATCTGGAGATTCAGCCCCTCGCTGTTGTGCACGGTGGCGAGCACCGGGCAGACCGTCTCACAGGGCGCGTTCTCGCAATGCTGGCAGAGCATCGGCTGGAACGTGGTCTCGGGGGTCTCGGCGGCTCCGGAGTAGTAGCGATCGATCCGGAGCCAGTGCATCTCCCGCCCCTGGAGCACGACCTGCTTCCCGACCACCGGCACGTTGTTCTCCGCCTGGCAGGCGACCATGCAGGCCTCGCACCCGATGCAGGCGTTCAGATCGATCGCCATCCCCCACCGGTGGCCCGTGTACTTGTGCCGCGACCACATCGAGGGCAGGTTGGTCGGCTCCTCGTTTCCGGAGGCGGGATCCTTGAGGAAGGACGCGAAGGTCGTCTCGAAGATGATGGGGCGGTTCTCGGTGTACTGGTGTCCCTGCACGCACGCCAGCGGCGTCATGCGCCCGGTCTTCGTGAGGCGCGCGGGGATCCCGCTCATCCCCACGCGACCCCCGGTGGCCTGCGCCAGCGCATAGGCGTTCTGGCCCACCTTGTTCCCGACGCGCCCGGCCGCGGTCCGTCCGTAGCCCACCGCGATCCCGATCACGTCCGGGTGGAGCCCGGGCTGCACGTGCACCGGTAAATCGAACTTGGCGTGCCCCACGTCGACCGTGACGACGTCCGCTTTCATCTCGTAATCGGAAACACCGAGCGCCTTCGCGCGCGACGGCGCCATGGAAACGTAGTTGTCCCAGTCGATCTTCGAGACCGGGTCGGGCAGCTCCTGGAGCCACGCGTTGTTGGCGCTCTTCCCGTCGTAGAGCGCGACCGGCGTGTACAGGACGAGCGAGAGCGTGCCGCCCGAGAGGGTCTGGGGCGCGGTTTCCGGAATCTCGCTCAGCGCGGCCGGGCGGAACGATCCGCCGCCCGTGGCCAGTAGGCCTGCGCCCTTGCCTCCCGAGCCGTTCGGGCCGCGGAGCGGCTCCAGCACGCCCTCGCGGAGCGCCCCCTCCCAGAAAATGTCGAAGGCGCCGGCCGCGCTGGCCCGCGGGTATACGTCCTTGCGCCATGCCTCGCGCAGGTAGTCGTGCCAGGTGCCGGTCGTGGCCGCGAGCGCGCCCGAGCCGGTGGCGCGTCCCCAGGCGAGCAGCGAATCTTGAAATTGGCGCGTGTCGTAGAGGGGAGCGATGGCGGGCTGCGCCAGGGAGCGAAGGCCCCGGCGGGGCTCGTGGTCGTTCCAGGATTCGAGGTAATGGTTGTCCGGCGCCACGAAGTCCGCGTAGCGCGCGGTCTCGTCCACCCGGTCGGAGAGGCTCACGACAAAGGGCACGCGCTTCATGAGGTCGCCGAATCCCACCGCCGCGGGCAGCGAGTAGGCCGGGTTGACGCCGTGGACCACGAGCAGCTGGACCTCGCCCGCGCGCATCCGCTCCGCCAGGGAGAGCACCGCCTCTTCCGAGCCCTGCGCCTGGAGCGACGGGGTCGAGAGGTCCACCGTGACGCCGTCGTTCCCCAGCGCCGAGTTGAGGAGGTTGACCGCGACCTGGAGCGCCACGGCGTGGTTCGCGGGCGCCGCCTGCGGGCCGGCCAGGATCAGGCTCTTGCCGCGGCTCGCCCAGAGATCGTCCGCGAGGGCCGCGAGCGCTCCGGCGGGAAGCCCCGCGTCGCGCTCGACGCTCTGCGATGGATAATCCTTGAGCTTGGCGCCCACGGCGGCATTCCCGGAGAGCGCGGCGCGCGGGTTTCGGAGATGGAGCTCGTTCGCGAGGGCCAAGGCCACGCCGAGCAGATGCTCGGGACGGACGCGGTGGCGCACATCCGCGTTCGTGCCGGTCAGGGTCAGGATCGGCTCGATGGCGACGAGCTTGGACATCGAGCCCGATTCCGGCCGCCTGCGGCCGGCGAAGTCGCGCGCGAATTCCGGAGGAGACAGGAACGTCCCGAGCGGATCGGCCCCGAGGGTCACGATCAGGTCGGCACGGTCCAGACGGTAGCGCGGGATCAGCCGCTCGCCGTAGCAGAGCTCCTGGGCCTTCGCGATCGCGTCGCTCGAGACCGCGTCGTAGACGACGTGCGCGCTGGACGGGAACGCGGCCAGGAAATCCGCGACGAGGGCTCGCGTCGTGGGGCTGGTGAGCGTTCCGGTCAAGAGCACGACGCGCCCGCCCGCTTGCCGCGTATCGCGCAGAGCCTTGGCCACGCGCCCGTCGAGGGCGCCCCACGTGGTCGCCCTCGAGGCGCCGGAGGCACGATCCACGGCGACGGGGCCCTTGAGCCGGTCCGGGTCGTAGAGATTGAGGAGGGACGCCTGGCCGCGCGCGCACAGCCCGCCGCGGTTCAGAGGGTGCTCCTTCATCCCCTCGAGCTTGATGGGACGCCCCTCGCGCGTCTTCACGAGGATGCCGCACGAAGCCGGACACTCGCCACACGTGGATGCGTACCAGACCGATTTCCCGGGAATCGTCTCCTCGGGCATCTTGATGTAGGGCAGGATCTTCTCGACCGGCTTCCGAGCGCATCCCGCCGCCGCGAACGCCGCCCCCGCCCCGATGAGCTTCAGGAAATCCCGGCGCGAAGGCTCGGTCGCCTCCTCGGAGGGCGTCAGGAACTCCTTCTCGCGAAGGGCCCGGATCTCGGGAGTGTCGTTCAGCTCCGCGAGGGTCTGCCAGTGCATAGGGGTCGGATCCGTCATGTGTGGCACGTGTTACAGTCGGTGGGCGCCTTGTTCTGGCGGTGGCAGCTGATGCAGAAGCCCATCTTCAAGTCCTTGGACTGCTGGATCACGTCCATGTTCTGCACTTCCCCATGGCACTTCTGACAGGGAAAGCCGCGCGCGATGTGCCACTGATGGCTGAAGTACACGTAGTCGGGGACTCGGTGCACCCGGATCCAGGGCAGAGGCGTCCCGGCCTGGTAGTACTGGGTGACTTTCTGGATGTAGGGGCTATCGGTCTTGACCACGCTGTGGCAGTTCATGCAGACCGCCATGCCCGGCACCGTCGCGTGGCGCGAACGCTCGGCGTTGGAGTGGCAATAGAGGCACGGGATCTTGTTCACGCCCGCGTGGGTCTTGTGGCTGAAGGGCACCGGCTGGGTCGGAGCGTAGCCCACGTTGCTGAACGAATCGAAGAACGCCCAGCCCCCCAGAACGAGCAGGGCCAGCACGATCGGGACGATCTGCTTTGGCTTGAGAGTGCTCAAATCTCAGGAGACCGCTTTCTTTAGGTGATCGGCCGCGCTCGAAAAATGACACCGCGGTGAAACGAGATTGTGAATATTGTCACCAACTTTTGCGGCCGTCAAGGACGATCCCGTTTCACCCCGCGCCGGAAGATACAAGAGCCGGGCGGAGTTGGCCACTATCCGACTTTGAGGTTCACCCGCCCCGGGGAGGCTCTCTATACTGGCGGGCCGTGGCGATCGTCGGAAGCGAGCAAGAGCTGTTTCGTGGGGTGAGCGCCGCTGTCCCCGGGCGGACCCCTTGGGATTGCCTTGCCTCCACCCGCGAGCAGGCCGCCGGGCAACCCATCGTGGCCTGGGAAACACCGGGCGGCGAGGCTCGCGTGGGGATCGGGGCGATCGGGGCCGTCACGGCCTCCGGGCCGAGTCGTTTCGAGGAAGTCCGAACCCGGATCCAAGCCCTCCTCGACCGCTGCAGCTTCGGTGAACCCTTCGCGTTCGGAGGGTTCGCGTTCGCCTCGGGCCGGGATAGCCTCTTCTACCTTCCCGAGCTCACGTTCTGCCGCACGTCCGAGCGGGACACCGTGGAGACCCGCTGGACGGTCACGGACGCGGAGCGCGCGGCCCGAGAGGCCGGCCCGCGGTCGGCCATGCCCGGGCTGGCGTGCGATGAGGCGCCGGCGCCGGAGGGCGCGACGGGCGGGAACCGCGAGACGTGGCTGGACGCGGTGCGACTCACCCTGGATCGGATCCGGGAGGGAGCATTCTCCAAGGCGGTGCTGGCGCGGTCGGTCACCGTTTCGCTCCCCCGCGGGAGGAGCAGCCTGGATATCTTCATGTCGCTCCGGGAGTCGTACCCGAATTGCTTTCGATTCCTCATCGACGACGGTCGGGGCAACGCCTTTCTGGGCGCCAGCCCGGAGCGTCTCGTGTCCCATCGAGGAACGATCGCCACCGAGGCGGTCGCGGGCACCATGCGGTGCGGGCCGGGCGATGACGAAAAGGAGATCGCGCGGCGGCTCCTCGAGAGCAGGAAGGACCGGGCCGAGCACGACGCGGTCTTGCGCCACCTCCGCGAGGCGCTGGAGCCGTTCTGCTCCAAGGTGGAGGTGGGCGAGACCGAGGTGATGCGGCTTCCGCACCTGCTGCACTTGCGAACGCGCATTCGCGCCTGGGACAAGCCCCCGGCCCACGTGCTCGACCTGGCGTCGCGTCTCCATCCCACGCCCGCGGTCGCGGGATGGCCGAGAGCGCAGGCGCTGGATTGGATCGCCCGTGTGGAGGCGGAAGACCGCGGGTGGTATGCCGGACCCGTCGGCTGGCTGGATGTCGAAGGCGATGGGGACTTCGCGGTGGGCATCCGTTCCGTCGCGATCCGCGGCGACAAGGCGCGCGTCTTCGCCGGCGCGGGCATCGTCGAAGGATCGGACCCCGAGCAGGAGTGGAATGAGACCGAGCTCAAGATGACAGGAATCCTGGATGCGATCGCGCACGACTGATCCCGAGACCCTGGGCCGCGAGGTCGATGCCGCGGTCGCGGACGCGCCGGGCGCCCTCAACGTCGCCTGGGCCTCCCGGTTCGTGGCGGCGCTCCACGCGGCGGGGGTGCGCGACGCCGTCGTCTGCTCTGGATCGCGCTCGGCCCCCCTCGCCATCGCCTTCGACCGCTCCCCCGTCGAGACCCACGTGTGCCTCGACGAGCGCGCGGCGGGCTTCTTCGCGCTGGGGCTCGCAAAGTCGTCGCGGCGTCCGGTGGCGCTCGTCTGCACCTCCGGAAGCGCCGCGGCCAACTTCTTCCCCGCCGTGGTCGAGGCCTCTTCGGCGCGCGTTCCCCTGATCCTCGCGACCGCGGACCGGCCGCCGGAGCTTCGCGACACCGGCGCCCCGCAGACGATCGACCAGATCAAGCTCTTCGGGAACCTGGTGCGCTGGTTCGTGGAAGTCGGAACCCCGGAGGACTCGCGGGGCATGCTGGATTACGCCGCCTCCCTCGGGACCCGGGCCGCCGCGGAGGCGTGGCGAGCGCCGGCGGGGCCCGTGCATCTGAACTTCGCCTTCCGGGAGCCGCTCCTTCCCGAGCCCGACCGGCTACCGCCGCCCGCGCAGGCTCCCGAGAGCCACGCCGCCCCCGAGCCCATGCCTCCTCCGCGCCGCGCGATCGAGCGCCTCGCCAAGACCGCACGCTCGCTCCGGCGCGGCCTCCTGATCTGCGGCCCCGACGACAATGGCCCCGGATTCGCCGGGGCGATCACGCGCCTCGCCGAGGTCACGGGCTATCCCGTGCTCGCCGATCCCGCGTCCCAGATCCGATTCGGCCACGCGACGGATGCGCCCATTCTCGGCGCCTACGACACGTTCCTCCGCTCGCCCGCCTTCGCCGAGCGGTGCGGCCCCGAGCTCGTGATCCAGTTCGGAGCCGCGCTCACGTCCAAGGCCTACCACGCCTATGCCGCCCGGCACCCCGCGGCCGTCCACGTCCTCGTGGACCCCGCCTCGGCCTGGCGGAGCCCGGCGCGGCGCGCGCGCGAGGTCCTGGCGGCCGACCCGGAGGAAGCGGCCACGGCGCTCGCCGAGGCCCTGGAGACCTCGTCCGATCCCCTGCCGAGCTGGCGCGAGGAGATGGAGCGCGCGGAGCACCAGGCGCGCGAGGTCCTGGCCCGTCATCTCGCGCGCGGGGAATCCCTCGGGGAGGGGGCCCTCTTCCCCGCGCTCCTCGACGCGCTCCCCGAGGACGCCGTCCTCTACGTGGGAAACAGCATGCCCATCCGGGACCTCGATGCGTTCGTGCCCGCGCATCCGCGCCATCACCGCGTGCTCGTGAACCGCGGCGCGAGCGGGATCGACGGCCTGGTCTCGAGCGCCCTCGGCGCGAGCGCCGGCTCGAGCGCGCCGCTTCTCCTGGTCACCGGCGATCTCTCCTTCCACCACGACCTGAACGCGCTCCACATGGCGCGCGGGAAGGGCGTGGCCGCGACCCTCGTGGTCGTGAACAACGACGGAGGCGGAATCTTCTCCTTCCTGCCCGCGGCCCGGCACGATTCCTTCGAGACGTATTTCGGGACGCCGCACGGGCTGGACTTCGCCGCCGTCGCATCGATGTATGGGGTTCCCTACTCGCGGCCGAACACCTGGGAGGAGCTCCTGCGCCGAGCCGGCGCCTCGCTTCGATCCCGCACCACCGAAGTCATCGAGATCCGGACGGACCGAGAAGAAAACCGCGCCTGGCATCAGGCCGTGTGGGACGACGCGGTCCGGACCCTGGGGAGGATTCCTGCATGAACCTCGACATTCGTGGCGTCCGTTATCACCTGGAGGTCGAAGGCGACCTGGCACTCGAAGGCGCCGTCGTGCTCCTCCACGGCTTCAGCGGCTCGAGTGCCGACTGGGCGCCGCTCCTGCCCCGGATCCGAAGCATGGGCCGCGCGGCCGTGGCGATCGACCTCGCGGGGCACGGGAAATCCCAGACCCCCGACGATCCGCTCCGGTACACGATGCCCGAGACCGTCCGCGATCTCGAGACGATCGCGGCGAAGCTGGGCGTGGACCAGGCGGACTGGCTCGGCTACTCCATGGGAGGGCGCGTCGCGCTCCACTACGCCCTCGCCCATCCGGAACGCGTCCGCTCGCTGATTCTCGAGAGCGCCTCGTCGGGGATCGAGGACCCGGACGCGCGCGGGCGGCGCCGCCACGCGGACGACGCGCTCGCCGTGCGCATCGAGGAGCGCGGGGTCGAATGGTTCGCCGACTACTGGGGCACGCTGCCCCTCTTCGAAACGCAGTGGGAGCTTCCGCACGCGACCCTGTCCGCGCTGCGCGCGAGGAGGCTCGGCAACTCCACCTCGGGCCTGGCGCACTCGTTGCGCGGGATGGGCCAGGGCGCGCACGAGTACGTGGGGGGACGCCTTCCCGAGCTCCGCTCCGACGTGCTCTTCCTCGCCGGCGAGCGCGATCCCAAGTACGTGGAGGTGGCCCGCCGCTCCGCGTCCTCGGTGCCCGGGGCTAAGTGCGTCGTCGTTCCCGGCGCGGGACACACGGTTCATCTCGAAGCCCCCGAGGCGTTCGCCGAGGCGATCGCGACCCACTGGAACGTGGCGCTGGCGGTGCCGCGCGCGGAAGCGACGACCCCTTGAGCCCAAACCCGAAATCCGAGCGAGGAGCCCGACGTCCATGACCCAGACCGCCACGACCCCGACCGCCGCGATCGCATGGAAGGACGCGCGCGCGTTTACCGATATCCGCTACGAGAAGGCCGAGGGAATCGCCAAGATCACGATCAACCGCCCCGACGTGCGGAACGCGTTTCGCCCGCGCACCGTGGAGGAGATGATCCAGGCCTTCGAGGACGTTCGCGAGGACCCCGAGGTCGGCGTCGCGATCCTGACCGGAGCGGGCACCGAGGCGTTCTGCTCGGGCGGGGACCAGCGCGTGCGTGGCGAAGCGGGCTACGTGGGCGAGGACAAGGTGCCCCGGCTGAACGTGCTGGATCTCCAGCGTCTGATCCGAACGCTCCCGAAGCCGGTCGTGGCCATGGTCGCCGGCTTCGCGATCGGCGGAGGCCACGTGCTCCACGTCGTGTGCGACCTCACGATCGCGGCCGAGAACGCGCGGTTCGGGCAGACGGGCCCCAAGGTGGGCTCCTTCGACGGCGGATTCGGAGCGTCCTACCTCGCGCGGATCGTCGGCCAGAAGAAAGCGCGAGAGATCTGGTACCTCTGCCGTCAGTACGACGCCGGGCAGGCGCTCGCGATGGGGCTCGTGAACACCGTCGTGCCCCTCGATCGGCTCGAGGAGGAGACGGTCGCGTGGTGCCGCGAGATGCTCGCGATGAGCCCGCTGGCCCTGCGATGCCTGAAGGCGTCGCTCAACGCGGATTGTGACGGCGAGGCGGGATTGCAAGAGCTGGCCGGAAACGCCACGCTCCTCTACTACATGACCGAAGAGGCCCAGGAAGGCCGGAACGCCTACCTGGAGCGGAGGAAGCCCGACTTCTCCAAGTTCCGCCGCCTGCCTTGAGCGGTGGCCGGGACTGAGCCCATGAGCCGCGCGCGCGCGTGGCTCCACGCGGCGCGCGTGCCGACGCTGGCCGCGGCCCTCGTGCCGGTCGCGGTTGGCTCCGCCCTGGCCGCGCGGGATCACGCCTTCCGCCTCGGCCCCGCCCTCGCCGCGCTCTGGGGCGCGATCTTCATCCAGATCGGAACGAACCTCGTGAACGATCTCGGAGACTTTCGCCGGGGCGCGGATGCCGGGGTGCGCCTCGGGCCTCCCCGCGCGCTCGCGATGGGATGGCTCACCCCCGCCGAGGTGCGTGGGGGCATCCTCCTCTCCTTATTGCTCGCGACGCTCGCGGGCCTCTATCTATCGCACGCGGCGGGCTGGATGGTGGTCGTGATCGGGGTCGCCTCGATCGCCGCGGGCGCCTGGTACACGGCCGGCCCCTGGCCGCTCGCGTATCATGGGATGGGAGACCTCTTCGTGTTTCTCTTCTTCGGCGTGGTCGCCGTGTGCGGAACCTACTTCGTGGAGACGAGAGCTCTGTCCCTGGACGCCCTGGCCGCCGCCGTCCCCGTGGGCGCCCTCGCCACCGCCATCCTCGTCGTCAACAACGTGCGCGATCTGGAGGGAGACCGGGCGGCCGGAAAGCGAACGGTGGCCGTGCGGGTCGGTCGCCGCGGGGCGCGCGCGGAATACCTGACCCTTCTCGCCGCCGCGTACGCCACGCCGGCGATCCTCTTCCTCGCGGGCCGCGTGAGCGCGTGGGCGCTCCTGCCGATGATCACCGCCCCGCTCGCCCTGGCCGAGGGGCGCCGCGTCCTCGGTCGCGAGGACGGCCCCTCGCTCAACGCGGCGCTCTTCGGCACCGCGCGACTCCACGTCCTCTTCGGGCTCCTCTTCGCGGCCGGAATGGCGGTCGCGTGAGCATCGTGCGCGCCCGCCTCAAGCCCTATTCCCTGCCGCTTCGGGACCCCTGGCCCAGCGCCGACGGGGATGTGAAAGAGCGGCGCGGCTGGATCCTGGCGCTGGAGGATGACTTGGGGCGGGTCGGCCTCGGCGACGCCGCCCCTTTTCCGGGATTCGGGCTGGAGACGCACGCCTCCGCCGGCGCGGGGCTTCGCCTCGTGCTCTCGCGCCTCGTGGGCATGGGCCG